>SFCB01000168.1 GCA_004367505.1 Chloroflexi bacterium OHK40 | reverse complement strand
CCAGTCCGTCTTCGACGAGAAGCCCCAGGTCGCCGCCTTCATCAACTACTACCTCACCTTCGTCAACGACGAGATCCTGGACGTCGGCTACTTCCCGGCTTCGGTCGAGGCGCTGAACACCGCCAAGCAGAACTGGCTCGACGCCCAGTAAGCCCGGACAATGCGATCACGCCACGGAGGGGCCGGTGGCCCCTCCGTGGCACGTCAAGCACCCCGAGAACATCAAGCATCATTGATTCATAAAAGCCCTATGTGATCTCTGAACAGCCACAGCGCGGAAGGGCGAAGCGCGCTATGTCCCGGCGGATGCTCCTGATTGTCCCGGCTTAACAACCTGAAGCGGACTGCTCTACAATTTCTGGTTATACTAATGATAGAAAGATGGTACATTGCGCATCGGATCGAGCTGAATCACAAGCTGCTGCGGCATCAACCAAGGGAAGAGGAGTGGTCATGGCAGATCAGGCGCGTGCCCGCGCGGAGAGCATCGGCGTTAGCATTCCAACGGAGGCAACCGTTGATCTCTCCAAGCGCCCCCACATCGGCGAGACGATCATCCAGGCGATTCTATTTATTTGTGGCGTTCTCTCAATCTTTACCACTGTCGGGATTGTCTGGGTCCTGTTCCAACAAGCCTGGCTGTTCTTCGGCGACCCGGAAGTCTCGGTTCTGGAATTCTTCACTACATTCCGCTGGGTGCCCGAGATCGGTCTTTTCGGCGTCTGGCCGCTGGTAACGGCCACCTTTATGACTAGCCTGATCGGGATGCTCGTCGCCATTCCGTTTGGCCTGGCGGCGGCGATCTACCTCAGCGAGTATGCGAGCGATCGGGTGCGCAGCGTAGTCAAGCCACTGCTTGAGATCCTGGCCGGCGTGCCAACGGTGGTCTACGGCTACTTCGCGCTCGGCTTCATTACACCGCTGCTCCGCAATATCTTCGGCATCAACACAGTCAACATCTACAACATGGCCTCGGCGGGCATCGCCATGGGCATCCTGATCCTGCCGCTCATCGCCTCGCTGAGCGAAGATGCCCTCAGCGCGGTCCCACAGTCGCTGCGCAATGCCTCGTTCGGCCTCGGCGCCACGCGCCTGGAGACGGCCATACGGGTGGTGCTTCCGGCCGCTGCGTCGGGCCTGGTCGCGGCGTTCATCATTGGGATCTCCCGCGCCGTTGGCGAGACAATGATCGTAGCCCTGGCGGCGGGCGCCGGGCCGAACCTGACGGCGAACCCCTTCGACTCGGCGGAGACAATCACCGGCCACATTGCCCGCATCTCGGGCGGCGATATCAGCTACGGCTCAATTCAGTATACAAGCATCTTCGCCCTGGGCTTGCTGCTGTTTGTGATTACGCTCGGTCTGAATATTCTGAGCCGGCGCCTAGTGGCGCGCTTCCGGGAGGTGTACGAATAATGAGCGCTGAGAGCATCAACCCTGAGGAGCGCTCGGTTGGCGTTCTGCCTGAGGGTCCGGCGGTGAAGCAGAACATCGCTCGCCGCCAACTGATCGGCCAGATCTGGCGCGGAATTTTCTTCTTCGCGATTGTCTTCGGCCTGGTGGCCCTGCTGACGCTGATCTTGGATGTGGTCAACGACAGCTTCGGCCTGATCGCTACCCAGTCGGAGGTCGATGAGCAAGAGATCACCGGGGGGCGCGAGCTCGAAGATCTCAGCCAGGCTGAACTGGTGGCCATCCTCAACGAGAATCTGAGCCGGCGCGTGCTCACCCGCCTCAATCGTGAACAACCGCTTGAGGAGCGCGACGCGGCGAACCTGGTCGAGGTGATCGAGACCGAGGTGCTCAAGACCGAACTGGTAGCCGTCTTCCCCCTCTGGGAGTCGCTGACGCAGCGCGCCGCGATCGAAGAACGGGTGACCGAGCGCTTTCCGCGCGCGGAGCTTTCATGGAAGGCCTGGGTTAACTGGGATTTCATCACGACACCCATGTCGAGCGTGGCCTTCAACGCCGGGGTACGAACGGCCATCCTCGGGACGCTCTGGGTGACCATGCTGACCGCGCTGATCGCCATTCCGGTCGGGATCTTCGCCGCGATCTACCTAGAGGAGTATGCCGACCATCGTGTCTGGTACAACAAGATCATCCAGACAAACATCAATAACCTCGCCGGTGTGCCGTCGATTATCTACGGTATGCTCGGGCTAGCAATCTTCGTGCGTGTCCTGGAACCCTTCACGAGCGGGGCCTTCTTCGGGGTCAGTTCGGGCGGAGGGGCAACGCTGAACGGGCGCACCATCCTCTCTGCGGCATTCACCATGGCGCTGCTGATCCTCCCAGTGATCATCATCACTGGCCAGGAGGCGATCCGTGCGGTGCCAAACTCGCTGCGCCAGGGCAGCTACGGTCTCGGCGCCACCAAGTGGCAGACGGTGTGGAATATTGTGCTGCCACAGGCCTTCCCAAGCATCCTTACCGGCATCATCCTCGCCGTTTCGCGGGCCGTTGGCGAGACAGCACCGCTGATCCTGGTCGGCGCCTCGACCTTTATCGTCACCGACCCGAACGGCCCATTCTCGAAGTTCACCGTGCTGCCGATCCAGATCTACACGTGGACGCAACAGCCGGAACAGGAGTTCAAGATTATCGCGGCAGCGGCGATCGTGGTGCTGCTGATCGTGATGCTGTTTCTGAACGCCACCGCCGTGTTGCTGCGCAACTACTTCAGGAGCAAGCGAGTTAGTGTATGACGACCTACGACATCGACAGCTCGAACGCCAATGCGATCGAGGCGCGCGATATGAGCATCTACTACGGCGCGTTCCGCGCCGTCAACAAGGTGAGCCTGGCGATCGAGAAGAACAAGATCACCGCCTTCATCGGGCCTTCGGGCTGCGGCAAGAGCACGGTGCTGCGCTCCTTCAACCGCATGAACGACCTGGTGCCCACCGCCCGCACCGAGGGCGAGATCGTCTTCCGTGGCAAGAACCTCTACGCGCCCGATGTGGATCCGGTGGAGGTCCGCCGGCGAATCGGGATGGTCTTCCAGAAGGCAAACCCCTTCCCGAAGAGCATCTACGAGAATATCGCCTACGGTCCACGCATCAACGGCTGGCGCGGCACCAAGGCCGAGATGGATGAACTGGTGGAGCGTTCCCTGCGCGGCGCAGCCCTCTGGGACGATGTAAAGGACAAGCTGCAACAGAGTGGCCTCTCGCTCTCGGGTGGCCAGCAGCAGCGCCTCTGTATTGCCCGGGCCCTCGCAACCCAGCCCGAGGTGATCTTGATGGATGAACCCTGCTCGGCCCTGGACCCGATCTCGACGCTGAAGATCGAGGAGCTCATGTTCGAGCTGCGTCAACGCTACACGATCATCATCGTGACCCACAATATGCAGCAGGCCTCGCGCGCCTCTGACTACACCGCCTTCTTCCTGATGAACAGCGAGCGGGCCGGCGAGTTGGTGGAGTACGGGACAACGGAGCAGATCTTCCACAACCCCAAAGACGAGCGCACGGAGCAGTACATCTCCGGCCGCTTCGGGTAGGCCGTGGCCGGCGGACGGACCTTGCGCTCCGCGGGCCGGCTCTCGGCGGTGCTCACGCTCACCGACCAGCGGCTGCACGCCTTCGTGCAGCCGCTCCTCGCCGTCACCGCCTCGCGGATCTACCCGGCCGCCGATCTGCAGACACTCACCGAGCGTCTGTGGGACACTCCCTCGGATTTGCTCCTGATCGAGGCGGCGGGCGGCGCCGACGTACGCGCACTCTGCGACCAGCTGCGGCGCTTCTTCCAATTGCCGATCCTGATCGTGGAAGATGGCGCCAGCGAGGCTGAACGGATCGCCTGGCTCGATGGGGGCGCCGACGATGTGCTCACCTTGCGCCACGCCCTCGCCGAGCTCCCGGCACGCTGCGCTGCCCTGGCCCGCCGGGTGGCCCGCCAGCGCCGCCGCGACCCGGACTCGTTCTATCTACACGCACTCTCGATGCGCCTCGATGTGCTCGGGCGGCGCCTCTTCCTGCCCGATGGCCGCCTGCTGGATCTCAACGCCTCACAGACACGCTTCCTGGCGGCCCTCTTCGCCTACGAAGACACTGCCGTCTCCCGCGAGCTGATGGGGCAGCACATGTTCGGAAGACTCACCCCCGACATGCACCGGCGGCTCGCCCACATCATCCGGCACCTCAAGCAGCGGCTGGAGACACTCCCCGCGCCTGCTCCACGCATTATCTATCGCCGTGGGGTGGGCTATAGCCTGACGGTAGGCAGTCGATGACCGCACCGACGCCCCATCCGCCCCGTAGAGACCCCCATCCGCCCCGTAGAGACGCCCCGGTGGGGCGTCTCTACGGGGCATCCAACAGGGCCTCGAGGATGGCCGCCGTGATGCTGTGGTGTCGGTAGGGTGGCGGGGTGCGGCGAGGGTAGGTGCGGTTGCTCAACACCACCAGGGCCAGGCCCCGCGCGGGTACGCCAACGATAGCCGGACCGGTGAAGCCGGTGTGCCCGAAGCTCTCTGGCGGCGCCGCACCCATGAAGTTCTCCCGGTCGAGCATCCACCCCAGGCCACTACGCACCAGCCTCCCCGTGGCGCTCGCCAGGCCCGCCGTGTGGTCGCGCAGGGCATCGACCACGGTGGCCTCACGCAGGAGTTGCCGCCCGGCCCAGGCACCACCCTGCAGCCACAGGCGCAGGAGCCGCTCCATGTCGGCGGCGCTGCCAAAAAGCCCGGCATGCCCCGCGACCCCGCCCAGGGCGTGGGCACTCTCGTCGTGGACGGTGCCGTGCACCAGGCCGCCCCGCCAGCTCTCGTCCCACTCTGTTGGCGGGATGCGCGCCCGAAGCTCGGACGGCGGGCAGAAGCGGGTTTCGCTCATTCCCAGGGGAGCAAGCACCAGCTCGGCGATGGCCACATCCAGCGCTACGCCAGCCACCATCGCGACGATCTCGCCGAGCAGCAGCGTGTTGATGTTGCTGTAGGACACCCGGGTTCCTGGCGGGTGCAGTGGCTGCGCCGCGTAAACCGCCGCACGGATGCCATCGGGGCCATCCTCACGTAGCACGGAGAGCCGCACATCCAGCCCCGAGCTATGGGTGAGCAGGTGGCGTATCGTAACGCCCCTGGCCCCCAGCCCCGGCAGGTAGTGGGCCGCCTCGACCTCCAGGCGCAGCTCGCCCGCATCGGCCAGGCGCAAGGCCGCCGTAGCGGTGACGGCCTTGGTGAGCGAGGCAAGGTCGAACAGATCGCGCGGGTCCACCGCGCGCGAGCCCGCATCGTCATACATCGTCGTGCCAAAGGCGGCGTGGAGCAGCGGGGAGCCGTCGCGCGTGGCCAGCACCACGCAGCCCGGGAAGATCCGCTCGGCGATGGCGTGGGAGATCAGGCCGTCGAGTGAAGCAGCCATAGTGACGAGGAGTCGCCAGTGCCGGGAGGCAGCGCACTGCGTCTTCAAGGCACCGAAAGAGGATCACACCCTGGATCTGCTCACTCGCCGGGCGGGATGCCGCAGCGTGCTGCGTCTCCGAGGCACCGAAAGAGGATCGTCGTTTCAATTAGCGCACAAACAGCCCGCGCCGCACCGCGATCTCGAGCACCCAGAGGCCGAGAGCCAGACCGAGCAGCCATGGCCAGAGTCCATCAGCGCCAGGCGCGGCCGTGGGAGCCGGGCCCTCCTGGTTAAGGATAGCGGGACGCACCTCGCCGCCGGTCGTTGCGGCAATTGCCTCCAGCAAAGCCAGACCTGTCGCCGGGTCACCTACCTGGCGGTACTCCGGGGCTACCGGCTGCACGTAGCCCACATCGCGCTGCTGGAGCGCGCCATCGCGCAACAGCACAACGGACACGACATAGGCGCCCGGTAGGGGCAGAGTGAGATCCTGGGTGTAGCGCCCCGGGGCTGTCTGGCGCACGTCGAAGCTGGCCGGTGAGCCATCGGGCAGGGTGACGCGCGCGTTGACGGCGGCAAGATCCAGGGGAGCGCCACCGGGCTGCACGGCGTCGACCACCAGGCGAGCGCCACCGGGCCGGGGCTCAAGGCGCACCTGTAGCGGCCCACTATCGGGCTCTGGCAGCGTGAAGCGCACCATCTGCGCCCAGAATCGCTGGAAGCCGGCCCAGCGCGTCCACTCGCCGGCCCAGGGATCGCCGGCTGTCGGCGTCCAGGCCACCGCACGGCCAAGGCCGTACTGCCAGACAGCGAGCAGCGGGTCGTCCTCGGGCGAGCTCAGCACCACCTCAGCCGTCTCCCGCGGGGTCACCGCCACGTAGCCGCCCAGGGCGGGCAACTCGGCGGGCGAGAAGTCGCGCACGATCGGGTGGGGCCGGCTCAGGGCCGGCTGCACGGCACCCTCAACCACCGGGTCGGCGCGGGCGATCTCGCTCTCGAGCAGGGTGAGGCGCGGGATATCCTCAGGCTGGTCGGCAAAGTAGTAGCGCCCACCACCCCAGCGGGCGAGCTGCTCCAGCAACACGGTGTCGGAGTCGTCGCCGATGGCGATCGTCGAGAGGGTGATCTCCTGGGCGCGGGCCGTCTCCACAAGCTGCTGGTAGTTGCCAAAGTTATTGCTGAAGCTACGGCCATCGGTGAGCAACACCGCGTGGCGCACGCCGGTGGGCTGCTCAGCCAGCGAGGGCAGGCCCGCAGCCAGGGCGAGCTCGATGTCGGTACCACCGCCACTGGGCAACTGGGCGATCTGCTCCTGGATGCCGGCAAGGCTCGCGCCATCGCCGACGAGTTGGAAAGGTACGACCCAGAGCGTGCCGGTGTCGAAGGCGAGGATCCCGATCCGGTCCTCAGGCCTGAGACTCTCGGTGGCCAGGATGGCCGCCTCCTTCGCCATGTCGAACTTGCTCACCCCCAGGGCCGCCGTCATGCTCGCGGAGCGATCGACGATCAGCAGGAGGGCGATCTCGCCGCGCTGCGGGCGAGGCGGCGGCTCCATGGTGACCGGTAGCACTTCCTCTAGCGGCGTATCCTTGTAGGCGCCGAGGGTGTAGGAGTTGCGCCCGCCGATGGCCACCAGGCCACGGCCCTCGCTGCGCACGAACTCGCGCACGCCAGCCATCTGGTCCAGCGTGAGCGACGCCGCTGGCACATCCACCAGCACCATCCCATCAAACACCGCCAGGTCGGAGAGGCGGGTGGGGAGGGCCTCCGGCGTGATCCGCCGGGTTTGCACACCCTGGCGCTGGAGGGCATCGGCTACGAGGGCCGCCTCATCATCGCGAGCGGCCACAAGGAGCACCAGGGGCGGCGCGTTCACGATCGTGGTGGCAGCGCCACGGTTGTTCTCAGTGAACGTATCGCCACTGGCGGGCGCCAACTCGGCCCGCAGCCGTACCACGCCTGGCTCGCGGGCAGTATGTCGGAAGGTGAAGCGATTGTCGCCCGACTCCAGCAGTACTTGCTGCTCAGCGAGCAACGTGTCACCATCCCAGAGCCGTAGCGTTCCCGCCACAGGGCCGGCAGCCTCGCCGCCTGTCAGGCGCACCGCAAGCTCCACCGGGTACTCCTCGCCGACGCGCAGACTCTGCGGCACTGAGACGCCCGTAAGCGCCACCTCGGGAAGCGCCGCCGGCTGAGCCGGCAGGATGTCGATCGTCACGCCTGCGGCGGCGGCCAGCCTGGCCTCGGCGAGCGCATCACCAGTGGTGGCGAGCCCATCGGAGAGCAGCACCACCCGCCCGCCGCCGGGCAGCAGACTGCGCGCCGCCCGCAGCCCGGCCGCCAGGTCGCTCCCGGAGGGGTCCGGCAACACCGGCGCGGCGATGGGCGCTTCGCCCGCAGCCGGGAGTTGCTGCGGCCCGCTCACAACGTTGGCGCCGAGATAGAGCACCTGAGCCCCCGGGCCCCCGGCGCGGGCCAGATCGGCCGCCTGGGCCCGCAGCGCCGCCCGTGTCTCCTCTGTCAGGCTGGCTGATTGGTCGGCCAGCACCACCAGGGGGCCTGCCGCCGGCGGCGCCGCCCCGACGATCGGGTCGGCCAGCGCCAGCACCAGCACCGCCACGGCCAGCAGGCGCAGGAGGAGCGCCGGCAGTGGTACACGCACGCCGCGCCAGCCCCAGAGCAGCCCGAAGACCGGCAGCAGCAGGAGCAGCCAGAGCAACTGGGGATTCCGCAGGACCATACGCTCCTATCCCTCGGCCAGGGCGCGGCGCCGGCCGTGTACATACAGCCACTCCAGCAGCATGACCGCGAGCGCAAACGCGGCAAGCCAGGGCCACAGCGCGCGCTGTTCATCGCCCGCGCCCTGGGCATCCGGGGTGCGGGGCGGCGGCGCCGGCAAGTCGCGGGGCGCAAGGTTGGACTCCACCGGCGCGCCGGCGTTCACCGCGAACTGGCCGGTGTAGAGCGTCTGGTTACCGGCGCGCTCGGCCAACGTATAGACGCCGGGGCGATCAAAGGCCAGGCTCAGGGGCTGGCCTGGCGTCAGCGCAACAACCTCGACCCGGCCGTCGGGCGCTGCAAGCTCCACCTCGGTGGCGCGGGAATCCGGCTCCAGGCTCACGGTCTCCCCCACCAGGGCCGCAGCCGGCAACGGCGGCGGGGTCAGGTCGCGCACGGTACGGGCGACGAGCAGGGGGAAAGCCAGGCGTGTCGTCAGGTTGCCCTGGCCCAGGTCAAAGGTCCAGATGGCGATCTCGCTAGCGCCGGCGCGGCCACGCAGCACCAGGGGCTGCTCGCCACGGCTGAGGGCAATCACAAAGCCATCGGGGGGCGTCACATCACGCACGGGGCCGAACTGCACGCTACTCAGGCTCACGCCCTCGAAGAGCTCGGCGGCAGGCGACGGACCCGGTCGCAGCGCAGCCGCTTCGGGCGTCGGCTCGCGGGCCTGGGGGCTAACGGTGAGCAGCCCGGCGCCCGCCGGGGGACGCACGACGAGCACAGCGCCAGCGGGCCAGCGATCGGGCAGGTAGCCGTCGAAGATCGTCAGGTCGGCGGCGGCTCCAGCATAGGCCACCGGGTCCTCGATTCTCAGCTCAAGCCCGGGCACCGCGCGCAGGGCCCGTTCGAGGGCGGCAGGCTGGGCCGAAACGAGCAGCGCGCGGATGGGGCGCGTCTGGGCGAGGCTCACTGCGGCGCTGTCATCGGCGGGGAGCCCATCGGCGCCATCGAGCTCCGCACGCAGCATGCTGATGCCACGGGGAACGGCCCAGGTGAGCTCGGCCTCGCCGTTGGGCTGAAGGTCCACCGGGCGTGTATCGAGGAGTTCATCATCGCCGTAGAGCCGCAGGACCGTCCGCAGCGGGGCCGCGCCATAGTTGACAGCTCGGGCATACACCTGTACGGGGGCATTCCCCGGGCGGGGCCGGGCGGCCAGGGCAACGATCGCGCGGTTATCGGCCGGGCCGCCAACGGGCAGCCACTCCACGGCGACAGGGGCAGGGCGTCCAACGAGATCCTCAGCGGTAGGGAGAGCCCCGTCGGTGAGCACCAGGATTCGGGCGCTCGGGCGCCCCTGGAGTGCCGCCTCGGCCAGCGTGAGGGCGCCCCGGAGATCGGTGCCGGTGCCAGCGGCCACCAGGCCATCGAGCGCGGCGATCAGCCGGTCGGCTCCATCGGTGCCAGCGGCGTCCAGCACGTGGGCGCTACTACTGGCACTAATCACGGTGGCGCTGCCGCGCGGCCCGACGCCAGCGATCAGCTCACGGGCCCGGGCGCGGGCCGCATCCAGACGGCTGCCGGCGAAACCACCGGCGGGCGCGGCCATACTGGTCGACGTATCGATGATGATCGCCAGGTGGCGCTCGCCGCCGAAAAAGCCGAAGCTCCACTGGGGCCGGGCGAGGGCGAGAGCGAGCAGCGCCGCAGCCAGGAGGTGGAGGAACAGGAGGAGCGTCAGCGGCAAGCGCCGGCGCCGCTGGGCCTCCTGGCGGCGCGGCATGAGCTGCCAGAGCAAGAGCGAGGGCACCACTACGCGCCGCCTGCGCTCCCGCAGCATATGCAGGATCAGAATGACCGGGAGGGTGAGCAGGGCGAGCAAGCCCAGGGGTGCCAGCAGCGTCATGGGTTACCCGAGAAGGCGCCGCGCGCGCAGGTACGGAACCACCTGCTGCTCGAGGGGCCAGTGGCTCATGAGGGGGGCGTAGGTGGCGCCGCGCCGGGCGCAGATCCGTCCCAACGCCTCGCGCCACGCCGCGACGCTGCGGCGGTAGCTCTGGAGCGTCGCGTCGTCGAGGGTAAGGGCGAGGCGCTGGCCGGTCTCACTATCCTCCAGCTCGACCGGGCCACGTATCTCGGGCTGGAGATCACGCTGGTCGAGCAGGTGAAGCACCAGCGTCTGCCAGCGGGGGGGCGGGAGGGCCCGCAGCCCCTCCTCGAGGCTGTCGGGCGCAAGCAGATCGGAGCAGAGCACGAGCAGCCCGCCCTGGGGGTGGCGCCGGGCGTGCTGTTGCAGCACGGGGGCGAGGCGCGTATCGCCCTGCGGGGCCAGGCGCTCCACAAAGCGCAGCATCTCGATCAGGCGGCCCTTGCCCTGGGCCGGGCCGAAGGGGCGCAGCGCGGCGGGACCAAAGGGCACGATGTGGAGCCGATCGCTGTGGGCGAGGGCCAGGTAGCCGAGGGCACCGACAATCTGCTGGGCGAGCCGCAGGCGCGGCGGGCGGCCGATCGTCATGCTGCGGGAGGCATCGAGGAGGAGGTGCACATTCACATCCTGCTCGGCCTCACCGAGCCGCACCAGCACGTGGTCTTGCCGCGCGTAGGCGTTCCAATCCACGTAACGCAGGTCATCGCCGCTGCTATACGGCCGGTGATCGCTGAAGATCGTGGCAGGGAGTTGGTGCCGGCTGGGATGCTCACCGCTGGAGGGGTTGCCGCGCAGGGTGCGCTGAGCCTGAAGGCTCATGCGCTCCATGCGGCGCAGGAAGGCTTCATCGAAGAGCGGCGCCTCGGCGCGCGCTGCGCCACTGGCGGCCCGCAACGGCGCGCGCAGGCCGGAGCGGCCCCGCCCGCCGTTCGCTGTGCTGCCATCATCCCTACGGCGAAAAATAGTCCTGAACCACATCGCGTAAATCCGCCGGGATACGCAGCGGGTCGTCGCCAACTGTGACGCGCTCGCCGCTGGGGCTGCCACTGGTAAATCCACCACCGGGGGCACTTGCGCCGCTGGAGGACGCCTGGCCCTCTGGCTCGCCCCCGGTGGGGGTATTTCCCTGGCCATTGCTCTCAAGCTCAAGGGGCACACCATCGACGCCGAGACGTTCGGAGGGCTGCTCACGCTGCTCGCCGGGCAGGCTACCCTGGCCGGCCCCACCGCCACCTTCGCCCTGCCCGGCGCCCGGCTGCTGGGCTCCCGGGGCCTGGCCCTGCGCCTGGCCCTGGCCGGGAGCGGATGGCTGGCCCTGCCCGAGCTGTTCAACAGCCTCGGCCAGATCCTCCAGGGCCTCGGCCGCCTGCTGGCCGCCGGCAGCCAGCCCATCGGCACTCTGACGTGCCTGCTCGGCAAGCTCAGGGCTGACCGGCTCGATCTGCTCGGCCGCATCGCGCAGCGCCCCGGCCAGATCGCTACGGGCCTGGTCGGAGAGTTGGCCCGCCTGGTCGGCGAGCTCACGCAGACGGCGAGCAGCCTCAGCCACATCGCCCTGATCGAGGGCCTCGGCGGCGGGCCGGGTCACGCTCTGGTCGCGCAGGGCGTCGGCGAGTGCGGCGGCAGCAGCCAGGTTGCCTGGGCCAGGTATGGCCAGATCGCCGGGGCCGGGCGCAGGAACGCTCCCCGGCGGCGGTTGAAAGGGCTCCTCAGGGAACTGCTCGTCGGGATCTGGCGCGACGGCCAGCGGTGGTAGCGGCTCGGCGCTCACGCCCGGGCGCGCCGGCCCGATGCCGCTGAGCACGAGCAAGCCCACCAGCACCAGCGCGAGCGCGAGCATGAGCGCGAACTCGGGCCAGGGGAAGCGCTGCTGCGACGCGACATGGCGGCGGATCTGGGCCATGCTGCGCCGCGCCTGATCCTGGAGGTAGCTGCCCACCCCCTCAGGCTGGGCGCCGAGCTCAAGGGCCGTGCTGAGCTGCTCACCAAGGCGAAAGCGCCGGTCGAGCCGGCGAGCCACCTCGGCGGTACGCATGCGCGGCCGCAGCACCAGGAGCGCGCCGGATGCGATACACAGCAGCGCCACGGCGCCAATCCACGTCCAGCGCAGCGCGACCCCGCTCAGGATGTGGATGCCGAGGGCAAGGCATACAAGCGACAGCGCCAGGGTAGAGGCCCGCAGGAGCACACGCACACCGCGCCGGGCCCAGCGGTCGCTGGCGAGCCGATCGAGCTGGATGTGAAGGGAGTTGCGCACCACTCCAGTATACCCGGGTGCCTGAAGCCTCGTCAAAGGATTGTGCCCAGGTCTCAGCGAATCCTCATCCAGGCCCGCCGCGCCACCCCGGCAGCAGCGGCTGGCCCGCTGCCCTCATCCCACCTGGCTCAGCGCGTCAGCAAGCTGAAGACGACCACGCCATAGCGCCACTGGGCGCGCAAGCGGAGCCCGGCAGCGGCACAGGCCCGGTTGAGCGCATCGAGCGGTGGGAAGACGATCCCGCCGGTACCCAGGGCGGCCTGGAGCACGCGACCTGGCAGGGTGGAGGCGCGGACGAGGCTCATCAGCGCAACACGACCGGCCGGGGCGAGGGCCCGGCGCAGCTCACGCAGAGCGCCTGCCACATCGCCGATCTCGTTGAGCGAGCCGCCCATCGTGATGGCGGCCAGGCTGGCGGAGGCAACGGGTAGAGCCTGAGCCCGAGCCCGGACGAAGCTGATCCGCAGTCCGGCGGCGCGGGCGTAGGCGCGGGCCTGTCGCAGCATCGGCATAGCGTGGTCGATCCCGACAACATGGCCGTCAGCGGTACCCCTGGCACGCTCGAGGGCCCGGGCGTAGAGCCCGTTGGAGCAGGCCACATCGACGATCAGGCCGCCACGGTTCGGCGAGGCGAGGCCGGTGATCAACGGTAACTCGCGCTCATACCCGAAGGGCTCGCCGCTGAGAAGCGAGAGGGCGTAGGGCCGCCAGAAACGCTCGTAGCCCCAGGCCGTCAGGGGCAGCGCATTGGCGAATTGGGCCGGGCTTGTAGGGAGCTCTCGTGGACCGAGCAGGTCGGGGATGCCACCACGAATCGCGAAGCGGGTACCGCACACGGGGCAGCACAGCGCACCCCGCACGATCGCGCCATCGGCATCGTGGCGTGAGCCGGGTGCGAGGTTAAGGGGCGCCTCGGGATGGGTGGGGCAGGTGAGCGCGCCGATCAGATCGGGGTACACTGGGGCGGCGCTCAGAACACGAGTTCGGCGAGCGAGGGACCATTCTCGGCCTGGGGCTCAACGAGGCGGCCCTCCTCGACGAGCCGGATGAAGACCGCGAGCAGATGGGGGTCCCACTCGCGACCGCTGCCCGCGCGCATGCGCCGCAGCGTCTCCTCCACGCCGAGCGACTTGCGGTAGGGCCGGTCGGTCATCATCGCGTCGTACGCATCGACGATCGCCACGATCCGCGCCCCGATCGGGATCTCCTCACCGGCGAGGCCGTGGGGGTAACCGCTCCCGTCCCAGCGCTCGTGGTGGTGTCGAATAATCGGCGCCACCTCCGGAGCGAAGCGCATCGGTGCGATAATGCGCGCGCCGTTCTCGGGGTGGAGCTTGATATGGGCGTACTCCTCCTCCGTGAGCTTCCCCGGCTTGCGCAGGATGCGCTCATCAGTCGAGATCTTGCCGATATCGTGGAGCAAACCTCCAAAGCGGATCGCCTTCACCTGATCGGCGCTGAGGCCAACGGCAAGCGCGAGTTGTTCGCTGTAGCTGGAGAGCCGCCGCAGGTGCCCCTCGGTATACGTATCCTTCGTTTCGACAGCCAGCGCCAGCATAAAGATCACGCTCTCTGTACGCTCGAGCTGGTCGGTCAGGCGCTTGATCCGGAGCTGCGAGCGGATGCGGGCGCGCAGCAGGCTCTGGTCGAAAGGTTTGGTCAGGAAATCGTCGGCGCCCACCTCGAGACCCCGCTGGCGGTGCTCCCGGTCGTCCAGGCCAGTGACCATCGTCACCGGGATGAGCGCGGTCGACTCGTTATCCTTCAGGCGCTGACACACCGCAAAGCCATCCAGGACGGGCATCGTCACATCGAGCAGGATCAGGTCGGGAGCCTCACGCTCGACCAGCTCCAGCGCCTCGAGGCCATTTGTCGCCGTGATCGGCACATAGCCATCGCGCTTGATAATGCGAACGAGCAGATCCAGAATCGCTGGATCGTCGTCGACGACAAGAATCTTGGCCGACACGTCACTCCCTTTCTGGCTCGTATTGACGGCCCGGAGCGGGGCCATGGTACGTACGTGCAGGCTCGGCCGCAGTGTGTGGGCTCAGGCCCGAAGATGAAGCCTGGCACAACCAGGAGACAGTCATAGCACCGGCAATTACCGCAATCATACGATCACGGTAGGCGTACCAGTATAGCACAACGGCAGAAACCAGCCAGTGCGGGAGATTAAATTATGGTTAACGGGAACTGGCGAGGAGCAGAGGTGGGGGGGTGTGCGTGCTCCCGGCGAGGAGTTGGTCCATTGCGGAGCGTAGCGCGGCGAGATCGACCCCGTGATAGGTTGCGGGGAGCGTAGCAAGGTGAGCCCGGCTCTTGGCCCAGTTGAGGCCGAGGCCACGCTGGTTGCCTTGCTGCCACTTCACCAGGGCGGCGGCGGCCTGGATCAGCGCCTGGTAGAATCGCGCGTCATCGCCGGTGGCCCGTAGCCAGCACTGCTCCCACTGCTCGTGAGCGTGCCAGTAGTGGCCCGTGTTGAAAAGACGGATCCCGTGAAAAAACTCAGGGGGCATGGAAGAACGACATGCACCATGCAGCGGGGGCCACATGGTGCATGCTACACAGGAACAGATGATGAAGTTACACGCCGCAGGTGCCGCAGCCACCACCGGCGGGGGCATCGTCGTCCTCGCCGCCGCTGGCGGTGCGGAAGGAGTGGCCGCAGCCGCAGCTGGAGACGGCGTTCGGGTTGTCGATCTTGAAGCCCCCACCCATCAGGCTGTCAACGAAGTCGATCGAGGAACCCACCAGATAGCTGGCGCTGATCGGGTCAACAACTACGCGAAGGCCGTTGGCGGTAAACTCGCTATCACCCTCGCGGATCTCGTCGTCAAAGGTCATCCCGTACTGAAGGCCCGAGCAGCCACCGCCCGCCACGAACACGCGCAGGGCGTAGCCGTCCAGCTCCTTCTCCTGCATCATCTTCAGCAGCCGTGCCGAAGCCGTCTCGGTGACCATCAACATCGGCTGGGGCATCGCGGGCTGCAGTGTGATCAGGTTCTGCTCCATCGTCGCCATGGTGCCAATCCTCCCTCAACATCCCATGAGGCGCCAGGCCCGCTCCAGGCCCGGCGAGGACGATCCGCCGCCAGTATAGCAGATCCGTGCAGGAATTGCTAGCTTGTTCTTTCGAAAAGACCCCTGGGGGGTATGCGCTCAGCGAAACCACGGCTCGCGTCCGGTCCCTCGTAGGCGAAGCCGCCTGGGTCCCTGCCCGTATGACCAAATGATCGGTGTGGTTCCGTGGAGCGCATCACCTCGACGGCATCGCCCTGGTGTCCCTTCCACCGCCCCACAACGCCTGAGGTGAACATCCGATAGCCGAGAGGGCCGTAGCGCGCGGCGACCGGACGGACGCCGATGTTCATCGGGTGGTGTGCGTGTCGTGGGACGAAGGCGCCGACGCCAGCGTCGCGCGCCCGATCAAACAGGGTGTGAGATCAGAGCACGGCCCGGTCGAGCACCATTGCCGCGAAGAGCAGGGCCAGGTACAGCAGCGAGTACTTGTAGAGGCCCCAGATACTGGCCTGATCGCCCCGGCGCCAGACCAGCCAGGCATAGCGCAGGAAGAGCACCCCGAGGGCCAGGGCGGCCACAAGGTAGAGCCAGCCCATTGCGCCGATCGCGGTGAGCAGTGCGGAGAGCGCCACGAGCATCGCCGAGTAGACCAGGATCTGCCAGCGCGTCTCCGGCTCACCAGCCACAACCGGCAGCATTGGCACACCAGCGCGGGCGTAGTCCTTCTGCTTCACCAGGGCGAGGGCCCAGAAGTGGGGCGGTGTCCAGTAGAAGATGATCGCGAAGAGCACCACCGCCGCCAGGCTCACCTGGCCCGTCACCGCCGTCCAGCCCACCAGGGGTGGGATGGCCCCGGCCCCGCCGCCTATGACGATATTCTGCCAGGTGCTGCGCTTGAGCCACCGGGTGTAGAACATGGCATAGTAGACGATGCCCAGGGTTGAGAGGAGCGTGGCGAGGGGGGTGGTAAAGACGAGCATCACCACCACTGAGAGGGCGCTGAGCGTGAGCCCGAAGACCATGGCGTTCCGGCGCGCGATCCGCCCGCTGGGCACCGGACGGCGGCTCGTGCGGCCCATATGGAGATCGATATCCCCGTCGAAGGCGCAGTTGATCGCGCCAGCGCCGCCAGCGGCAAGGTAGCCGCCGACCATCGTCCAGAGCACCAGCCAGAGCGACGGCGTGCCCGCCTCGGTGATGTACATGGCGGCGAGGGTGGTGACGAGCAGCAGTGAGATAACTTTGGGCTTCGTCAGACTCAGGTAGTCGCTCAGGAGCGAGGGGCGCGCCGGTGCAACGGCCGTGAGGGCCGGGCTGGCCGGGAGGGGCCGGCGAGCTGCCAGCACGGCCAGGGCCAGGGCTCCGCCCCACACCGTTGCCCCGAGCCCCACCCCCAGGCCTGCTGCGGCGGGCGGGAGCAATAGCAGAGCAGCCTGAGCAGCCGTGAGCACGGCAAGGAGGGTCGCGGCCACGATCAAGAGCTGGTCGCCACGGCGGCTACGCCACGCCTGCACCATGGTGCCCAGCGCGAGGCTGCTGGCCATCACTCCGGCGCCGAGCGCATTGGCGGGCAGTGGTGCGGCAGTTGCGGCAGTAGGCGCCATTGCGGCGCGGGCGCTGAGGGCGAGGGTCAGCACACCGACGGCCCCGGCTGTCCACCAGGCCAGGCTTCGCAGGCGCCGGGTGGCGCGGGCCGCCCGCCCACCGGCACGCTCGGCGGCAGGTGGCTGGGCCAGAGCTGTCAGGGCCACCACCTGGCAGCCGAGCACGAGCAGCGCCATCGCCAGATGGGAGACATCGGCGGCCCCGTACAACCGGAGGTGGACCATGAGCGCGCCGCCAAGCACCTGGAGCAAGCCCAGCGCTGGCGCCGCCACTAGCAGCCAGCGCGCGGCGCGATCGGCCCCCTCGGCGCGCAGCGCGGCGGCCGCACCGGCCAGCCCGAGCAGCATGGCCGTAAGGACGGCGAGACGGTGGCCGAAGGCCAGCCAAGCGAGGGGCTGAGCGGGGCTCACCAGAGCCTCGGCGCAGACCGGCCAGGTGGGGCAGCTCGCCGCGCTGCCCGTGGCGCTCACCAGGCCACCCGAGGCGATTGCAAGGAGGGTGGCCACGACACCGGCGAGGGCGAGGCGGCGGAGAGGCGTGCGGGGCATCGCAGGATCCGTTCAGCTACACAGTGCTGCCAGGGCGTGCGTTCCCGGCGCGTGCCAGGAGCGGCTAGGGAAGGGCCAGGTAGGCGAAGGCGAGCATGATAGCCGTGAGCGCCGCCGTGGCGAGCGTCCAGGCCAGGTCGGAGTGAGGGTTGCTCCGCGGGACGCCCGGCGTCGCCGTGTCGCTCCGGCGTAGGCGCCAGGCCGACGACACGAGCAGTAGCTGGCCCGCGCCAAGTACGGCTACAATGGCCCAGAAGAGCACCTGAGTGACCACGGCTCTCACTTTCCAGGGTGGGGGGCACTGAGGGCGTTCGTGCGTTCCTTCACAAGCTTCCGTCTTACGGGGATTATACCACGAGGCTGGAGGGAGGATCAACGCGACTCAGGCCACTGTTACGCGATCTCACGGATCTGTGTGCTATTCGCAACCAACCAGTCATTGGTGTCGCGCAGACGGCGCTGGCCCACCGCAAAGCAGCAGCGAGGGATGCGCGACGCAAACCAGCGCCCGGGGCGCGGTCACGGAGGCACTCCAGCAGGACATCGCGACGAGGGGTTCAGCGCCCCACGAATTCTAGCTCGGCCCCGCCGATACGGATGCGATCCCCGCTGCGCAGGGGCCAGCTGGTGCCGGGGCCGAGGTGGTGCTCGCCAACACGGGCCGTGGCGTCGGTGTCGGGCAGCACGGCCAGCTCGAATCCGTCCCCCGCGCGACGCACCACCGCGTGGCGCCAGGCCACGCCGGCATCGGGCAGGTAGAGATCGTTGCCGTCATAGCGACCGATGCTGGCCGTGTCGCTCAGCTCGCGCACCAGCCCGGCCTGCTCGCCTCGTAACACCCGCAACTCGCCCGCCGCGAGCACCTGGCGCGCCAGGGGAATGAGGGCACCGATGCACGCGCCAACGATGACCAGGCCGATGCCGCTGAGCCAAACCTGGGCGGGGCCACTGGTGCTGAGGAAGAGGCGCGTCAGCCCTTCGTAGAGCAGGCCACCAGCCAGCCCACCGGCCAGCCCGCCGAGAGCCGCGTAGGCGGCACGGCGTGGGCGCCGGCTCACCAGCAGATCGCCGGCGCCGATCAGCAGGCCGAGCAGCATCCAGCTCAGCGCGCGGCCCTCCCAGCCGCCCTGCAGCGCCAGAAAGGCTGCCTGGGCCAGGAGCATGCCGCAGGCACCGGCCACTAGCCCGGCCAGCCCACCCAGGATCCCGTCGCGCATGGCTCGCACAGGCTTGCGCTTTACCACGGCCCCGTCGGACGCGGCGACGAAGGCTCCAAGGCAGCCGCCGAGCCCGGCGCCAACCGCGAGGGCCGCCACCCACACGCCCCATGCCTGAGTCGCCACGCTGCCCACCAGCCACCAGCCAGCCAGCCCACCGAGGGCGCCGAAGAGCGCCGAGTAGTAGATCTGAAGCCACTTGCTCATCGTGCATCCCCTTCGATCGCATTGCGGGCGCCGCAGCGCGCACAGAAGCGCGCCGTAGGCCGCAACGAGGCCCCGCAGGCGTGGCACGTACGCGCCGTGGGCTCGCCTGATTCGCGTACGGGCGCGGACACCGCGCCGTTGGGCCGGAGCGGCCCCGCCCCGGCAACCAGGACGGCAGGGGGAGCTGCGGTGGCGTAGCGACCCACGATCGGGTCCGGCACGGCACGGCTTGCCCGCCGCCGCAGAGCTTCAGGGAGGATCAGGAGAATGACCAGGGGCGCGAGGAGCACCAGCCCCACCAGGGGGCTGGAGGTGACGTTGATCAGGTGGCGCTCGGTGTAACTGCTGGCCGTCTCGACACCTCCCACCAGCACCCGAATATCCCGGCGTGTACCATCATAGAAGGGCCGCGGGCTCACGTAGGTGAGGCGGTACTCCTGCTGCACACCGGCGGCAAGGCCCGCGTACAGCGCCGCGAGCTCGTCGGCACGAGGCGCATAGACATAGCGGCCACCCGTCTCCGCTGCGATCCGCTCGAGCACCGCCTCGCTGACACCGTCGTCGCCCGTGCTCCCCCGTTCGCCAAGGCCGATCACCACCACCGGCTGCCCCGCCTCTACCGCGTAGGCGATCGCCTCTGTGAGCGAGCGCTCGCTGCCGTAGACCTGCTCCCGCCGATCGTCCGACTCGCGCATATCCTGGCCGTCGGTCAGCACCAGCAACAACCGGCGCCCCTCCTGGTCGCGCAGCAGCTCAACACCGGCCACCACGGCGTCGTACAGCGCCGTGCCACCATCGGCGTCGAGCGTGTCGATGGCATCGTGCAGAGCCCGGATATCATCGGTGAAGCCCTCGATGAGCTCCACATCCTCGTTGAAGGCCAGCAGGGCCGCCTGATCGCCGGGGCGCAGCAGATCCACAAAGGCGGAGGCCGCTTCGCGGGCGCCCTCAAGCTTCGCTTCCTCATCCATGCTGCCCGAGCGGTCGATGACGAGCGCGCTCGCCACGGCCTCATCACCGGCCCCGCCGAAGCCGATCAGCTGGACCGGCGCGCCATCCTCGGTGATGCGAAAGTCGTCGCGGCCAAGCCCGAGGCGCGGCTTGCCGGCATCGTCGGCGGCGGAAACGTAGAGCGTGATTTCGGGGTAGGCGCTTGGATCGACCTGCTCGACCCGCACGGCGCCGGTGGCGGATGGGGTAGCCCGAGGCAGGGCAAGCGCCTGGCCCACCACCACCAGGACCACGAACAGGAGCAGGGTGAGTGCCGGCAGCACCACGCGTCGCATGCCAGACCTCCAGGGTGTCCGTCAATCAGTCTGTACGCTTCTGACGACGGGGGAGACCTGGAGGTTGCACACCGGCGACGATGGACCGGTGGCGCATCAAGCGCACGAACCGCGCGCCAGGGATCGGTGAGACGCGAGCGGAGGGTGTTCTGACGCGCCCCAGCCCTCCATAGCCGTCGCCATCGTTCCGGGGCAGCCCGCGCGAGGCGCCGTGACGATATCGCGCCGGCTCAGCCGCTCCCATCGCATCGCTCCACCGCGATCCAACGCCTGGTGAGGGGGCCGTGGCGATGACGCCGTACGCTGCGGTAGAACCTATGGAAGATCAGCGTGCGGCACCTATCCCTACGGAGTTGGAGCGGGCCTTTCTGGTATCGGCGGCGAATGCGCGGGCGCACACCGCCACGACAAGCAGCGGGCGCGTATCCGCTCGCGGCGATTGTCGTCTCACGGGAAGCGCGAACGCCCGAGCGGCGCGCGGTTCTCGTCGCGCAGGCCCACCAGGATGGCCTCGCCATTCGGGGCCACCCGCAACTCGGCATAGCGCGCCGCCGCGTAGATCTCCGCCTCGCCCTCCTGGAAGAAAAAACTGTCCGGCCCTACGCACACGACCCAGCTACAGCGGTGGAAGGCCACCAGCAACTCGCCCGGCGCGAGCAGGTCGTTCGCTTCGTACAGTCGGGCATCGACCACCACCCCATCGGCATCGCGGGTAACGGCCAGCAGCCCGCGCTGCGGCAGATCGGCGGCGACGAGCGCATCCGGCAGGCGGTAGCTCAGCACCATGTAGTCACCCTGGATCAAAGAGCGCGGATCGGCGGTCCCGAGCTCGAAGAGCACCGGCGTCCCCTCGGCGATATGGCGCTCGGTCGCGATAACCTGCCAGTTGAACCAGGCCAGGGCAGTGAGCAGGGCGGCAGCGATCAGCGATGCGCGCAGCGGCATAGGCAGCCTCACAAGAGCCCGGACCGCGCGGCGGCATGTAGCAGGCCAGCCCGGAGGGCCAACAGCAGTAGCCCCGCCCCGATCAGCGCGTAGGACTTCACCAGCAGCGTCGTGGCGAGCGAGTAGTAGAAGAAGGCGATGAAGCCGGCCAGGAAGAGCGCGCCTAGGCCAAGGAGGAGGCGGTTGCCGCGACTGAATCCTAGCACCAGCACCAGGGCCGCAGCGAGGATGCCCGGCGTCTGCCAGGCGGGGATCAGCAGGAGCAGGGCGCCCGCCATCGTTGCCAGGCGCGTAGGTGGGCCAGCGGCGAGTGTGAGGCTCCAGACCACAACGGCCAGAGCGGCGGCCAGGCCGAGGCTCGTCACCATGCGCGGCGGCGAGGGTTCCGTCAGCAGGAGCAGCAAACCTCCGAAGAGCCCGAAGACGAGGCCATAGGCCACCGGCCGTAGCAAGGCCTCGTGGCGGGCCATCCAGCTCTCGCCGCGCCAGAGGAGCGCCACGGCCCAGCCGAGCGTCACCACCACGAACTGGGCGATGAGCGGCAGACCATTGAGCAGCGGGAGCCAGCAGAGGGCAACGGCGAGCACCAGAGCCGAGAGCAGGCGGCGGAGCGGGTCGGGGTAGACGGCGATGAGCAGCAACTCCACAACGCAGAGCGCGCCAATGGCCCGATTGAGGCTGGTATTGTCGGCGAAGTTGCCGAGGGCGAACACACCACCGAAGATCAGTAGAGCGCCGACAGTGCTGAGGGCCAGGGGCACCTGGGCCAGCCAGGTGACCCGATCCACCAGATAGCGCAGGCCGATCGCCGCGCCCACCACGATTGCGCCGATCAGGATCGCGCTCGCGGAACTGCTGATCACGCCGAGCATAGCGGTGAAGACGAGCAGTAGCAGCGCGGCGATCCACGAGCCGGTAGCCACAAGCAGATGGAGATACCAGGGGGGCTGATCACGGCGAGGAGTGGCCAGCACGGCGGCAGCGCGCGCGGGCAGATCGGCCGGGAGCGACCGCTCGGCAGCCAGCCGCGTGAGGAGCTCGCGCAGTGTCATCACCGCAGCACCCCCATCCGCCGCGCGGCCCGCAGCAGCAGCAGCGTCGCGACGGCCACCTGGGCGAGGACCAGCACACCCAGCGCCAGCACGCCGAAGGCATCGTCCGAACCGATCCAGCGCCAGGCCTGGGCGGTGAGCACCACAATGGCGGCGAGGGCGAGCAGGCTCAGAGCCACCAGATCGGGCGCGCGGCGAAGATAGTAGGTGACAGCGACAGCGGCCAGCGCCAGCGCGGCGAGCGGTGCCAGCCAGGCGACAACCCCGACCGAAGGGTCGCTCCCCTCGATCACATCGAGCAGCACCGCGCTGCCGCAGCAAGTCGCGAGGGCGAAGAGCGCTCGCTCATAGGCAGATGGGCGCATCCAGGCGTTGCCACGGCCTCGGGCCCAGGCCCATACCCCCACCGCCAGCGCATTGAGCGCGAAGAGCGCATCGTCGCGCAGCTCCCCGGGCGCCCCGAGCCGCTGCTCCCAGGCAAAGAAGAGGCTCAGGTTCAGCAGGGCAACGAGGAGCATCCAGAGCGGCGCATTCCGGGCGAGGAACGTGGGGATGGCGATCAGCGCGGCCCAGGAGAGAAAGAGCGTATAGGAGTCGGCGCCCATCTGGTAGACCTGGCCGAACACAGCGAGGAGCGCGCCAACGAGGGCACAGGCCGCGAAGAGGGCCACCTGGGCATCGAGCCGCTCCAGGCCGCGCCAGAGGGCGTAGCTGGCAGTCATCAGCACGGCGGCCTGGAGCAGCGCAAACTTCGCAAAGCGGTGCAGATCAGCCCAGTTGTAGGCAAAGAAGAAGAACAGGCCGGCGAGACAGAGCGCGGTACCGGCGACGAGCAAGGCCACCGCGCCGAAGCGGACCCAGGCGCGAGGGGACGGGAGCACACCAGCGAGGGCCAGGGCACGCTCCGCCTCGGCGGGCCCGAGTAGGCCCCCGGCGGCGAGCCGACGCACCTGCACGGCGCTGGCCGGTTGGTCGAGGGGATCCATGCGGTGCCTCCTCCACGGTGATCGTCGGGTGAATCGTAGCGCAGGGACAGGTTCGCCACAAGGGCGCATACCCATCCCGCAGCGCGCGGCGTCACCGCAGCGCCCCTCGCCACACCAGGGGTTGGGGAGCGCTGCGGTGGTGGGCACTGCGCCGCACAGTGCTGCCACAGCGAACGATGGGGAAATCCAGGGATTTAGCGGTTGATCATCGCGCTGGCGGCCCGCTCAAAGTAGGCCTGCATTGCACTGCGGGCAGGCTCAGGGATGGCGGCCTCATCGAGGGCGGCGAACATATGGTCGAGCCATGCATCACGGGCGGCCTGGTCAATCGGGAAGGGGGCGTGACGCATGCGCAGGCGCGGGTGGCCCCGCAACGCGCTATAGGTGGATGGGCCGCCGAAGTACTGGGTCAGGAAGAGCAACTGGTGCTCCTTGCCGGGAGCAAGGTCGGCGGGGAACATCGGCCGGAGCAGAGGGTCCTGCTCAACGCGGGCGTAGAACGCGTCCACAAGGCGGCGGAAGGCGGGCGCGCCGCCGGCCAGCTCATAGATCGAAGGTACGTCGCTCATGGCGCCATTGTAGCATGGCCTCATGCGCCGAGAACGCACCACACCCGTTGCAAATCATACATTTTGCGTGCCTGGCTCGGGCAGGCAGGGTAAGCGACGCGAGAGCCAGGTGGGCATGCTCACGGCCTCCTGGCGGCCGGTGAAGATGGGGGTTCAAGGGCGGCGATACGACCCTTCCCTGGCGCCAGCGGAGCGCTTGCGCCGCGTTTTAGCGGGCTCTAATGCGAAGTGCATATGAGCAACTTTTATTGACACACCACCATAAACGTGGTACTATTGCGCCACAGCATGCGGGCAAGCGCCTGCCGACAAGGTACAACGTTTTGGCATTTAAGCAAAATGCGCCGGCCAGACGCCGGGGCCGTCTGTTCACACCCACCCGCAACCACCGATCGAGCGCTCCGCTTTGGGAAGGGCAACGATGCGTACGCTGATCTTCACCGGCAAAGGCGGCGTCGGCAAAACGAGCGTAGCCGCCGCCACGGCACTACGCGCGGCCGACATGGGCCTGCGGACCCTGGTGATGAGCACCGATCCGGCTCACAGCCTGGCCGACTCGCTCGATCTGGACGGCCCGCTCGGCCCGGAGCCGGTGCGGATCACGCCCACCCTCGACGCGCTCGAGGTGAGCATCTACCACGACATCGAGTCGAATTGGGGCATCGTGCGGGAGCACTTCTCGCAGCTGATGGCCGAGCAGGGCGTGGAGGGCATCCTCGCCGATGAGATGAGCATCCTCCCGGGCATGGAGGAGGCCTTTCCGCTCATCCGGATCAAGAAGCACAAGGACCAGGGCGACTACGATCTGCTGGTGATCGACTGCGCGCCCACCGGCGAGACGTTGCGGCTCCTCTCCGCCCCGGAGTCGTTCAAGTGGGCGATCGGGATGCTGCGCGGCGCCGAGAAGTTCCTGATCAAGCCGCTGCTGCGGCCCATGAGCAAGATTACCCCTGGTCTGAACAAGATGGTTGCCCCTACTGAGGTCTACGACGCCGTCGATGATATGTTTCGGCAGATGGAGGGCGTCACCGAAACCCTCTCCAACCCTAACGAAACCTCGGTGCGCCTGGTGATGAACCCTGAGAAGATGGTGATCAAGGAGAGCCAGCGCGCGCTGACCTATCTTTCCATGTATGGCATGACGGTCGATAGTGTTATTGTCAATAAAATCCTACCTGTCGACCAGGATAGCGGCTACCTCAACCACTGGAAGCGCATCCAGCAACGCTACCTGCAGGAGGTCGAGCACTCCTTCACCCCGTTGCCCATCCACCACGTACCCTACTACGCGGAGGAGGTGGTGGGGCTGGCGAAGCTGCGCACGATGGGCCAGGACATCTACGGCGACAGCGACCCGACGGCGGTGCGCTACAAGCAGGCGCCGCTCGACATTGCCAAGCTGCACGATGGCAGCTACCGCGTGAAGATCAAGCTGCCCTTCGCCGATGTGAGCCAGCTCGACCTGTTCCAGAACGGCGACGAGTTGGTGATCCAGATCGGCGACTTCCGCCGGATTATGACGCTGCCTACCAGCCTTGCGGGCCAGGAGGCGGGCCAGGCCGAGATGGAAGGCGACTGGCTGATCGTGCCGTTCTATGCGGCCAACGGAGTACGGCGGTAGCGGTGGGGTTTCCGGGGCGTGCCCCCGTAACCTATAGGGTGTCCGCTTAGGACAAGGAGGACATGGAATGGCGGTCTCACGAGGCTGGTTCTCGGAGTCGTCGGCACAGGTGGCGCAGATCGGCGACATCATGTTCCAGGGTCACTGGCAGTGGGTGTCGAACGCGCTGCAGGCTACTTCGGCGGCGGTCGAGAACATCAACCGCAATGCCTACCCGGGCATCGCCCGTAGTGGCAGCGGCGAGGGCGGCTTCAGCGCCCCCGACGTCGGCACCTTCCGCCCGAAGCGCATTCGCTCGCGCTTCAATCGGTAGCGAAGGCGCAGGGGACTGGGGACAGGGAACAGGGCAGCACAGCCCCACCCCTGCACCCTGTTCCCTGTTCCCTGTTCCCTATTCCCTGTTTCCTCATGATCAATCTGCTCTACCACAGCCATACCGTCGTCCCGGCCCACCTCGCCGAGCTCGAGGGGCTGGGATTCGTCGAGCCTGATGAGCAGATCCTGGTGGCCCTCGACGGCGTTCTCCAGGATGGTGATGGGCGGCGCCTGAGCGGCCCGACCTTGCACGATTACTGCCTCGTGACGACCCTGCGGGTGGTGCTGTGGGCCCGCGACTACGGTCGCCACCTGTGCTACGCATTCCCGCTGGCTGAGTTGCTCGCCTGTGAGGGCGCCGGGCTCGACCCGCTGCACGCGACCTTGCAGCTCACTTTTGCTGGCGACGAGGCCACGGGCGAGCCGGAGCAGCGCTTTATGCTGACGCTGCTCCCCACGGCCAGCTTGCAGGCAGCCGTTGCGCTGCTCACGAGCGCGAGCGCCGCCGCCCGGGCCTTGCAGGCCCAAGGCGTGGACGCCCGCGCCGCCGGCTCTGAGATTATCGCCGTGCTCAGCGCCCAGATCTACGGCCACGTGGATGGTCCCCGCCCCGGCGAGACCCCCTACCGCTGGCCCGGCGCGGTGGCGCAGGGGCCGCTGACCCCGGCGCCGGCCTTCCACCACAACCCGGCAAACCTGCCGCCTGGCCAGGTCTATGCTGCCGGTCGCCTGGCCCGCTCAGCCTGGGATACCCTGCGCCGCTCGCTCAAGGAGGCCGAACTGCCCTTTGATCTGAGTAGTGGCAGCCTGCGCGAACTCACCGATGCCGTGCGCGCGATCAACGAACTGGTGCACACGGTGGCGAGCAACCCGGCTGCCCAGCAGATGGCCATGGCCTTCATCAATCGTGGTGTGGCGCCGCCGTCCGCAACGCCGGCGGCCGACCCGGCATGGGAGGCCCCCGCGCCCCCCAACGCGGAGCCCCCCCGCGAATACCGCGAGAT
>SFCB01000147.1 GCA_004367505.1 Chloroflexi bacterium OHK40 | reverse complement strand
GGCGCCCTCGCCCACCCCGGCGCCCTCGCCGACTCCCGACCCGGTGGCGGGTCTGACGATCCCTGACCTGCGGGCGCTGCCGTACGGCGAGGGCGCGATAAGCATCGGCGAGGTGTACAACCGCGGCCCAGGCTACACCAGCTACCGCATCAGCTATCCTTCGGCCGATGGGCTGCGCCTGACGGGCCTCCTGCACCTGCCCGACGGCGAGGGGCCATTCCCGGTGATCATCGCCAACCGCGGGCACATCGACCGTGAGCGCTACCAGCCAGGCATGGACAGCCGGGCCTTCAGCGACTATTTCGCCCAGCGCGGCTACCTGGTGGTGGCCCCCGACTACCGTGGCTACGCTGGCGGAGACGATGGCCCCAATCCCTTCTACACGGGCTACTACACCGACATCCTCAGTGTGATTCCCCTTGCTCAGCGCCTGCCCCAGGCTCGCCCCGGCAAGGTCGGCATGTGGGGCCATAGCCGTGGCGCATCCGGCACCGTCGCCGCAATCACGGTGAGCGACCAGATCGCTGCGGCGGTGATCTATGCGCCCGCCCCCGCCGACCTGGCCGCCGACTACGCGCGCCGCTTCCGGCAGAGCGGCGGCAATCCCGGCAGCGATACCTTCCCCTTCCCGCCTGAGGCCAATCCAGAAGCCTACGCTCGCGTCTCGCCGATAAGCTACTTCGAGCTGGTGCAGGCCCCGGTGATGCTCCACCACGGCACGGCCGACACCACGGTGGACGCCTCGGCCAGCATCGCGATCGCCGACGCGCTGCGAGCCGCCGGCAAAGATGTGACCCTGTACCTCTACGAGGGCGGGCCGCATACGCTTCGCGGCGAGCAAGAGCGCCTCTACTTTGAGCGCACCCTCGCCTTCTTCGAGCAGCACCTGGGCATGCCGTAAGGTTCGTATCACATGCTGCTCGACGAGGTACCGAACAAACCGCATGGTTTCAATTAGCGTCGCACGAGCGGCAGCACGAGGTCGGTGGCGATCAGGCCGCCGGGGAGCGGCTCGAAGGCCCCGGCGCCATCCAGGCCCTCGGTGACCCCGCCCGGCCCCAGGCCGAGCGTGCTTCCAAGGTAGCCACGCAGCAGGTCGCCCCAGGAGCCGTCGCGGGGCGGGCCATCGCTCGCACCGTAGAGGGCCGCGTCGACGAGTGCAGGCTGCCCGCCCAGCCGGTTACCATTCGGAAAGAACAGTCCGAGCCCGCTCGCCCCATTCAGATGAATGAAGGCGCCCGAGATACTCCGCCCCGAACGCTGCACCGAGGCGATCACGGGGGTGCTGGCCGGGGCATCGAGAAGCGCGATGAGCCCCTCGGCGGCGCCCACGACCTCCGCCGGCGTACCGACTGCACGGCTCAACCGCGCGGCAAGGTCCCGCAGGTCCACGAGCGCATCCTCTTCGAGCGCCACCGTTCCGCCCCCGGCGGCCTGCTCATCGTGACGGCCATTGCCAGACGAGTCGTAGACCCGAACGGCGGCGCGCACGGCATCGAGAACAGGCCGCATGGTTGCGGAGTCGCTGGCCAGGGCGCTGCGCAGAGCCACGGCGAGCTCGTCGGCGGCCTGAGTGATCGCATCGGCACGCCCCAGATCGTAGGCGGCGAGGCTCACGGCAAGGCCCGCACCGTAAGTGTCCGCTGTGTCGCGGTAGGCGGTGACGGCGCCCCGAGCGGCGGCGGCCGCGTCCGTGCGCGCCGGGCCGGCCAGGAGTGGCACTAGCCGCTCGTAGGGCGCCAGCTGCCAGATCTGGTCGGAGGCGGCTACCATGTAGCGCGCGTAGGGCGCGGTGGAGCGCAACAACTCCAGGCTGCCGAGCAAGGGCGCCTGGTAGATCACCAGGTCGAGCCGGGTGCCGGCGCCCAGGCCAGCTGCCGCGTAGGCCGCCCGAAGCCCGGCAAGGGTGAGCCGGGGGTGACCGGCGCCGGTTTCGTCGAGCGCGAGCTCGCCGGCAGCCTGGCCGGGAGAGAGGATGAGCAGAGCAGTCTGGCGAGCCGGGTAGCGGGCCAGCCCATCGGCGATGAAGGCGGCGAGCGTCTGGGGGTCGGCGCTGTCTGGCTCGCTGCGACGCCGGCAGTCGGCCGGGGCACCCGCCGGGTAGGCGCAGAGCAGCGCGCCATTGTTGCCATAGTCGTCGGTCAGGCTCAGCAGATTCACGTTCGGCGCGGCAGCGGCCAGCACCGGCAGGCGCGCGAGCTGCGCGGCGGGCCTGGCCAGGCGTGGGGCGCGGGCCGGGTCGCCGAGGGCGTTGTCGGCGGCAGCATAGATCAGCAGCGTCCAATCCGCGCCGGCGGCGCCAGGCGCGGGGTCGCCGCTCTCGGCGGTAGGCGGCTCGCCTCCGACCAGTGGCGCCGTAGCCACAAAGGTCACCGAGCGCTCGGCAAAACTGTAGCCGTACTGGTAGCGATCATCGAACCGGGGGTCACGGTCGTAGACAACCACGTACCAGCGATAGGTCCGGCCATAGGCGAAGCCAAAGCCGGGGGCCGATGCGAAGCTGGATGGCCCGAGCTCAAAGGTGAGCGCACCACCGGACGGGCTAATGATCGGCCCGCAGAGCTGGCGCGGCAGTCCCGTAGTCAGATCGCCCCGCTCCGGATCGTAGAGGCAGAACTGGAAGCGCTCGCTGCCCAGGCCACGGCCAAACCAGCGGAAGCGCGCGGGCTGGGCATCGCTGGCCACCACGGTAGCGCCCGGCGCGGGCTCGATCAACTCCACATCGCCGACCTCCAGGTTGAGGCTGGTAGCCTGGGCGCCATCCGAGAGGATCGTGACGAGTGGGCCGGCCCAGAAACCGAGGCGATTGCCGCTGCGGGTGGCGACCGTGGGGGCGTTGAGATACCAGACCCGGTAGCTGGCGCCGCCAGTGAGTGCCGGCACCGCGCTGAAGCGGTAGCTGCCGTCGGCAGCAGCCTGTGTGACCGCGACGAGGCTGGTTGCGCCGCCCGCCCCACCCTCGGTGCGCGTGAGCACAACCATCTCGGCATCTGCGGCAGCCTGGCCCGCCTGTAGCACCTGCCCGCTGAGGCTGGCCGCCGGCACACATACGCTCGCGCTCAGGTCGTCGAGCCAGAGTTGCTGGGGAGCGCCGTTATCGGCATTGACCGTTGTGAAGAGCAGCGCCACCCGGCCGAGGCCCCGCAGCCGTGTGATCGTCGCCTGGTCGATCAGTTCCCACTCGTAGGTTTGCCAGGTGCCATCATCACGCGCCGCCACATCGAGATCGATCTGCGCCAGCAGGCCGGCGCTGGTGATCCGCCCCACCTCATACAGCTCGATCCGCAGCCGGTCACCCGGGCCAGTGGAGCCGCTCGCGTAGCGGAAGCGCAGACTCCCGTACAGCTCACTCAGGCTGGAGGGCACGGCGATCTCCTGGCCGGTAGAGTCGCTATCAAGGCCTGTGCCCGGATCGCCGTCGTTGTCCTCGAGCATCAGGATCGCGCCGGGCGGCGAGCTGGACTCGCCGGTCGTCAGGATGCGCACACGACGGTACTCGAGCCACGGCGACTGTGCAGGATTTGTTATGTCAACGCTTCCATCGCTGAGCGCCTCGGTGCAGCGCAACGCCGTCTGGGAAGGTGTAAGGCTACCAGGAGCCGCCGGCACCAGCGGGGGAGGCGCCGGTGCTGGAAGATCGGGGCGGAAGGGCGTGGGAAGGATCTGGGCACGGGCGGGCGGGGTAAGGCCAACCAGCACGAGGATCAGCAGCAGCGCAGGAGCAAGACGATTCATAGCCTGAGATACCTGATCGAGCGCGGGAGCAAACGCGGTTAGTGGCAGGATAGCGCATTGCGTGGCGACCGGCAATCCACGGAAGGCTCAGGAGCGTATCGGCTTGCACGCCACGGCGCGAGCAAGGGCGGTCGACGGTGCGCTATAATGGGTCGGAGCGGCGCCCCTGGGCGGCGCCAAGCCTGGAGAGTGTCATGACCGAGCGCTACCCTACCACCGTAGCCGCCGCGAGCGCCGCCCTGGCAGCGGGTGAGCTCAGCTCGGCGGAGCTCACTGAAGCCTACCTATCCCGGATCGAAGCCGTTGAGCCCACCGTACGGGCCTTCCTGACGATCACCGCCGAGCGGGCGCTGGAACGAGCCCGCCGGGCCGATGCTACTCGCCGGGCCGACTCCAGCCCGCTGCACGGCGTGCCCCTGGCAATCAAGGATGTGATCTGCACTAACGGGGTGCCAACCACCTGCGGCTCAGCCATCCTCGAGGGCTTTGTGCCGCCATACGACGCCACCGTGGTCGAGCGGCTTGAGGCGGCGGGGGCAGTGAGCCTCGGCAAACTGAACTGCGACGAGTTTGCCATGGGCTCCAGCACCGAGACGAGCGCCTACCACATCACCCGCAACCCCTGGGATCCGGAGCGAGTGCCGGGCGGTAGTAGCGGCGGCAGCGCGGCGGTCGTGGCGGCGGGCATGGCTCCGGCCAGCCTCGGCACAGACACGGGTGGCTCCATCCGCCAGCCCGCCGCGCTCTGCGGAGTGAGCGGCCTCAAACCCACGTACGGGCGGGTCAGCCGCTACGGGCTGGTGGCCTTTGGCTCCTCGCTCGACCAGATCGGCCCCTTCGCCTGGACGGCGGCCGACCTGGCGCTCATCCTCGGGGTGATCGCCGGGCACGACCCACGCGACGGCACCAGCGCTCCCATACCGGTGCCGGATTATCGCGCGGCCCTGACGGGCGAGATACGCGGCCTGCGGGTGGGCGTGCCCCGCGAGTATTTCGTCGAGGGCATGGAGCCTGGCGTCGAGGCCGCCACCCGCGAGGCGATCGCGGCGCTCAAGGACCTGGGCGCCGATGTGGTCGAGGTGTCGTTGCCCCACACGAAGTACGCCCTGCCCACCTACTATATCATCGCGCCGGCTGAGGCAAGCGCGAACCTCGCGCGCTACGACGGGGTGCGCTACGGCCCACGAGAGCCCGGCGAGACGATGTGGGACGAGATCGAGCTAACGCGGGGCCGGCGCTTCGGTGCGGAGGTGCGCCGGCGGATCATGCTCGGCACCTACGCCCTCTCGGCTGGCTACTACGACGCCTACTACAAGCGCGCCCAGCAAGTACGTACGCTGATCAAACGGGACTTCGAGGAGGCCTTCGCACAGGTCGATGTGCTGGCAACACCTACGTCGCCGACGGTTGCCTTCAAGATCGGCCAGAAGCTTGACGACCCCCTGGCCATGTACCTTACCGATGTCTGCACGCTGCCGATCAACCTCGCTGGCATGCCAAGCCTGGTGGTACCGTGCGGCTTCAGCGAGGGGCTCCCGGTCGGCCTGCAACTGATCGGCAGGCCCTTCGCCGAAGAGACTCTCCTGCGCACCGGGGATGCCTACCAGCGCGCAACCGACTGGCATACCCGCCGGCCTGCCCTCTGAGCACCGGCCCCACCATGCTCCGGCGAGCCCTCCCCTGCTGGCTTTGAGGGACGGACAGCCCCTCGATCCCACGCGGCTTCTGCTCCATCAGGATGCCCCAGCCCCCGCATGCGTGGGGCCGGATCGCTGGCGTCACGCCCGGGACGCCCGCCCGTGCGGGCGTGACACGTTGAACTGGTGGAGCAGCCCTTCCGCGCCCTCGAACGTCACGCTCGGGACGCCCGCCCGCGCGGGCGTGACACCGGTGCGCCGGTGGGGCCGTTCCCACGGAAGCGGGAGCCCACGCAGGCAGGCTCCGCCCTCCATGGCCGCGCGCTTCAGCGCCACGGCACGTGGGGGGTTGCAGAACCATACGCCACACCCTTGTCATCGCCACGCTGCGCCGCCGGGCCGCGAGCTGTGGTATACTAGCGAGAGTGTGCCCGGCTTCGGGCACTCCGCCCGATGGTTGTATTGCAGGAGAAGAGTTCGCGCTATGAACCGTTCCCGGATGGGTGGTGGTGGGCGCATGGGCGGCGGGCTGCGTGGCCGGCGCCGCGAGTGCGAGTTCACCAAGCTCGGTATCCTCCCCGACTACAAGGACATCAAGCGGCTGCAGAAGTACATCACGGCCCAGGGCAAGATCCTGCCCCGCCGGCGCACCGGTGTCACGGCTAAGATGCAGCGCCGCCTCTCGACCGCGATCAAGCGGGCACGGCACCTCGCCCTGCTCCCGGCGGCGCCCTCGCACACCCGCGCTTAGCCTCAGGACGCGCCAGGGGGACAGCGGCTCGGCACTGCGCCAGGCCCTGTCCCCCTGTTCGTTTCCTTCCCCACCATGTCCACCCACGACGTCGCCCAACAGCCTGCGCGTGTTGACCCATCTAGCTGGATGCAGGCCGTCCAGGGCGCCTGGCAGGCCGGCGGCCTCCGGGCCACCGGGCCGCGTCTGCGCGTGCTACAGACGATCAGCCGCTACAGGGTGCCCTTCAGTGCCGAGGATCTCTACGCCGCCCTCAAAGCCCGGCGTGACGACCGCACCGGCCGGGCGACTGTCTACCGCACCCTGGAGCAACTCCATAGCGCCGGCTGGCTCGCCCGCATCCACCAGCAGGGCAGCGAGGCCGGCTACGTGCCGAGCTTCCCGGGCCACCTGCACCACCTCGTCTGCACCAGTTGCGGCGTCGTGATTGCCTTCGAGGGATGTGCGCTCGATGAGCTTGTGGCGCGCCTGGCAGCCCAGACGAGCTTTGCCATCGAGAGCCACCTCCTGCAGCTCTATGGGCGCTGCGCCATGTGCCGCGACTGCTAGCGGTACGCCCGCCGTCACACGGCCGCCGGCTCCCGCGCAACCTCCGAGCCATCCTCTCCGTCGCCCGAGGCGAGCAGCCCCTCCAGCGCCTCTTTGATCAGCGCTTCAGCCTGCGCGAGCCGCACACGCTCCCATAGATAGTCCAGATCTAGATGCTGGCGCCGCGCGACCACCGCCGCGTCGGTCAGATCATGCTTGCCCTCGGCAGGCCCACGGGCGAGGAGCAGCTTGTGGACGATCACGTCCTCTGGCGCAAGCAACCGCACCGGCGCGCCGAGGAGCGGCAGACGCCGGAGCCGGGCCTGCATCGGCCCATCAAAGATGAAGGGGTAGAACCGGCCGGCGCGGCGTACCGTCAGGTCGTCGAAGATCTTGATCCCACGCCAGAGGATCCGCTGGCCGTCGTATTGCACGGCCTTGCCACTGTTCTGGAGCAGCTTGACGACGACGGCGATCTGCCCACGAGGCACCAGCAGGTCGACATCCTGAATGGGGCGGCGGTGGCCGTAGAGATGCGCAGCCGCACCCGCAAAGACGCCCCAGGGCAGGTGCTGCGAGTCGAGCAGGCGCTGGACGACGGCGAGGTTCCCGGCGATCAGTGACATGGCTGGCTCCCGAGGAGTACGATGTGGCGGCGGTGTTTGCGGGGCAACCTGCTCGCAGAGCTGAGGCAACAATCAAACGTGAAAACCCGTGTTGGGGCGTGGGCTGGAGCGACCGGGTGCCAGAACTGCCCCGACACACAGCCATCGGAGCTGGCCGCCCCATCGCCCAGACGCTGGCACGAGCATACCACGTGCGTATTACGGTCGGTGGCGGAGCCAATCGGCGCGGGTGAGCAGCATCTCGTAGAACTCGACGAAGGTATCGAAGCGATTGCGCCGGAAGAAGGGCAGCACATCCGCGTGGCGCGGATCGTCGAGCAGCCGCAGCGACGGATCGCTGCCGGCGCTCCGCCACTCACTCTCGACGTAGCTAAAGCCGAGGCGCTCGTAGCACCGCACGGCGCGCCGGTTGAATGCGGCGACATCGAGGCGCATGGCGCTAAAGCCGAGTGGGCCAAAGAAGTGATCGAGGAAGATCGCCAGGGCCTCCGTGCCGAGCCCCTGGCCGACATGGGTCTGGGCCAGGGAGATGCCGAGGCGCGCGCTGCCCGCCTTCGGGTCCACCTCGCGCAGGGAGATCCGACCGATCAGGCGGCGGGCCTCGTCTTCTACGGCCCAGACATAACGCTGGCCGCCAGAGCCACGGCTCAGGAAATCGTCGAAATGGGCCGTGCGGGGGATGTTCCACAGTGAACTGAAGGGCTCAGTATAGCGGGGCCAGAGCTCCTGGGCGAGCGTGTCGCCGCGCTGCCAGGTGCGGAGCATCACCCGGCGGCCATGGAGCGTACGCATCCCTCTCTCCTCGCTCATAGCCTCTCCCAGCCGCAGCAGGCGGCTTACTCCTCTAGCCGGAGGTAGTTTAGCGACATCCAGCCCTCGATCGGTTCTCCACCCACTTCGGCGCGAACGCGCAGCCAGGGAATATTATCCTCCACAACGGGGCCCTCCAGCCGCCGCACCGGTGTCCCATTTGGCACTACCGCCAGGATCTGCGCCTCGACATCGGCGGCGCTGCGCAGGTTGAGTCCTTCGGCGATATTCACGATATAGATCTCATCGCGCCCGAGCAGCTGATCCAACCAGCCTAACGGCCCATCCGCCGATCCCTCGGGGAGACTGGGGAGGCCCGGCACACGTGGGGCTGGCAGGCGCCCGGCCAGTCGATCGGCGATCGCGGTAACCGCGAGGTAGCTGGCGAGCGCTACGGCGAGTAGCAGGGCCATCATCACCAGCCAGCCCACCAGGTTGCGCACGAGGCCCTGCCGTCGCAGTCTGGCAGCGTTCACCGGCTGTTGGCGCGCCGGACGCGGCGCGGAGGGTGGGATGGCCGCTTGCGGCGCGTCGTGCTGCGAGTTGGGCGCCTGAGGGGCCTGCGCGGCGGGGCGAGGGCGGGCCATCCGCGCGGCGGGCGAGGCCAGCCGCTGCGTTTCGCTCCCTGCGGCACGCCAGAGTGTATCGAGGGCGGCCCCGAAGGCCTGAGCATCGGGGAAGCGCTGCTCGGGCAACCGGGCCGTGGCACGCGCCAGCAATTGCTCGGCGGTGGGCATGAAGAGGGCCGGCCGCACCTGGCCCAGGGGCGGGATCCGGGCGTTGAGATGGGCCAGCGCGGTGGCCCGCGCGTCGGCGCCATGCACCGGGCGCACCCCGGTGAGCAGTTCGTAGAGCAGTAACCCGAGAGCATAGACGGCGCTCGCCGGTGTAGCCGGGCGACCCTCGCTCAGCTCCGGCGCCCGGTAGTGGGCCAGGTCGGCGGGTATCTCGGCAACCGGCAGCAGCCAGCTATCGACTAGCTTGACCCGGCCTTCGTCCACGACCAGGACATTACTGCTGCTGATCGGCGGGTGGTAGAGGCCGTGAGGGGCGTCGGGGCCGCGCCGCGCCTGGCAGACTGCGACTGCGCCGGCCACCTGGCGCACATAGAGTAGCGCCTGCTCGACGGTGAGCGCCCCGATGGCGTAGAGCGGACGGCCGGAGCAGTGCTCAGTGACCAGAAAGGGCCGCCCGTTGGCTTCCCCACTGTCGAAGACCTCGAGCAGCGCCGGATGCGAGCGACGCGCCATCTGGCCAGCCTCGGCGACGAAGCGCGCATGGGGGCGCTCCTGGCCGACCAGCTCGCGCCGCAGCAGATGCACGAGGACCCGGCGCTGCAGCCGCTCATCGGTGGCCGCATAGACCGCCGCGAGCCGCGTCGCGCCGAGTTGCTCGGTGACGCGGTAGCGTCCGAAGAGCATCGGGGCGGCGGTTGGGGTGATGTGCGCCTCTTGCATCGACGGTAGTGGCACCTGGAAACGGAATAGCGGGCCGCAGCGCCGGGCCTTCAGGACCGAGACTCAGGGTGGGCGAGCGGCTTCCACGCGGTTACGAGATCGTAGTGGCCGGGCTGCCAGGGCAGCGATGTTATCTGCTCAAAGCCGAGGCGTTGCAGCTCCCGGGCCAGGGTGGCAGCGGTGAAGGCCCGGCCAGGCAGCATGCGCGCCCAGTGGTCGGGCCAGCGGCTCACGACCAGCGCCCCTCCTGGCCGCAGCACCCGGGCCATCTCTGCCAGGGACCGCCGGGGGCGCGCCAGATACTCCAGCGCCTCAAGGCACGTCACAAGGTCGAAGCTTTCGCCGGCCCAGGGTAAGGCGCCAGCCTCACCCAGGTGCCAGCCGATGGAAGCGCCAGGGCAGCAGTGCCGCTGCCTGGCCACTCCGGCAGCGAGCATCCGGGGCGTCAGATCCAGGGCGGCAATCTGGCCTGCGAAGGCCGCCTCGGCACAGAGTAGCAGCGGAACACGGCCCGTGCCCGTCGCCACGTCCAGGACGCTGGGCCGGGGGAGCCCGGCGATCGCCCGGATCAGCAGCGGGCGCAGGACGTCATCGGCGGCGGCCTGGACGGGCCGGCGCACAGCGTCGTAGTAGGGCGCGCCAAGCCGGTAGATCAGGCGCACCACCCGTGGGCCGAGGTAGGCGCCCTCGGCGATCACGATCTGCCAGTAGATCAGTGCCGCGCCGCCGATCGCGCCGCCAAGCCACCAGAGCGCCCGTTTCCGCATATGGAAGATTATAGCATGGCAGCGCGTAGCGGGTGGGACGTCTCATCGTGTACGCGAGCACGCCGTGGGCGCCGCCACCGCACCCGCCAATCCCCGGGGACGCGCGAGGCTGGGGTCCGGCCTGCGCGGGGTTCCCGCCTGCGCTGGCTTCCCGCCTGCGCGGGAACGACATCACCTGCCGCTACACGATCGACGCCGGCAGTGCGAGGTTCCCGCCTGCGCGGGAACGACATCACCTGCCGCCACACGATCGACGCCGGCAGCGCGGGGTTCCCGCCTGCGCGGGGGTCCCGCCTGCGCTGGCTTCCCGCTTCCGCGGGAACGACATCACCTGCCGCTACACGATCGACGCCGGCAGCACTGGGTTCCCGCGCGGCTCCCCCCTGCGCAAGCGGGGAGCAGGCCGCTGGTGGCGGCCTTGGGAGCCCGCGTAGGCGGGGACTCAAGTGCAGAGCTCGTCTGGCTATCCGCTCAGATCCACGCCATGTCTCCGAGACCCGGGCACAGTGGCCATGTACCACCGTGTCCTACGCCGCCACACAGGCCGCCAGCGCCAGCGTGAAGCGCTCAACGGCCTCGTCGGCCTGCTCGGCAGTCAAGGTGAGAGGCGGGCAGAAGCGAATCGTGGATGCGCCACAGGTCAGCACGAGCAGGCCCTTGCGGAAACACTCGGCCATCACCGCCTCGGCCAGGTCGTGGTCGGGCGCCCCACTAGACGGATCGATCAACTCGACACCGATCATGAGGCCGCGGCCGCGCACGCAACCCACCTGAGCGAAGCGAGGCAGCAGATCGTCCAGGCGGGCCTTGAGGCGCGCCCCCACGCGGGCCGCGTTGGCCATCAACTCCTCCTCGACGAGACAGAGCAACTCGTGGGTGACAGCGCAGGTCAGGCCGTTGCCGCCGTAGGTATTCCCGTGGGAGCCAGGTTGCCACCGCTGGGCCAACTCGCGGCGGGCGATCATAGCGCCGATCGGCAGACCGCCGCCAAGACCCTTGGCCGAGGCCACAATATCGGGCACGATGCCCTCATGCTCGAAGCCCCACATCTTGCCGGTGCGGCCCACCCCGCTCTGCACTTCGTCGCAGATCAGCATGATCCCGTGCCGGTCGCAGAGGGCGCGCAAGCCCGCGAGGAAGCCAGGGGCTGGTACCACATAGCCACCCTCACCCTGGATCGGCTCAACCACGATCGCGGCCACCTCCTCGGGCGGGCAAGTGGTGGTAAAGAGCGTCTGCTCGATGAAGGCCAGGCAGGTTTCCGTGACGCGGGCCGGGTCGCTGCCGAGCGGCGGCCGGTAGGGGTTGGCATAGAAGGCGTGGAAGGTGCCGGGCAAAAGCGGGAAGAAGCCCCGGCGCTGGCGAGGCTTGGAGGCCGTGAGGGAGAGGCTGCCATACGAGCGGCCATGGAAGGCGCCGTAGAAGGCGATCACATTCTGGCGGCCAGTTACGTAGCGCGCAAGCTTCACGCTAGCCTCGATCGCCTCGGTGCCGCTGTTACAGAAGAAGACCTGCCACCCCGCACCGCCCGGCATAAGCGCGACGAGCTTCTCGGCGGCCTTGACCATCGGCTCGTTGTAAAAGTCGGTACCGGCCATGTGCGTGAAGCGGGCGAGTTGCTCCTGCCCCACCCGGACGAGTCGGGGGTGGCAGTGGCCGGCAGCCAGCACGGCGATGCCAGCATTCACGTCGAGATAGCGGTGGCCATCCACGTCCCACACCTCACAGCCAGCGGCGTGGTCGATCACGAGCGGGTAGACGCGGCCCATCGGCGCCAGAACGTGGCCGTCGCGCTCCACGAGCGCGCGAGCCTTCGGGCCGGGTACATCGGTGGGCATATAGTCGCTGCCGTAGCTTGGAATCTCGGGGAGGGTGGTCATGTGGTGCTCCTTAGCTGTATGCCAGCGCCATTGCCGGCCCGTGGTACCGACCAGGGATTGTAGCCGAGTGGCGATCGGGCGTCAAGGAGCGCCGGTGGCCGCTCCGGGCCTGCGCACCGTCCACCATTCCCACGGCCCAGCCTGGAACCTTCGGCCACAGCGGCGGCGGAGCCGAAGGGCCGGCGCCCCCGACTCGCACGCGTGGCCTGAGTGTCAGCAAACCTCCACGCCATTGACAGAAGCCAGCCTACGTAGTACAGTTGGCGCGTAACTGCCCCCGTACACCACCTGTTTGCACCTCACGCTAGCGGCCCTGCCTGCCGCTGCGCGAGACGTACGCCCATTCCACAGGAGCTCCAGACAGCAATGCGGCTGTGCTGTTAACTCGATGATCGTTTTCTCCAGCGCACCGGCGGCCACCAGGTGACCGTCGCGTTGCTGTGCCCTATCCGAGCGGAAAGGAGGCCTGGCTTCGTTTTAGCACCCCTGGTCCACCGGCACCGCCATGCCGACACAGCGTGCTGCGTCCTTCCTGACGCCTTCGAACGCCTGCGGTGGTTTCCAAGGAGCGCAACGGGCATCCGCATCCACTCTATGCCCCGGCCCCGCGGAAGGATCTCGTCATACAGGGAGTCCCGACTATGGTTAGACGCCTCTTCGGCCTCGGAAGTCTCCTGCTCATCCTCGGGATCGCTGCCAGCAGCGTCCCAACCTACGCCGTGTACCAGGACACTGTGGGTACGCAGCCGGCCCAGTCCAATCCGGGCCTTCAGGCGATCAGCGCCGGCAGCAGCAAGCTCACCCCGATCGCCGAGAATGACGACGGCCCCGGCCTCTATGTGGTGCAACTGGCCGAGCCCCCACTCACCCGCTACGATGGGGGCATCGCCGGCCTGGCGGGCACCAGCGCCGCCGCCACCGGCAGCGCCAGGGTGGATGCGAACAGCCCCGCAGCCCGGGCCTACCTCCGCTACCTCGATGGCCGCCAGCGCAGTGTACTCACGGCGGTCGAGCGGATCGTCGGCGGCCCGGTGACGCCCGCCCACTCGTACCGCTACACGATCAATGGGTTCGCCGCGCGCTTCACGCCGGCACAGGCAGCCGCGATCGCCGCGCTCCCTGGTGTCCGGCGGGTGGATCGCGACCAGCTGGTGTCGCTGCAGACCGACCGCGGCCCAACGTTTATCGGCGCCGCCCAGGACGACCTGCAGCCGGCCGTCTTCCAGGCCAGCCTCAGCGGCGACCAGGAGGTTCCGCCGGTAACGACCACGGCGAGTGGGAGCGCCGTCGTAACGTACGACGCCGACAGCAATGAGATCTCCTTCAGCGTCTCCTACGAGGGCCTGAGCGGGGCGCCCACCCTCGCCCACATCCACATCGGCGACCCTGGTGTCTCCGGAGGAGTGGTGCTCGACATCTTCGACACCGCCGTTGGGACTCCTGGCACCGCCGGCGCCTTCATCGGCACCAAAACGATTGTGGATGTCGGTGCACCGGTGAACCAGACCGCAGCCGAGATCGAGGCCGCTCTGCTGGACGGTGGGCTCTACTTCAATATTCACACCGATGCGAACCCGAGCGGCGAGATCCGGGGCCAGATCACGCCCTCTCGCGGCGAGGGCGTGATCGTCGGCATCCTGGACTCGGGCATCAATATCGACAACCCTTCCTTCGCCGATGTCGGCGACGACGGTTATAACCACACCAATCCTCTCGGCAGCGGGAACTACCTGGGCGTCTGCGACCCGGAGAACGCGACCTACAACCCGGACTTCCCCTGCAACGACAAGGTAATCGGCGCCTACACCTTCGACGTGACCGACGGCTACCCGGACCCGCAGGGCGACCCGAGCCCCGCCGACAACGATGGCCACGGCTCACACACGGCCAGCACCGCCGCCGGGAACGTGGTGAACAGCACCAGCATCAACGGCGTGAGCACCGGCGCGATCACCGGTGTGGCCCCGCACGCCAACATCATCGTCTACGATGTCTGCGGGATCGATGAGCTCCCGCTGACACCCGGGAACTCGCTGCTCTGCAGCCTCGCCACCGTGGCCGCCGCCGTGGATCAGGCCACCATCGACGGGGTGGACGTCTTCAATCGCTCGATCGGCAGTGCCGCGCTGAGCCCATGGACCTTCTTCGATGCCCTGTCCGCCCTCGGCGCCTTCGCCGCCGGGATCGTTCCGGTCGGCTCGGCCGGCAACAGCGGCCCCGGCGCGGCATCCCTTGATGGCGATGTCGCCAGCGCTCCGTGGACGATCAGCGTCGCCGCCAGCACCCACGACCGGGTGTTCATCAACAACCTGCAGAACTTCGCCGGTGGCAGCGCCGCCACGCGCCCGAGCGCCGCACTCATCGGCAAAGGCTTCTCTCTGGGCATAACGAGCACCTCGATCGTCTATGCCGGGGATGTGGGCAACGCGCTGTGTGGCCCCTTCACCGGCGCCCAGGCCACTCAGGTGGCCGGGAAGATCGTCGCCTGCGATCGCGGCACCTACGGCCGGGTGGAGAAGGCCGAGAACGTTCAGGCTGCCGGCGGTGTGGGCTACGTGCTGATGAACAATGCCGCGAGCGGGAACTCGCTCTCCGGCGATGTGTACCCCATCCCGGGCGTGCATATCAGCTACGACGACGGCGTGGACCTGAAGGCATGGCTCACCGGCTGTAGCGACTGCACGGCTGCCATCAGCGGCGCCATCCGGGATGTCGACCCCGCCTCTGGCGACGTGATGGCATCCTTCAGCTCGCGCGGCCCGAACTCGCTCGTCCCCGATGTGCTCAAGCCCGACGTCTCGGGCCCCGGTGTCGATATCCTCGCCGTCGGGATCGACGCCAACGGCGCCCCTGGCCAGGCTGACTACGCGTTCCTCAGCGGCACCTCGATGTCGTCGCCCCACGTGGCCGGCGCTGCCGCCCTGCTACGCCAGATCCACCCCGACTGGACCCCCGCTGAGATCAAGTCGGCCCTCATGAGCACCGGCGTCACTACCGTGCTCAAGGAGGATGGCGCCACGCCGACCGATCCCTTCGATGTAGGTGGTGGCCGGATCGATGTAGCCGCCGCCGCCCGGGCCGGCCTCGTCTTCGATGTGACCACCGCGGAGATGATCGCCGCCGATCCCGAGACCGGTGGGAGCCCCAACTCCCTCAACCTCGCCAGCGTCGCCGAAGACGCCTGTATCGTCACCTGCACCTTCGTACGCACGGTGCGCAGCACGCTGGGCGCCAGCGCCGAGTGGACCGCCACTGTCGCCAGTGCGCCCAACATGACCCTCACCGTTGAGCCGGCCAGCTTTACCCTCGCCCCCGGCGCCACCCAGACGATCAGCATCACCGCCGATGTTGAGACGGCCGCCCTGGACGCCGGCTACCTCTTCGGCCAGGTGACCCTGAGCTCCAATATCGCCAGCGTGCCCGCGGCCGGGATCCCCGTCGCTATCCAGCCCGCCGCCTCGGACTTACCGGACCGCATCACGATCACGGCCCGCGCCGAAGAGGGCAGCGACAGCACCACGATTCGATCGATCGCGGTGAGTGACCTCACCCAAGAGCTCTTTGGCCTGGTACGGACCACGCCTGTAGAGGGGAGCCTGGCCGAAGACCCGACTCCAAACGATCTCCTCGATAGCACCGAGGGTATCAGCATCACGCAGGTTACGATCCCCGCCGGATCGACGCGCTACCACGTCCGCACCCGCGACTCAACCGCGCCGGACCTGGATCTCTACGTCTTCCTCGATGGCCTTGTCACTCCTGATGGCATCCCCCAGGAAGACGAGCTGATCTGCGTCAGCGCAACCTCCCTGGCCGAGGAATCCTGCGACATCTTCTCGACGACCGGGCCAATCAGCTCTGCCCTGCCCCTGCTTGTGCTCATCCAGAACTACGGGGGGTCTGGCGCCGCGACGGACACCTTCCGTGTCTTCAGCGGGATCGTCGGTAACAGCGCCGCCGGCAACCTCACCCTGACCGCGCCCGAGACCAACCCGGCCGGCAACAGCTTTGACCTCACGTTCAGCTACGACCTGACGGGGGCCGAGGAGGAGGATCTCTATATCGGCTGGATGCGCCTGAGCAGTTCGCCGACCGCCGACGGCGACCTGGGCCTGGCCCTGATAGATGTGGTCTTTGACCCGTATAGCCTGTTCGTGCCCATGACCCGTCGGTAGGGCGTGTGCACACCAGGGGCGCCCCATGCAGGGGCGCCCCTGCAACGCAACTCCCGGGGGCGCCCACCAGGGGCGCCTTTCGCTTCCCACCCCCAACAGTCCCGGGCCTCCCGAAGCCGCTACGGGTGTGCTACCATGCGCATGAGCTCGGAGCAACGACGCGGGGCCCGGACACCACCCCTCCGCTGCAACTGGTGGAGGGGCGCCAATCGGCCTCGGGCGAGGCCCCCTCCGAGCCTCTGATCCCCTCGGATGAACCCCGGCAGCTCATATGGAGATCCAGTTCCTCGGCGGCGCAAGCGGCGTTGGTGCCTCCTGCAATCTGGTGACGATCGGCCCCCATCACCTGCTGGTGGACGCCGGCGTGCGCATGGATGGCCGTGACCGCCTGCCGGACCTGGCGGCCCTCGATGGGGTGGCACTGGACGCCATCCTGATCAGCCACGCCCACGCCGACCATATCGGCGCGCTTCCACTTCTGGCCGACCGTTTCCCGGCCACACCGATCTACGCCAGCCCGCCCACCATCCGCCTCATGGAGGTGATGCTCGGCGACGCCGTGCGGGTGATGGCCCGTCGCGCTGCGGAGGAGTTGGAGCTGCCGCTCTACGATGAGGCCCTGGTGGCCGCCACCCTGCGCCGCCTGCGCCCGCTCCAACTGGGCGCCCAGGCGCTCCCCGAGCTTCCCGGCGTGACCGTCCACGCCCATCGGGCCGGCCATATTGCCGGCGCGGTGAGCCTGGGCTTCGAGGCCGGCACCGCGCGCCTGGCGATCTCCGGCGATGTGAGCGCCACACCGCAACGCAGCATCCTCGGCGCCGCGCCGCTTGCGCCCAGGCGCCCGGGCCTGCTGGTGCTCGAGAGTACCTACGGCGCCCGCCTGCATCCGAACCGGGCCGTGGAGGAGCGCCGGCTCGCCGAAGCAGTGGCCACGGTGATCGAGCGGGGTGGCCATTGCCTCATCCCCGCCTTCGCCCTTGGGCGCGCCCAGGAGATCATCCTCATCCTGCGCAGCGGCCAGCGCGACGGGATCATTCCGCCGTTTCCGGTGGCGGTGGATGGCCTGGTACGCGCCGTGTGCGCCGCCTACGCCGCCTTCCCCGAGGCGCTCACCCCCGCCCTGCGCCGCCACCTCCTCAACGGCGGCCGCCCCTTCTTTGGCGGGAGCGTCCAGCCCGTCGAGAGCCTCCAGCAGCGCGAGCGAATCCTCGCTGGCCCACCCTGCGCGATCATCGCCTCTTCCGGCATGCTCACGGGCGGCCCCTCGGTCTGGTACGCTGAGCGCCTCGTCGAGCGACCCGAGGCCGCGATCTTCTTCAGCGGCTATGTCGATGAGGAGGCGCCCGGCAGACGCCTGCTGGATCTAGCTGAGGCCCCGCCCGAGGCCCGCCGGCTGGCTTTTGGCGAGCGGGTGTTGCAGGTGGCTTGCCAGGTGGGCCGCTACAACCTGAGCGCCCACGCTGATGGCGATGAACTGGCCGCGATGGTTCGCGCCCTTCAGCCCCGCGTGGTTGCCCTGGTGCACGGCGATCCGGAGGCCCGCGCTGCTCTCGCCGCCCGCCTGCGCGACCTGGCCGAGGTGTGTATCCCCCGTGACGGCCAGGCGCTCACCCTCGCTCCTGCGGAGCGGGGTGGCCACAGGATCGCCGTGCCGGTCATTCCAGCCCCCGCCGCGCCAGTTGGCGGCGGCGATCCCCTCACCGTAGCGGGCCTGGAACGGCTCTGGCTGGCGCTACGTGATGGTACCGGCGCCCAGGCATGCAGCGTGCGCGAGCTGGCCCGCGCCTGGTTCGGCCCTGCCGCTGGCGCCGAGGAGGAGCAGCACATCGCCGAGGCGCTGGAGGCCGGAAGCCCATGGTTCGCGCCCCTGCCCCACGCGCCGGGCCTCTGGCGTCTCCTCACGCCCGTCGAGGCCCGCCGGGCTGCCACCGCCGGCCAGCCCCTGCGGTCCAGCCCCCGCCCCGACACCGCCAGGATTCTGGCGATTGTGGATCGGCACCTCGGCCACGCGCCAGACCTGTATCAGCGCGGCGTCGATCCCGACACCGGCGCGGTGACACTGCGCTATTTCTTCCCACGGATGGCCGCTCCACGCGATGCCGCAGCCATCGGGCGCGTGGCCGCCGAGGCTGGCGTAGAGGTGAGCGTGTGGCCCCAGCCCCACCAGGGCCAACTCGCCGCTGCAGCCCTCGCCGTACTGCCGCCTGGTCTGAGCGCGGCCCGACCGCCGGCGATCTACCACGAAGCGGGCCGCGTGGAGCTCCGCTGCCTGGGCACCGCCGAACAGGCCGTGGTGACCGCCGCAGAGAGCGCCTTCGCCGCTCGAACCGGGCTGCGCCTGCACATCCGGCTGCCTGGCGCCGAGACAGCGCCGGCCGCCACAACCGAAGCCTCCGACGATGAGCTGTTTCGTGCGCCACCAGAGGCCACCCGCAGCGAACTCAACTTCGCGCTCAGCACAGCCCGCGCCTGGTTTGGGCCCGAGAGCGGCTGCTACAAGGCCAGCGCCGACCAGAGCTCCGGCGTGGTGACGCTCCGGTTCTTTTTCCCAACGGTCGCTCGTGCCCGTTATCAGGCTCAGCTGATCGAACTGGCGGCGTTTATCGGCTGGTCGGTGCGGCTCTGGCCTCAGCCCCACCAGGAGGCGCTGATCCAGGCCGCGCGCGAGGCCGTGCCCCCGGGCCTTGTGGCGCTGGGCAATCCGGCCCTGCAGAGCGCGACCCACGAGGCCGTACTGCGCGTTGGCGGCACCGCTACGCCTGAGGCGGTGGCCGAGGCCGCCCGGGTATTTTACCAGCGCACTGGCTGGCGGCTCACGCTGCGCGTCGAAACGGCAGGTTAACGGGAATTCGCGATGCTGCCCCGCGCTCTGACCGCCCTCTGCATACTGCTCACCCTCGCTGCCCTGGCGGGCCGACCCGCCCCGGCCACGCCGGTGGCCGCCGATAGCAGCCTACCCCGGCTCACGCCACGGGGCCTGTCGAAGGCCGATGTACGAGCGGAAAGCGGGCCGGGTACCTATCTCGTTGTCCTTGACGACCTGCCCCTCGCCCGCTATGGCGGCGGCCTCTCCGGCCTGGCCGCCACCAGCCCCCGCGCCATTGGCACTGCGCGGCTCGACACGCAATCGCCTGCCGCGCGTGCCTATCTCACCTATCTGGATGGTCGCCAGGCAGCGGCGCTCCGCACGATCGGCGCCGCGATCGGGAGGCCTGTCGCGCCGCGCCACAGCTACCGCTACGCACTCAACGGCGTAGCACTCAGCCTGAACCCGGCCGAGGCTGCCATCGTCGCAAACCTCCCCGGGGTGCGCCTCGTCCAGCGGGACGTGCCGCGCCCACTGGCCACCGACAGCGGCCCAGGCCTGATCGGCGCGGCCCAGGCCGACCTGCGCCCGGCCCTCTTCTCCGCCGAACTACGTGGCTCCGGCCCTGCCCGTGGCCGCGCAGTGCTCACCTACAACGCTCTCACCCGCCAGGTCGGTGTGCAACTCGCCTACCAGGGCCTCTCCGGGCCACCCGTGGCCGCCTGGCTCCTCATCGCCAGGCCCGGTTTGCCCCCTGGCCTCGCGCTCGACCTGACACCGCTCGCCGCTCCAGACGGCGATCTCTTCGCCGGCGAGCTGCAACTCGGCGTCGCGCCGGGCCTCACGCTTGCCGCCACCGAGGATGCGCTCCTCCAGGGTCAGGCCTCGCTGGTCATCACCACCTCGAACCTCCCCGAAGGCGAGATCACCGGCACCTTGCTCCCGGCTCGTGGCGAAGGCGTGCTTGCCGGCGTGGCCGACACGGGCATCAACCCGTTCACCCCCTCCTTTGCCGACCCCGCGCCCGATGGTTACGCCCACGCCAACCCGCGAGGTCCCGGCGCGTACCTTGGGGTCTGCGACCCCGCCGCCGCCAGCTACCGGCCCGACTTTCCCTGCAATGAGAAGCTCGTGGGCGCCCACAGCTACCCCGCAACCGCCGCACTCCCCGACCCGGCGGGGCGTCCGAGCCCCTTCGACGACGACGGCCACGGCTCGCACACGGCCAGCACCCTCGGCGGAAACCTCGTGCCAGCCACGAGCGTCGCCGGGGTGAACACCGGCGCGGTGACGGGCGTTGCGCCCCACGCCAGCCTGGTGGTCTACGATGTCTGCGGCACACCCGAGGGTAGCCTCTGCCCCCTGGAGGCAAGCGTCGCGGCGATCGATCAGGCCGCCGCCGACGGTGTGGCGGTGCTGAACTACTCGATCAGCGGCTTCGCCGGCGATCCATGGGCCGACGCCGATGCGCTCGCCTTCCTCGGCGCACTCGAAGCCGGGGTGCTCGCCTCCGTGGCCGCCGGGAACGGCGGTCCCTCGCCCGCCAGCATCGGCGCGCCAGCCAATGCTCCCTGGGTCATCGCTGTGGGCGCCTCCAGCCACGGCCGCACCTACACCCGAGCCCTCACTGACCTCAGCGGCGGCGCGACTCCGCCACCCGGCGAACTGCGGGGCGTGGGTTTTGGATCGGCGAGTCTGGGGCCTGCTCCGCTGGTAGATGCCGCGCAGCTACCCGGCTCCCTCTCGTTGTCCAATCCGTCCTGCGGACCCTTCGCGCCCCACGTGGACCTGAACGGCGCGATCCTCGTCTGCCGGCCGTTCCTCACCAGTTCCTCCGTCGCCCGGTATGCTGCCCGGGCCGGTGCCGGCGGTCTGGTGATCGTCTGGCCACCCGAGGCTGGCCCGCAACCTTTCGTCGAACTGCTGGAGCTCCCGACGGTCGCGCTCGACGCGGCCACGGCGGCACCGCTGCTTGCCTGGCTCGCCAGCGGGAGCGGGCACCGGGCGGCGATCGGCCCTACCACCCGCGACACCAGCGCCCCCCGCGACACCGTGGCCTGGTTCAGCGCACGGGGGCCAAATGAGCTCGTACCCGGTACACTCAAGCCCGACCTGGTGGCGCCCGGGCTGAACATTCTCGCCGCGAGTGCCGACTACGACCCATCCAACCCTGACTATACCTTCCTCAGCGGCACCTCGATGGCCGCGCCTCACGCCGCCGGCGCCGCCGCCCTGCTCAGACAGCTACACCCCGACTGGACGCCGATGGAGATCCGCTCGGCCCTGATGACCACCGCACTCCCCACGCTCCGCCGCGATCGCGACGAAGCCGCAGCAACTCCCCACGATGCAGGCTCGGGACGGATACGGGTCGAACTGGCCGCTCGCGCCGGCCTGCTACTGGACGAGTCGCCGGCCGCCTTCGCCGCCGCCGACCCGGCCCTGAGGGGCGATCCGTCGACGCTGAACCTGGCCAGCCTCAGCAGCGCCCTCTGCCTGGAGCAGTGTGTCTTCACACGCATGGTGCGCAACGCCCTTGGCGCTCCAGCCACATGGCAGGCCAGCGCCGAGGGTGACACTCGCCTGAGCCTGCGCATCGAGCCATCCCGATTCACCCTCGCTGTCGGAGCAACGCAGACGATCACGATCACGGCGCAGGTGGCTCCCGGTGCGCCCACGCCGGAGGGCAGCTATCTCTCCGGCGCCGTGATCTTCGACGAGGTCCGTGGCCTGGCGCCACGTGCGCGCCTGCCCGTAGCCCTCAATGCCCCGAGCGCGGTCCTGCCTGCGCCCCCGACCATCACCACCGCCAGCGCAACGGGCGCCTATACCACTGGTGCCATCCGCACCCGATCCACCGATACGCTCACGCTGCGAGTCCTCGGGCCGAGCCTGGGGAGGATGCGCGCCCTGCGCGCCGCGCAGGATCCCACGCCCCTCGACCCGCTCGATCACGGCTCGGGCACGGCCAGCCTGGCGCTCGATCTACCGGCAGACACGCCCCGGGCCTACCTGGCGATCGTTGAGTCTACGGCACCCGACACAGACCTGTTCGTCTTTGAGGATGGAGCGGGCGGCCCGGCCGACGGCGCGCCCCAGGCCGAGGAGCTGATCTGCGCCAGCGCTGGGCGCTGGTCGGATGAGCGCTGTGACCTCCCGGGAACCCCGGGCGCGGCACGCCGCCTCATCGTGGTAGTACAGATCTTCGAAGGCTCGGGAAGAGCGGAGGAGGAAATTGGCCTGCTGGTGAACCTGGTGCCAGGCACGTCCAGCGGCACCATCACAGTAATCGGACCAGCGCGGGCGCGGGCTGAGGAGCCCTTCACCGTCGAACTGCACTGGGCACTCGCAACCAACCCGGATGCCGCCGGGCGCTACCTCGGCGTCCTGGAGCTGAGCAGCTCAGCAGACCTTGCGGCGGCCGGCGATCTGGGCCTCTTGCCCTTCGACATCGTCTACCTGGCGCGGCGCGAGTACACACCGATGGTGGCCAGGGAGTAGAGCCGCCCCTCTGGGGCTGCTCTACTAGGCCGCCGCGACGAGCGGCTCACTATCGTCGAGGCCCACACCGAACTGCTCGGCGATAAAATCGCCGAGCGCCTCGGAGTCCGGGAAACTGACGATCGTCACCTCATCGCCATCACGGTAGGCCACCCGCCAGAGCTGGCCGAAGCGCTCGTCCTGCCACACACGCAGGTCGGCCTTCAACGTCAGAGCGCGCTCGTTCATCGTTGTTCCCCGTATACGCTAGACTCACATCGTATGGTGCTTACACTCTCTATGACGAAGCACCCGGTTCAATAGTTCTCGTACGTTGATGAGAAGCAGATGAGCGATTGCGTCGTGGAGTGAACTGGTGGCTATTGATCTTGGCGCGCCACTACGCAGCATAGCGGGCACGACCCCTGCCGCCAACCGCCTCTGGGCTGATCTCGCCGCGCGGGCCGCCGAGGATCATGGCCAGCCCGGGGTCTACGCCGCGCTAGCCGCCCACCTCACCATGCACCCGGCGAGCCCGGTCGATGGGATCTGGAGTACCCTCGCCCGGCGCACTGACCCGGCGGCCTATCATCCGCTGGCCATCCAGGGCGTGGTCGAAGAGACGGTGACGGAGGACGGCACGACCTACACGGTGCTGCGTAGCCCTGCCGGGCGTTACCTGCGGCTCACCCCCGCCGAGCGCGAGCTCTGGGCGGCGATGGATGGCAGCCGTAGCGTAGCCGACCTGGCGACCATGGGCTTTCTGCGCTTCCGCCAGCTGCTCCCCGTTGACGGGCTGGTGCGTAGCCTGCGGCAGGACGGGTTCCTGGTCGACTCGCCGGTGGGGCTCTACCGAGGCATGCAGGGGCGATTGGAGGCCCGCACGGTACAGGGGTGGGGGCGCCGCCTCGTAGGCGCCCTGCGATCGTACACACTGCCGGTCGGGGGTGTCGATGAACTGGCCGGCGCGCTCTACCGCTGGGGCGGTTGGGCGCTCTTCACGTGGCCGGCGGCAGTCCTGATCGGCCTGACGATCGCGGCGGGGCTGGCGTGCTTTGCCCGTCTGTCGCCGCAGTGGGCCGGCGACGGAGCCACGACGATCGGCGTGGGCACGGTGGGCTTGAGCTTGCTCGGGCTCTGGGCCGCGTTGCTCGTATCGTTCGTGTTGCACGAACTGGCCCACGCCCTTGCGGTCAAGCACTTCGGGCGGCGCGTAGTGCGGGCCGGGGTGATGATGTACTTCGGTATGCCCGCCGCCTTTGTCGATACGAGCGACATCTGGCTGGCGGGCCGGCGAGCGCGGGTGATCACCTCGCTGGCCGGGCCGATCTGCGATGCGCTCCTGGGCTCGCTAGCAGCCATCGCTGCCACCTTTCTCCTGCCGGGGTCAGCCGGCTCGGCTGCCTACACCCTTGCGGTTGCCTCGTACCTCGCGGGGCTCTGCAACCTGAACCCTCTGCTGGAGCTCGACGGCTACTACATGCTCAGCGACTGGCTGGGCCTTCCAAACCTGCGCCAGCGGGCGCTCGCCTTCATCCGTGGGCCACTCTGGCAGAAGCTGCGAGCGGCTCCGGGCCCCGAACGCGGCGCACTCCTCGCCAGGCTGAGCCGTGAGGAGCGTATCTTTACGCTCTACGGCGCCCTGGCAGCCCTCTATACCGCCCTCGCCATAGCCCTGGCGCTCGTCTTCTGGCGCGTCCAGCTTGCGGGCACGGTCGCCGCGCTCTGGGCTGCCGGGCCAGGCGGACAAGCTCTGGCGGTCCTGATCGTACTCGGTGTGGTCGTGCCGGTTGGCCTGGGCCTGCTCGTGGCGGCCTGGGGCCTGCTACAGGCCGCCGCCGCGTGGGTAGGCCGGCAGGGGCTCAGCCGCAGCCCCACCATCGTGGCTGGCGCCCTGGCCCTCCTGGCTGTCGCCTTCGCCACGCTTCCGCTACGCTACGGCAGCGCTCTCGACAGCTCGCTCCTGGCCCCGCTGCTCTGGCTGGCGGCGCTGGCGGCCCAACTGGCGCTCCACGCCGACTACCGGGGGGCGGCCGTGGCGCGCTCGCTCGACTGTTTCCTGGTCGTGACCGGCATCGAGGTGATCGCCCAGCTAGGCTTCCGCCTGCTCCCGGGCCAGGCGCCGCTCTGGTCGGCGATGGAGAACCTGGGCTTCGCGCTCCTGCTCTTCGCCGGACTGGTCGCTCTGCTCGATATCGACCTGCGCCAGTCGCCGCCGGGTGAACTGGCCGGCAGCGCCTTGCTGATGGCCCTGGCCTTCCTGGCCGGCGGCCTGACGATCGGCCTCTTCCAGGCGGCGCGCCCCGGCGAACCCTTCCTGCTGAGCGTCGTCAATGCCGCCCCCGTCTACACCAGCGCGATGGCACTGGCGCTGCTGTTGCCACAGGTGGCCGGTCTGCACGAGTCGCGGTTGCTGGCAAGCTGGCTGCTGCTCTGGGTGGGTATCGCCGCGCAGACACCGGCCTACGTGCTCGAACTGCTGCCCGCCTGGCGCGGCAGCGCCGTAGCCCACGCCGCCGTAGTGCTCGCGGCAGGGCTGTGGGCAGCCGCCTGGTGCTCACACCTGGTGGTCTTGCGGCAGGGCGTGTCGCGGAGCCTCAGCTGGCCCATGGAGCCTGCCAGAGGCGAAGCCGCGCGCCTGCAGCGGGCCTTCCGCCACACCTACGCCGGGCTGTACTGGATGTTACGTCAGCATCACGGCACCCGGCGCGCCCGGGCCCTCGACGACCGGATGGATGTGCTCGCAGCCACGGCCAACTGGCAGATTACGCTCGACCGGGACGAAGCGCGCATTGGCGCCGAACTGGCCGGAGCGCCGATCGATACCCAGGGCGCGCGTTACGCCGAAGTGCTGCGCTACGCCGTGGCGACCATCGAGGGGCTCGCCGGGGCCACCTTCGCCCGCCGCGCCATCCAGGTTGCCTACGACGCGCTCCCCTGGCCCGAGCGCGAGGCCGCCGACCGGCGCTGCTTCCCCAACACGCCCTGGGCCCGCGAGCTCTCCCGGGCTTTCGGCGATGCCCGGGCCGCCCGCATACGGCTGTTGCGCGAGGTCGAGCGCTTCGCCGGCTGCGACGATGCCGAACTCGCCGCCCTCGCGACCGCGCTCGTTCCGCGTCGGGCCGCGGCGGGAACCCTGGTGCTCGGCGCGGGCGTATGTCCGCCCGGCCTCTGGATCGTCGAGGCAGGTGAGGTGACTGCCCGCGACGGCACGCGCGTGGTGGAGGAGCTGCACCGCGCCGAATGCTTCGGCGCCACCGGGCTGGACACCGAGCAACCCTCGTCCCTGGACTACCGCGCCAGCGTCGATAGCGACCTGCTCTTTCTCAGCCTGGACGAGCTGCGCCAGCTAGCGCGGGAGGCGGCCCCTCACGCCGCCGATGGCCTCGCCCTCGCCCACACGGTGCGTTCACTCGAACGGGCGCCCTTCTTCCACGACCTGCCCCGTGAGGCGCTACGGGCACTTGCCCGCACCGCCGAACACGTCCATCTCCCTGCCCGCAGCGTTCTCATCCGCCAGGGCCACCCGAGCGGGCGCATCTTCGTAATCGTGGCGGGCAGTGCCGCCGTGCTCCGGCGCGACGAAACAGGCGCCACGGCGGTGGTGGCGCGGCTTGGCCCGGCCGAGCTCTTCGGCGAACTGGAGCTCCTCAGAGGCACACCGCCGATGGCCAGTGTGGTGGCAACTACCCCCGTGGAGCTGCTGGTTCTCCCCCATCAGACGGTAGCCGATCTCCTGCGCAGTGGGGGCGCCGCGCGGGGCCTTGAGCGCATCGGTACGGCGCGCATCCGCGAGTTGCAGCCATCACCGTAGGGTCGCCGCGTGCGGCGGCCCGCCTACGGCTGCACAAAGATCTGGTAGCTCCCGTCGCGCGCACCACGAGCGCTGACACGGTAGCGCAGCCGGCCCTCCTCATCGGTGCGCACCCCACCCGAGCGGGTCACCTCGGTGTCGGGGCGCGAGGCCACGGTGAAGGCGGCAGCGCCGTCGGGCTGCAGCAGCGTAAGCTCCAGGTCGCCGGAGTCGACGCCGACAATGGCGATCACCTGCACCTCGGCGGCAGAGAGACCGACATCGATCAACGCCTCCTCGCCACCCTCGGCGCTCACGAAGCGCGTGAGCACATTGCCCGTCCCATCGGCCACGTCGATCGTCGTTTCCTGGCCGCTCATCAACATACAGCCCGAGCAGATCAGCCCGAGCAGCGCGAGGAGCAGGCCCCCGGCGGGCCCACGGCGAGCGAAGCCATCGCCGGCCCGCCGCTCAGCCATACGACTCTGGCCGATAATCCGCACGGTATGTCTCCACCTCGGGCACCAACTCCACTCGCAGAGGCTTACGCCGCGCCACACGCAGGCTGGTACCACACTTCGGATTCGCACACACCACCAGCGATCCCTCAAGCACATAGTCATGCACCGCCAGCTTCTGCCGGCAGGCCGGGCAACGCACAAACTCAACGGCCATAGGGCCACGCTCCCACTCTACCTACGCAAACAGGGCATCAACAAATGCCTGGGCGTCAAAGAGCGCCAGATCGTCGAGCTTCTCACCGGTGCCGAGATAGCGGATCGGTCGCTCGATGTCCTGGGCGATCGCAAAGGCGATCCCGCCCTTGGCAGTGCCGTCCATCTTCGTCACGGCCACATCCGTCACACCCGCCGATTTGAGGAAGGCCTTGGCCTGCAGTACGCCATTCTGGCCGGTGGTTGCATCGATCACCAGTAGCACCTCGTGTGGCGCGCCGGGCAGCTTTCGGGCAATAATATTGCGCACCTTCTCAAGCTCCTGCATCAAGTTGTACTTGGCCTGCAGGCGCCCGGCGGTGTCGATGATCAGCACCTCGACCTGCTGCTCCAGGGCAGCGTCGATCGCCTTAAAGACAACGGCGGCCGAGTCGGCGCCCTGACCAAGGCTCACACAAGGCACCCCGGCCCGCTCGGCCCACGTTTCGAGCTGCTCGGTGGCTGCCGCGCGGAACGTGTCACCGGCCGCGAGCAGCACCCGCTTGCCAAACCGATTCTTGTAGCGATGGGCCAGCTTGGCGATCAGAGTCGTCTTGCCGGCGCCATTCACGCCCACCACCAGGATCACGTAGGGCACCGGAGTCGTACTGGGAGGTGGCTTCACCTGGTCCTGAAAGACCCGCACCATCTCGGCCTTGAGCAGCTCCCGGGCCTCGCGAGCCTTCTTCGTGCCATAGCGGTTGGTGCGGTCGATCGTGCGGCTCACCAGGTACTGGGTCGTCTCCAGGCCCACATCGCCCTGGATGAGCGCCTCCTCCAACTCGTCCCAGAGGGCATCGGTAATCGGCTCGTCGGTCTGGAACATGCGCGAGATCTGGCCGAAGATCCCCTGGCGCGACTTCTCCAGGCTCTGGGTCACCTGCTGTTCTTCGCGCCGGGCCTCTTCTTCGGTACGGGGCGCATCCTGCCCGCGGCCAAACAGTCGTTTAAACATTGGCTAGCTATACTCCATCAACGGCGTGAGGGGAGCGTAACGGCGCTACGCCCACCCGAGATTGTCGGGGCTCTTCGTGGCGCGCTTCGTCTTGGGGCCATCGCCATCGTCGCCCTCATCCTCGTCCTCCGACAACTCCTCTTCCAGCATCTGGTCCACCATCTCGTCCCAGTCTTCGCCGGCATCCTCGCCAAGCTCCTTGCCCAGGCGCTTGGCCCAGCGCGCGATCGAGCGCGGGTCGCTCTCATCGAGGCCGGCGAGGGTCGAGGGGTCGGCCAGCGCCTCAACCCGGTCATCGTCGGATTTGAGGGTGGCGAAACGGGAGACGGCGCGGCGCACCTCGGTGCTACCGCAGCGGGGGCAGGCGAGCCCCGCCGGGTCGCTGAAACCGCGCACCAGCTTCTGAAACTTGCCGTTGCAGGCAGGGCAGAGATACTCGTAGATCGGCATCGTCAGCTCACAATCTCTTCGATCAGTGGCGGCGGGTCCACCGGCCCATCGGTGATAGTATAGGCGGCAGCGAGTCGCGGCGCAACGCGCTCGGCATCGGCGCGCGTGGCGGCGTGGATGGTGAGCAGGGGCGCGCCAGCCACCACCCGGGACCCTACTCTGGCGTGGAGCACCAGGCCCACCGCCGGGTCGATCACATCCTCCTTGCGGGCACGTCCCCCGCCGAGGTCGTTCACGGCGAGGCCCAGGGCCATACCGTCGATCGCGGCCACGGAGCCGGCCCGGGGCGCCGGCACGGGAAGCGTAACGGGGGCGACCGGCAGGAGCTCGGGCTGATCGACGTAGCGCAGGTCGCCGCCCTGGGCGCTGATCAGCTGGCGAAACTTGGCCCAGGCGGCCCCGCCCACCAGCGCATCGCGGAGCAGGGCTCGGGCGGCTGCCTCGTCGGGGGCGCGCCTGGCGAGCAGGACGAGTTGGGCGCCGAGGGTCAGGCAGAGCTCCACCAGGTCGTCCGGCCCGCCGCCACGCAGCGCCCCGATCGCCTCGCGCACCTCCAGGGCGTTGCCGATATTGTGGCCGAGCGGTTGCTGCATGGAGCTGATCACAGCGGCCACCCGCCGGCCAGCATGGCGGCCGATCGCCACCATGCGTCGGGCGAGCTCGCGGGCATCGGCCAGGGTATGCATAAACGCACCGCTGCCGTACTTGACGTCGAGCACGATGCAATCGGCGCCAGCGGCGAGCTTCTTGCACATCACGCTCGCGGCGATCAGCGGTATCGACTCGACCGTCGCCGTCACATCGCGCAGGGCGTAGAGCTTCTTGTCGGCCGGGGCAAGCTCGCCGCTCTGGGCGACCACCACCAGGCCCACTTCGCGCACCAGGCGGCGAAACTCAGTCGCATCGAGATCGGTGCGCAGGCCGGGAATGCTCTCCAGCTTATCGACGGTGCCACCACTAAAGCCGAGACCCCGACCACTCATCTTGGCCACCGGAAGGCCAACCGCCGCCACCATGGGCGCGAGCACAAGAGTCGTCTTGTCTCCCACGCCGCCGGTGGAATGCTTATCCACGGTGATCGGCGCGAGGTCGTGAAGATCGAGCATATCGCCGCTCCGCGCCATCGCGAGGGTCAGGTCGGCCGTTTCGCGGTCGTCCATGCCTCGCAGCACCACGGCCATCGCCCAGGCGCTCATCTGGTAATCGGGCACGGCACCGGTGGCATAGCCAGCCACCAGCCAGTCGATCTCCTCACGGGTGAGCGCGTGGCCATCCCGCTTCTTCGCGATCAGGTCAACCATGCGCATCGTAGACACTCCTCTGCTCCACACAGCGCGGGCTCGGGCCGGCAGCAGCACGACATTCTACCCCCTGAGCGCCTTGATTGCCCGAGGCAGTTCGGGCAGCACATCGCTCGCGAGAGCTCCGGCATCGCCCAGATCGTCACGGACCCGGGCCCCCGCAGCGCCGTGGAGGTACACGCCCAGGGCCGCCGCATCGAAGGGGGCCAGCCCCTGGGCGAGCAGCCCGACGATCGCCCCGGCGAGCACATCGCCGGTGCCGGCGGTCGCGAGGGCAGGGTTACCGCCGTCGTGGATGAGGGTGCGCCTATCCGGTGCAGCGATGACCGTCGTCGCGCCCTTGAGCACCACCACCTGGCCCCAGTTGGCGGCGGCAGCGGCGGCGGCGGCTGGCGCATCGCCCGGCAACTCTTCAGCCCGCAGCAAGCGGCGCATCTCACCGGGGTGGGGGGTGAGCACCAGGCGCCCCCGGGGAAGCCGCTCGTGCCAATCGGCGATTCCCGCCAGAATGTTCAGCGCGTCGGCGTCGAGCACGAGCGGGGGGAGCTCGGTCAGCACAGGGTCGACCGGCGCCTCGGCGCCGGGCTGCGTCGCGAGAAACCCGACCCGGGCGCGGGCCTTCGCCTTGTCCAGGCCGAAGAGGCGCTGCACGAACGCGACGGTCGACTCAGCCTGGCCGAGGCCGGGGCCGATCAGCACTGCGGCGTAGCCCTCCAGGTGCTTTCCAAGCTCGTCGATGGCCGCAGGCCCGATCGCGCCCCAATCGCCCTCGGGCAGAGGGAGCAGCGTGATCTCCGGCTGGCGGTTGGCGGCAGCGGCGAGCACTGTACGCCCGGCGCCAAGGGTTACCAGCCCGGCGCCGACCCGGGCCGCGCCCCCACACGCCAGGGCTGCGGCGCCGGGATAGTTCAGGGAGCCGGCGATCACCAGCACCTTGCCGAAGCTCCCCTTGTGGGCGTCGGCAGGGCGGGGCGGAAGCAGTCGCCGGGCATAGTCGCGGGTCAGCAACTCGCTCATGGGTACCTCCTCGATCTCCGCCGGCAGGCCGATCTCGACCAGGGCCAGCCGGCCGGTGTAGTTTCGTCCGGGGTAGCATAACAGACCGCGCTTGATCATGCCGGTTGCAACCGTCAGATCGGCCCGCACGGCCACGCTCCCCACAGCGCCTGTGTCGGCATCCACGCCACTCGGCAGGTCGACCGCCAGGACTCGGAGCGATCCAGCTCGATCATTCAGCACAGTGATGATCGCCGCAAGGGAGCCCTCAACCGGGCGGGAGGCGCCGGTGCCGAGCAGCGCATCGATCGCGAGCCTGGCCGTCCCGAGGAGCGAGCGTAGCGCCGCTTGGTCGGGATCGTCGGCCGCGAGCCACTCGCGGATCCCGCGCTGCCGGCAGCGCTGCCAGTTCGTGTCGGTCGCGGCCGTATCAGGCGATCGGCGCCAGATATACAGCTCGACGACCGCACCGGCATCGTGGAGATGGCGCGCCGCAACCAGGCCATCACCGCCATTGTTCCCGGGACCAACCAGCACGATCACCTGCTGCCGCGCCGGGTCGCCGAGGAGCCGCAAGGCCTCCTGGGCCACTCCCCAGCCGGCCTGCTCCATCAGGCCCTCCCAGGTCGCTCCGGCAGCAACAGCGGCCTGCTCCAGAGCGCGCATCTGCGCGGCGGTTACCAGGCGCATCTTTCCCCCGCCTGATACGAATCAGCACTGGCGGCTTCGCGTGATCCGGCGTGCGCCCCACCGCGCCACCACCCCCGCACCAGACGCCGTGGAGCCATGAAAACCGAGTCCATGCGGTGCCGTCAAGGCGATTCGGTATGACACAGATTCGCTCTATTCTACACCATGGCCCGATGCCGGGCTACGGCCAGGGCCAGCGGCCAGCGCCACCACGCTCGCGACGGCGAGGTGCTCGGTATGCGAAAGGCTCAGGGCGAGCTCGCCAAGGCCAGCGGCGGCGGCGGCGGCGGCGGCCCCGCCGTGCAGGTGGAGGATCGGTCGCCCCCCCGGCCCGCGCGCCACCTCGAGCTCGTGGAAGTGCAGGTGGCCACCGGACGGGCCAGCGGCCAACCCGCTGAGGCCCAGGCCGAGGGCCTTGGCTGCGGCCTCCTTGGCCGCCCAGCGGGCGGCCAGGGAATGGAAACGCGGCGTGGGGCCCGTTGCCTCACAGTCGGCGAGCTCGGCAGGCGTAAAGACGCGCGCCAGGAAGCGCTCACCCCAGCGCTCCACCGCACGCCGTACCCGAGCTACCTCCACAATGTCCACGCCGTGATAGATCATGGCACGTCCCGCTCGATAGGGTGCGTCGGCGGGGGGTTCGGAGAGGCCACAGGCCCCCACGCAGAACCAACGCTCGCACACGATCAACCCGGGGGTGAGCGTCCCCCCATCGCCGCCTACTGCTCACCCACCAGCGAGACCTCCGCCACCCGCGAGTCGTAATCGTGGCCGTTGGCGTAGATCTGGATGCTGCGCAGGTAACGGTAGTCCGGTAGCCAGACGGGATCGCGCAGGTCCAGGATTACCTGCGACCATGCAGCCCGCTCAACGAGCAAGTACTGCACGCCGGGCTCGCGTACAGCGGGTGGCTGGCCATCGGCATCCGTGTACACACAGATCACCCGCTCTTCCTCAGGATCGGCAGGGCTGCTGCGCTTCGCCACCAGGCGGATCATCACCGGGCACTCCGAGCCACGATCACCCACATCGTTGAGCGACTGGTAGAGAATGCGGGCCCAGAGGCTGAAGGAGAGCGAGCGGTACTCCGAGATGTCGACACCCTGGCCGTTGGGGCCAAGGTCCTGCTTGATCCCGGTGGTGAAACTCGTCGTCTGGCCGCCAGTACGATAGAACCAGGCCGCTGTACGCCGGTCGGCGCTCCCGCAGGTATTATCGACCGCCGGCGGGCGGCAGATCTGGGAGAGACGGAAATAGCCCCGGTTCTCCGGGGGCCGGTCGGGAATGCCATAGACCTGCCAGGTATCCGCCCTGGGCACCGTCGGATCGGGGCTGGTGGTGTTGTTATATTCAAGCTCACTGAACTGGCTAAAGCCACCGTCGCGCACGAGCTCCCAGCGGGCCGGCACAGCCAGCCCGGGCACGCCCGCCGCGTCCACCAGCACCCGCTCGCGGGTCCGTAGCTCAACGGCCGCACCGTTCGCGCCATAGACAACCGCCTGACCGCTCCGGACGGCCACATCAGCCACCAGGCGATTGCCACCATCGGCCCGCTCCACCGGCCGCTCCGGCGCGCGCATCTCCACGCTATAGCTTCCGCCAGGCTCCAGGGCAACGCTGGCATCGCCAATATGCAGTGTGTAGACGACGGATTCGAAGGGCAGAGCGGGCTTGAGATCGTAGCGCACATAGCCACTATGCTGGCGCAGGGCCACCTCGAGCGTCCCACTATGCCAGCGACTGGTGCGCAGGGTCTCTAGCGTTACCTCGGTACCAGCCCAGAGGTCGAGCTGGCTCTGCTCGAACAGGCGGATGCTTGCCACCTGGCCATAGCCGGCGGCGGCCGCAATCCGCACCGAGTCGCCCTGGGCGAGGGGCTGCTGATCGGCGGCGCCCTGAAAGAGGGTGCGGTCGGCGGGCCGCCAGGCGATCGTCTCCGCCGGGCCACGCAGGAAGAGCGTCGCGCCGTGGCCCAGAGTGGCCCCCAGATAGACGCCGCGCAGCGTCAGGCCGGCCCAGCCGAGCAAGACGGCGAAGAGCAGAACGAAGAACAGTAGCGTGAGCCAGGCCAGGCGCAGCGTGCGCTCGGGCGAGGCGGCCTGCGGCACGGCAGATGGCTGAAGCTGGTGCATACTAGCGCGTGACGCTCGCCTTGACGATACGGTGCTGGCCATCGACCGTCACGGCGGCCACCAGGGGCGCGCCCTCCGGGGCCGCGCGCATGCCAGCGAAGGTGAAGGTGTAGACGGCGCCCCCGTAGGCCCGCAGCTCAGCCGGATCAACCCCAGCGCGCTGGAGCAACTCGGGGCTGGGCGGGTTAAGGTGACGGAACGTGACGGTAGGGACCACCCCGGCGAGCTCGGGCCAGTGGTCGTTCACGAATCGGGCAGCCACACGACGGGCAGCGGCGATCCTGGCAGCTTCGGCGTCTACGACGGGCGGGACTCGACGCTCATCGCGCGGAGTTGTTCGCGAGCGGCCGAGCGCGCCGCGCTGTTTTGACATCATGGTACTACTCACTCCCCTCCAGCGACAGGGCCGGGTCGCCGTAGAGCATAAACCCGAGCAAGGTCTTGACCTCATCCGGGTCGAGCGCGCCCTGGCGCCGGAGCGCCGTGCGCAACACGGAGATCTGGGCCATCAAGAGGGCTTCGCCGAGCCGGACCCCGGGCCGCCGCAGCGCGGAGAGCAGCGCGGCAGCCAGCAGATCGGACTCGCCAGGGGGCAACTCGGGCGCGCCATAGGTGAGGCCGATCGCGCCGAAGAGCGCTGTGGCCCCGGCACGTAATAGCGTCACGGCAAGGGGCAACTGATCCTCGACGGCGGCGAGGCGAGCACCGAAGCATGCCTGGGTGATGACAACGGCGCCATCGAGCCGCAGGCCGGCGAGATCAGCCGGATGCAAAGCCGGTACGAGCTCGCTATCGCCGGGCGCCTGGCCAAACCATGCATCGCGCCCGCGCACCCCGTGCAGGTTACAGTATACAACCCGCGCGCCAGCGAGGGAACCTAGTTCGGCCGAACCGCTCCGAATCGGAGGGGATGAAAGGACGAGCGCCGGGCCAGCGTTGGCGAGCACTTCGGCGGTCACGGCAGCCCAGCGGGCGGCCCCGAGGGCTACTACACCGCCGGTGGAGCAGCGCGGAGCGCGCACGTGAGCAGCCGCCACAGCGCGGAGCAGCGCCGCTAGCAGGCCCGGGACAGGCGGATCGGCATCGGGGGTTCGCCCAACAGGCCAGCGGGGGATGAGCTCGTCCGGGCCGGCGAGCCCGTAGGGCGCATCGGTGCGGAGCGGGCCATCCCGGTCCGGCATGGGGTTGGGCAGGCCAGCGAAGGGCAATGCCCGGGGCCCACCGACGATCCACAGGCTCTCGACGGCCTCACCACAGGCGGCCAGGGCACGATCGGCAGCCTTGACCTGGCTGATCAAGGCGGCGGGCTCCAGAGGCGCGGGTGGCAGCCCGAGCGCCGGCACACCGACTTCGGGATCGTAGGCGAGGCTAGCGATCCCGGCGGCGGCACGGGCGGCCAGAGCGGCGTCGAGGGCAGCAAGGAGCTCCGGGGCGGCAGAGCCAGCGAGGGCGGCGAGGCGGCGCCTGGGGGCCAGGGCCAGGTGCATCAGGGGGCCTCGCCTGCGGTGAGGAAGAGCGCGGCAGCCCCAAGGATACCGGCAGCCTCGCCGAGGCGGGCCGGCTCGATCGGCACCTCGCGGTAGAGCTCCACCCGCACGTGGGCGTAGGCCACCTCGCGGGCGTGGACCAGCAAGTCGGGGTTGTGGATGATCACGCTCCCGCCCACCAGCATGATCTCGGGGCTGAAGGCATGCAGGATCGAGGCGAACCCCAGGCCGAGCAGCCAGGCCTCGCGAGCCATCAACTCCCGGGCCAGTTGGTCGCCGGCGGCGGCGGCAGCCGACACGTGGGCCGCAGTGACCGTGGCAGGGGTAGCCAGACGGTGCAGCGCGCTCTCGGGGCGATCCGCCATCGCGGCGGCCGCAGCACGGGCGAGCCCGGTACCCGAGGCCTGATCCTCCCAGACCACCCCGTGCTCCGCGTCGAGGATGAGAAAGCCGAGCTCGGCAGCGGCCCCCATGCGTCCGAGCAGCAGCCGCCCATCGCTGATCACCCCACCGCCGATCCCGGTGCTCACGGTGAGATAGACCAGATTGGCGCAGCCCTGACCGGCGCCAAAGCGCCACTCCGCCAGCGCGGCCGCGTTGGCATCGTTGCCGAGCACCACCGGCAAACCGGTCGCCTCGGCCACCATGGCGCGCAGAGGGATGCGCTGCCAGCCGGGAAGATGGGGCGGCGAGTACACAATGCCCGTGAACGGATCGAGCGGGCCTGGCGCACCGATGCCGATCCCACGCGGCGGGGCACCAGGAGGGGCGGCGCTACGCATCTGCTCGATCAGGGCGAGCATGCGCCCGACCACCGCCTGGGGCCCCTCATGGACCAGGGTGGGCGTGCGTGCGTGAGCCACGATCTGGCCATCGGCGGCTACGAGCGCCGCCCGGAGTTGCGTACCGCCCAGATCAACGGCGATGACGTGATCCATGCCCCGCAGTATAGCATTGATCGGCTGAAAACGCTTGACAGCACAAGTGTTTGCTTGATATAATCGATGCTACAAAAGTTCTACTGTGCCGGGCGCGGCGGCAGCGGAGCGCGGGTCAGCCCGCCGCATGGATCCGGCGCCCTTCGCACGCAAGCTCGCCGTCGGCCCCCGTCCGGGCTGCGGCCAGGGAAAGGACAGGGTCTATGCGCACCGCCGACGGGCTATCGCCACGGCAGGAAAAGATTCTCCATTACATCCAGGAGTTTCTGACAAAGAACGGCTACCCACCTGCCATCCGCGACATCCAGAGCGACCTGAAGATCAGCTCGACGTCAGTCGTGGCCTACAACCTGAAGGCGCTGCAGGAGAAGGGCAAGATCACCCGAGACGGCAAGGTCTCCCGGGGCATTACCGTGCCGAACCTGGTGCCCGCACCCGCGCCGTCGGGCGTAGGAGGGTTCTTCGTGCCGCTGCTCGGCGTGATCACAGCCGGCTCCCCCCTGCCGGACCCGGAGGAGGTTGACGCGAGCGACGCGCCGCGCGTCGAGGTCCCGTCTGATCTCGCATCACCTGAGAAGCTGAAGGACGTGTATGCGCTACGGGTGCGGGGCCAGTCGATGATCGACGCCCTGATCGACGACGGCGACATCGTACTGTTGCGCTTCCAGGAGACGGCGCAGAACGGCGAGATGGTTGCGGCCCGCCTGCTAGACGAGAACGCCGTCACGCTCAAGAAGTTCTATCACGAGGGGGGCCGCGTGCGGCTCCAGCCAGCCAACAGCACGATGGAGCCGATCTACACCACCCCGGACAATGTGCGCATCCAGGGGCGCGTGGTGGGGGTCCTGCGCAGCCTGTTTTAGACCACGACCGGCGCAAGGTGCGAACGCGAAAGGCGCGAACCAGCGGTTGGTTCGCGCCTTTCGTGGTTGTTCGCTCGTAGATGCTCGCGCTTTGCGTGGTCAAAACGGGTTGGGCGGCGGAACGTGCCACCAGCTACGGGTGAAGTAGGCGAGCGCCAGCAGCGCCGCGAGCGCCAGGAGGAAGCCGAGATCGCTCCAGCGCGGGCGCCAGCGGCGGCTCGGCAGCGCCATGTGTGAGCTCACCCAGCACAGGAGCACCGTCAGCACCCCGTAGCACAGCAGCGTCGCTCGATAGATCGGGATCACCACCGGCCCGTTTGGCCCGTAGTAGACGACCCCGGGCCCGAGCATGCCAATGAGCGGAAGCCCCCCAAACGGGTCACCATAGCCAAAGAACGGCATCGCCGGGTCAACCCCCGGGGTGATCGTCGTGACCGAGATCAAGGCGCTGAAGGGGTTGAGATAAATCAGCTCGGGCGGCGGCATCTGGCCTGGCGGGGTAGAGAACTGACCCCACACCGAGGCCAGCAGCACCGGCACTCCGATCAGTAGCAGCACCAGGGTGTAGGCGATCGTCGTGGCCCGCGCCGTGCGCGTCCCCAGGGCCGAACAGAACAATCCCACCGCCCCGAAGAAGACGGTTGCCACCAGCAGGAGCGCCAGGGCCTTCAGCAGCGCCCCCAACTCCACGCCACCGAAGACTAGCACCACGCTAAAGACCGGGACCGCCGCAAAGATGAGCAGGAGCAAGTAGCTGAGCGCCGCGATGAGCTTGCCCCACAGGATCTGCCCTGGCCGTAGCGGCGTGGCCACGAGCATGTCATAGGTGAGCTGCTCGCGCTCACCGCTGATCGCCCCACTGGTCATCGAGGGAGCCAGAAAGACCACCAGCAGCAACTCGACGAACGCCAGCCCTTTAAAGAGGGCCTGGCCTACCTGTGGGCTCAGCAGCATCACGCCGAAGCGGGCCTGCTGGACCATGAGCTGGTAGATGCCCACCCCGGCCCCCGCGAGCAGGATCAGGAAGGCCGTCAGGATGAGGTAGGGGCGCACGCCGCGCATCCGTGTGCGCACTTCGCGCACGATGATCGGATTGAGCTGTGGCCGCCGCAGGCGCGCGTCGCGCATATGGGCATCCTTTCTATCACCTAAGTTTGGCCCCAATTAGCGACACGATGCCACAGGGGAGGATACTGTTGCGGAAAAGCCGATGATGGACCATACCTGTTCTAGGGCTCG
>SFCB01000097.1 GCA_004367505.1 Chloroflexi bacterium OHK40 | reverse complement strand
GGCGGCCCCCACACAGGCGGCCCCCACACAGGCGGCCCCCACACAGGCGGCCCCCACACAGGCGGCCCCCACACAGGCGGGGGCCACAACGCCCGTGTCGCTGCCCCCGACCCCGGCCTGCGGCGACGATGACGACGAGCCGACACCGGCCCAGACCGAAGGACCCTACTACACCCCCAACACCCCCGAGCGCGCCTCGCTGCTCGAGCCCGGCATGCCTGGCACGCGGCTCGTCGTGAGCGGCACGGTGCTCACCACCGGCTGCGTACCGGTAGCGCGAGCCCTGCTCGACTTCTGGCACGCCGACGACGCCGGCGAGTACGACAACGTCGGCTACCGTCTGCGCGGCCACCAGTTCACCGACGATCAGGGCCGCTACACCCTGGAGACGATCGTCCCCGGCCTCTACCCCGGCCGCACCCGCCACATCCACGTCAAGGTCCAGGCGCCCAACCAGCCGGTACTCACCACTCAGCTCTACTTCCCCGACGAGCCCGCCAACAGCACCGATGGCATCTTTGCGCCCGAACTACTGATGACAGTGCAGGACACCGCCGACGGCAAGCAGGCAGGCTTCGATTTCGTGCTAGCAGCGGGCTAGTGGCCCACCGCGCCGATTGCAGCGGATGGGGCCGTCGAAACGGCCGCGTGGGCGCCTTCCCCTGGCGGGCACCCTGCCACACCGGGCAGTCCCGGCACGGCTCTTGCAACCTGCTCAGGCGACCCGCCACGAAGGTGTGCGTGCTACAGCGAAAGGAAGCAACCATGGCCGGTACCTGGGACGTGATCAAGGGTAAGTGGAACCAGCTCAAGGGCGAGGCCCGCATCCAGTGGGGCAAGCTCACCGACGACGACTGGGACCAGATCGCAGGCAATCGCGACAAGCTCGTTGGCCGGCTCCAGGAGCGCTACGGCTGGGAGAAGATCGAGGCCGAGCGCCAGGTGGACGACTACTTCCGCCGCTACGACGACTCGAACACCGGGCGCTAGCCTGAACGGCTTCTGCTAACGGCACGCCCCCGACACTGCTGTCGGGGGCGTTTGTGCTGCCCTGCAATCCGTGTCGCCGGCCTGTCCGAGGCGCGCCCACGCCGCTGGCACCACCCGCTCGGCCCCCAGCCGGACTCAGGTGAGCGTTTCGCTTGCACTTGCCAGGAGCGGCAGGCCCCGCGTGCGCGCGTAGACGGCGAAGCGAGCGCTGCGGCCTGTTCACCGCAGGGTGGCGAGGATCGCAACAACCCGGCGCATCGCCAGGCGCTCTTCACAGCTAGCAGAAGTGGTGGGGATGGCGGGAGTTGAACCCGCACGCCTTGCGGCACATGATCCTAAGTCATGCGCGTCTGCCATTCCGCCACATCCCCGTTTCGCAGGCGAGTATAACACGCGCCCATGGCCTTTGCAAGCCGTCGCCTTGCGGCGCTTCGCGGCTGCGTGCTATACTTCGACTGCGGCTCAAACGCCAGTGAGGCTTCGTGGCGCACCGCCCGAAGCGGGGAGCAGCCATGAAAGCCGTTGTCATGGCCGGTGGCGAGGGTACCCGGCTTCGACCGCTTACCATCAATCGCCCCAAGCCCATGGTCTCCCTGGTGGACCGGCCGGTGATTCAGCATATCATCGAGCTGCTCAAGATCCACGGCATCACCGACATTATCATCACCGTCCAGTACCTGGCCAACAACATCCAGGATTACTACGGGGACGGGAGCCTCCACGGCGTCAACATCACCTACTCGTTGGAAGAAGTGCCGCTCGGCACCGCCGGGAGCGTCAAGAACGCCGAGCATCTGCTCGATGAGCCCTTCCTGGTGATCTCTGGCGACGCCCTCACCGACATCAACCTGTCGCGGGTGATCGAGCACCATGTCAGTAGCCAGGCGCGGGCGACGATCACGCTCACCCGCGTGGCGAACCCCCTCGATTACGGCGTCATTATCACCGACGAGCGCGGCCACGTGCGCCAGTTCCTGGAGAAACCTAGCTGGGGCGAGGTCTTCTCCGATACGGTGAATACCGGTATCTACGTGCTCAACCCGGAGGTGCTGGCCTACATCGAGCGCGGGAAGATGACCGACTGGTCCAAGGATGTCTTCCCGCGCATGCTCCACAAGGGCGACCACATCCAGGGTTTCATCGCCGACGGCTACTGGACCGACGTGGGCACGATCGAGGAGTATATGCGTGCCTGCGGCGACTATCTCTCGGGCCGGGTCAACCTCCCGCGCCTCGGCCACCACATCGGCGGCGAGATCTGGGTGGACGGCGACGCCGAGATTGCCCCCGACGCGCAGCTCTATGGGCCGGTCTACCTTGGTCACGGCGCCAAGATCAAGGGCGGGGTGATCGTCCACGGCCCCTCTGTCATCCGTGATTATACGATCGTCGATAGCCGCGCCAATATCGACCGATCGATCATCTGGCGCAACTCCTATATCGGTGAGCGCGCCGAGCTTCGCGGCGCGATTGTGTTGCGCCAGTCCAACATTCGCCAGCGGGCCATGCTCTTCGAGGGCGTGGTGGTGGGCGATGGGGTGCAGATCGGTGCCGGCGCCGTGATCCAGCCCAATGTGAAGATCTGGCCCGGGAAAGAGGTGGATGAGGGCGCGACGGTCTCCTCCAGTATCATCTGGGGGAGCCAGGGCCGCCGGGTGCTCTTCGGGCGCTACGGCGTGACTGGCCTGGTCAATATCGAGATCACGCCCGAGCTCTGCGCCAAACTCGGGGCGGCCTTCGGTGCCACGCTGCCCCGTGGCGCAACCGTGACGATCAACCGCGATGCCCACTACACGCCACGCATGCTCAAGCGCGCGATCGTGGCGGGGCTCCCCTCCGCCGGGATCAATGTGTGCGATCTGGAGAGTGTGCCGATCCCGGTGGCCCGCTATTTCACCCGTGCGATCGGCGCCGCCGGTGGGGTGCACGTGCGCCTCTCACCCTACGACAACCGCGTGGTGGAGGTGAAGTTCTTCGACGAGCGGGGCCTCGATATCAGCACCGCGACCGAGCGCAAGGTGGAGAACACCTTCTTCCGCGAGGATTTCCGCCGGGCCTACCTCGATGAGATCGGCCGTATCTCCTACGGTGACGACGTGGAGAAGAGCTATACCGAGGCCTTCCTGCGCGCGCTTCACCCCGAGGCCATGGAGGCGATCGGCCGCGACTTCCACCTCGTCGTGGATTATGCCAATACCAGCGTGAGCGGCATCCTCTCGGCTATTCTCCGCCGCTACCGCGTCGACGCCGTGGAGCTCAATGTCAATCTCGATGAGAACGCCGTCTTCCAGACCTCGGCCCAGTTCGAGGCGGCCATGGAGCGGCTGACCCGGATTACCCCGGTGCTCGGCGCCCATATGGGCGCCCGTTTCGATAGCGGTGGCGAGCGGATCTTCCTCGTTGATGATACCGGTGCCCGCCTCCATTCGCTGCGGGCCCTGGCCGCCGTGGCCGCCCTGGCCATGCGCGCCGCAGGCGGGGGAACGGTGGCCGTGCCGGTGACGGCTCCGCTCGCCTTCGAGACGATCGCTCGCCGCTACGGCGGCCAGGTGTTGCGCACCAGGGCGAACCTCGCCGCCCTGATGCAGACGGCCTCCCAGCAGCCCGACCTGCTGCTGCTCGGCGATGGCAGCGGCGCCTATATCTTTCCCGCCTTCTTCCCCGCCGCTGATGGGATGTTCGCGATGGTCAAGCTCATGGAGTTGTTGACCCTGGCCAATGTCCGGCTCAGTGAGGTGATCGCGGAACTACCGCCCTACTATATGGCCCAGCGGCGCGTCCCCTGCCGCTGGGAGTCCAAGGGCAAGGTGATGCGCCTGCTGAATGAACAGTACGCGGAGCGCTCCGCGCAGCATATCGACGGGATCAAGATTGAGCTAGGGAGCGAGTGGGTGCTGATCCTGCCCGACCCCGATGGCCCCTTCTTCCACGTCTATGCCGAGGGGTGCAGCGATGAGCAGGCCCGCGTGCTGGTGGAGAAGTACTCTGGCCTGCTGACGAGCCTGCAATAAGATGCTGATCGACGACTTTGCCGGGCGCCGGGATGAGCTCCTGGCACTCGCCGCCGCACTGGTGGCCCTTGAGTCGCCCAGCGGCGACAAACCCCGCTGTGATGCCCTGGCCGCCGACCTGGAGACCACCCTCGCTCCCCTGGGACGGGTTGAGCGCTTCGCTAATCCGGACGGCGGCGATCACCTGCGCCTCAGCGTGCCTGCCCCACAGACCTCCCCCCCCCCCCCCCCCCCCCCCCTCCCCCCCCCCCCACCCCCCCCCCTTTTG
>SFCB01000042.1 GCA_004367505.1 Chloroflexi bacterium OHK40 | reverse complement strand
GGAAACATCGACCTTGATCGCCAGCACGGGCGTTCGGATGGAGTATAGCGCACTTTTTCATCACGGCAGTGTGCGGCGAAGCCGCATGGGGGTCTAATTCCTGAAGAGGTGAGCCTGGGTCACGCACCATCGGGCTATCTTCCAGAACACGCGCTGGCGCTCCCCCACTAAAACAGCAGTCGAGAATACAGAGTACCGCTTTCGCCTGCGAGCGCTTGAAGCGGTTCGCTAAGTCGCTCATCGGGATCGTTGTAGCGGCGAGGTTGTCGAGGGTCGTATCGTGGGCGACCAGTCGGTGGTCACGAGTACCGTGGCCCGAGAAAGAGAGAATGATAGTATCGTCAGGGCCAGCAGCGTAGAACGTCTCATCTAGGGCTTGCTGAATCTCGGCAACCGTCGCTTCAGCATCGATCAGCTTGCGCGCCTGTACATCTGGTAGGGTGTCACAAAAGAGAGCCCAAAGGGCTACAGCATCCCGCCGTGCTCCCATGAGGTCACGGATGCGAAAGTCAGCGTGCTTATCGATGCCGATGAATGTTGCGATGATTGCCATATCCTTATGATGCCCTCCTACGATGAGCCGTCGCCGCACCGTGTGTAGCAAAAACCGCCTGAGCAGCTGGCTCTGCATTCAAGCGGTCCTGACAAGTGGAATCATTCAGCCACATGAAGACCGAGTGGTCTTTGAGTAGAAGTAAGTGCCTTGTAGGTGGTTGCCATCAGAACATGTGCTCGACTATAGCACGAAGCCAGATCGTTTGCAACTCGATCAGGGTAAACTGCGATCCGGCCGTCGCCCTAAAATTGGGTCACAGTGTTTGCCTGCATTCTGCTTGAATAGTGAAAACCTCAGATCCGCTTTTTGGTAGCCCAAATCCTCAGATCAATCATCACCTCTTACTGATGCCCTCCTGCCCCAGAGCGCCGATGATACCTCTAGGCTCATCCGCTCCGCAGCGCCTCCCTCGTCGCGCTGCGCACTGTCAGGAGGACAATCATGCCGACCAACGGCGCCGGCCAGGGCTTGCTGGCCGAGGACTGGGATGTTACACCGACTGCTCCACCTCGTCCCGCAGCCGATCCCATCGCTGCTGAGCCGCCTCCCACGCCTGCTAATGCCGATAACCTGCCGGCTCGCACGGGCCACGGCCTGATTCTCCCCCACGGCGTCGCTCTGATGCTCGACACGGCACTTCACGGCGACCGTGCGCCGAGCGGGACGCCCGGACCGGATGGGCGGCCGCGCAGCAAGAACCTGACGGTGCTGGTCGGCACGGTGCGCGTGGTCACCACGGGCCGCGGCGAAGGCCGGCGGATCTTCACCGAGCTGGGCACTGCCGAGTATCGCTACGAGCTGAGCATCAACGAGATCGTCGGCGATGAGCAGAGCGCCGCGCGCACCAGCTACCGCCTGCCGATCACGATGAGCGACGCCGTGCGTGCCCGCGCGGAACACCTCCTCGTCGACGGCCAGCGCATCGCCCTGCTCGGCCCGCTGGGCATGGAGGAGTACTACGACCGCCGCTTCCAGCGCGACGCCTACGATGCCGGCCGGCGTACCTGGGACATTCGCATCGACGTGCTCGGGGTGCAGGAGATCGGCGACGACGTGCCCGATATGGCCTGGGTGCAGCTCGAGGGCGAAATTGTTGATCGGCCGCGGGTCTACACCCGCCAGTACGGCGACCGGCGCACGCTGGTCGAGCATTACGCCGGGGTGACGCTGCGCTACCGCGAGGTGCTGGCAGGGAGCTTCGGCCGCGCGGTGCGGCCGGTCGTGAAGTCGATCCCGGTGGAGGTGCTGATCAGCGCTGACGAGGAGATCATTCCTGGCAGCGACGCGCTGCTGCGCCCGGGCAACAAGGTGCGCATCGAGGGCCGCCTGAGCCCGGCAACCTTCCGGCTGCCCCGCGCCGCGCTCGAGGACGCGACGGTGCAGACGGCGCTGGAGCGCACGCGCACCCAGTTCGAGACCCGCAATGCCGACCTGGCCCAGCGCGCGGAGGCGGCGCGCCAGCAGCGCCAGGCGGCCCAGGAGCGCCCCCAGCGCGAGAGCCGCCAGGGGCAGGCCGCCGGCGCACGCCAGCAACCGCTGAGCGCCGAGGCGCTGGAGCGCCAGATCGCCCGCGCGCAGCAGCGCCTGCTCACCGGCCGCCGGGTGCGCGTCGAGGTCGGCTACGTCGAGCTGCTGCAGGGCACGCCGGCCGCCAGCGACAATCGCGCCCTCCTGATCGCCGAGGCCGGCGAGCGGCGGCGCACACCGCCGGCGCGCCGCGAGGCCACTGCGCCACCCGACCGCTCAGCGCTCCTGGAGGCCCAGGATCGCGATACCGTGCAGGCGATGCGAGCGACCGAGGAGCAAAGCGAGGCTCCCGTTGGCGACCCTGAAGACGCCGGCGACGACCAGCCTGCCGCGCAGCCCGGCCCGGTGCGCCCGCGCCGGCCACGCACGCGGACGCCCGAGACAGGCGACGAGCCGATCGCCTTGTGAGCGACCGCGACCCCGCCACCATCACGCTGGTCGGACGAACCAGCGCCTGGCAGCAGCGCCTGCCGGTCGGCGCGGCGGATCGGGGTTCCCGGCCGCCTCAGTCGGCCCGTGGTGAGCGCCTGCTCCTCGCCAGCTGGCTGCACCACCCCGGCTATGGCACTCTCGGCGTCTACCTGGCAGCTGAGGCCGACACCCACAGCCAGGCGCTGCGCCGGGGTCAGTGGGTGCGACTAAGCGGCATTGTCCGGCCCTACTTCGCCTTCGCACTACCGGACGATCCACGCTCAGCACTCGATCTGGCGCTCTCACCGCTGCTCGTCGAGGTCGCTCAGCTGCTGCCGGCATCGCGGAGCGAACAACTGCCGCCGCTGGTGCTCACAGCGCCCAACCACGCACGTGTACTTCCGCCGGCGCCGGGAAGTCCCGCCCAGCTCGTCCCGCTCGCTCAGTGGGGCGATGCGGTCTACTGGCGAGCTACGCCTGCAACGCCAGCGGTCAGCGTCGCCTGGAACACGGTTCGTGGCGTTGTGACACGGCTTGGGGAGGCGCGCTACCTGCGCTACGTCCTCAGCCTGCGCGCAGCACCCTCTTCGCCAACGAGGTAGCCTATGTCTGACCTGTGCCGGGTGCTGATGGTCGGTAATCTCAGCCGTGATCTGGAGCGCCACGTGCGCGCCGACGGGGTCACCTATGGAGTCAGCACGCTCTGCACTGCCCGCATGCACTTGGTGGCGGGACATCCCGTGCTCGAGACCACCCGGATCACCATGGAGGTCGTCGGCGCGGTGCGGGTCGCCGGCGTCGCGCAGCAGTTCGGCGCTGGCAGCCGGGTACTGGTCGAGGGGCACCTGGAGCTGCGCGAAGCCACACGGATCGAGCGTCTGCCGCTGGCCGATGGCATGAGCGAGGTGCTTGTGCACGTCCCGCGCAGCGAGCTGGTGCTCGTCGTCGAGACAATCTTCAACGCTGACCCGCCACTGCCAGCGGCCGAGGCGCAGCGCCAGCCAGCGCAGGTGTGGTGGCAGGAGGTATCTTGAGGCGGCCCGAATGGCGCAGGCTGCGTTTCGCCGTGTCGGCCACCGACCTGGCGCTGCTGATCGTGATGGCAGCGCTGGCCAGGGCTCACCTGATAGCGGCGGTCGCCGGCAGCCTGGTCTCGCTGCTCTTTGGTGTACAGCACATCGCGATCTTCGTCCTGACGCTTCTGCACCGTCCGGCCACCCATCAGAACAGTTCCCGCACCGATCTGCTCCTCGCCTGGGCCGGCACGCTGCTTCCGCTCGCCATGCGTGCAACCGCTGAGCCTGTGAATGGACCGGGCCTCCTGCTGGTCATTCCTGGTAGCTTATTCGCGACGACGGCGATTCTCTCGCTGGGCCGGAGCTTCGGCATGGAGCCGGCGCACCGTGGGCTTCAGACACGTCGGCTCTACCGTGTCGTCAGGCACCCGATCTACGCTGCCTACCTGCTGATCGTAGGCGGCTTTCTCGTGTCCTACGCCTCCTGGTGGAACGGGCTCCTGGCAATAACCTGGCTGGCCGTGCAGATCACGCGCATCCAGCGTGAGGAAGCGCTGCTCATTCAGGACACGCAGTACCAGCACTACGCGCTAACGGTGCGCTGGCGGCTCCTGCCAGGGGTGTGGTAATTCTCGTTGCTTCTGGTTGATCGTGCCCATCGGGCTATCTTGCACCATTGAAAGGAATCTCATGCCACCGAACAAGATGTCGCGCCGCGATGTGCTTAACTATATGCGCGCTATCGCTGTCTATCCTATCGCCCGCCACCTGATTCCTGGCGATGAGGCGCAATTGCCGCAACTCGTGCCACGACGTTCCGCTGCCGCACAGCCTGTTCTCACGCTTGTCAATCCACGCCTGGCACACCCGATCTTTGTTGAGCCTGGCGGCGAATGCAACATCGAGGTCGAAACAACTGCCTGGCTCGATCCAGCCCGTTGGTCGGTTCTCCTCAGCACCGACCTTGGTGCTGCCTGGTCTTGCCAGGTTGTTGATACAAGTGATCAGGGAATCGATTATGGGCGGCGCGCAGGCTGGCGTCTTCGTGTGAAGGTTCCGAGCGATATTACTCCCGAGCTGATGATACTTCGCGTCAGCCATCTTGATGCGGCCGGGCCTCTGGAAGAGGCACGCGCTGTCAGCGTCGTGCCCAGTCTCTGGACGGACGGCTACTTGCTGCACCTCACCGATGAGCACGTGATGTTCGACTCGGTCAAGCATTATGCCTGCGAAAACCCCCGCAGCGGGTATCGCAGCGCCGATCTGGTGCGCTGGGCGACGCCGGTTGTGAATGTTCTCAATCCGCGACTTGTCATCAACTCTGGCGACCAGGCCCACCAGTACGCCACCACTGGTTATCGTTACACCTACAACGAGGATATCTATCGCTGCTATCTCACTGCCAAGCGCGGCTACCGCGTGCCGAGCATGATGGTACTGGGCAACCACGAAGTGCATGAAAAAGACGCCGCTCAGCGGGCACGCGATTGGGCCCGTTGGGAAGGCCTGGCTGGACGGCGCTACTATCACATTCGCCTCGGATCGCTCTGGATTTTCGCTCACGACTACCTCGACCCGGCAAGCAAAGCCTTCATTGAGGAGCGATACCCTGCCAGTTTTTCTGGCGGCGATGTGGATGGGCGAATTATTGTTCAGCACCACACCTCGGCTTACGGTTACCGCCCATCTGAGCGATACGCGCCGACTGCAATGCTGATCGGGCATCTACACAGCCAGCGCGTTGAGTCGCGCTGGCCCTATCCAATCCTGATGAGTGCAGCAGCCCACAATTACGCAACGGCATCAATGATTCGCATAGCACGCCGGAACGACCGATGGACAACTAACGCTACAGACGATTGGGCGCGGTGTGGCCTGCGACTTGTGGGCGATAATGGCGACCCGAACATTGCGGTCACCTACGCTCAACCAAACGACGGTAGCGCGCGCGCAAATCGCGTCACGATTACCAACAAACTTGTTCAAGGTTTCAACGATGGACGGATACGCCTCGTCCTGGCTGATGGCAGGTACGCTGTCCGAGGCGGAAACGTGTTGCACCGTTATCGTATTGCTGGCGGCAAGGCAGTGGTGCTGGTGCAGATCGATGTCGCGGCCAGGGATGGCCTGGAGTTGGAGGTTACGGCACAGACTAGCACTCTGGCTGATATGAGCACAGCGCTTGAGCCAGCAGATCCACCGCAAATCGTCGAGCCAGCGAATGCAGCGAACAACGCCCCTCTTGATTCTCGCGATGGCGAGCTCGCCCCACTGGATCCCGGTGCAACAAGAGATGCCGAGCTGTTAACGCCGCAGGTGTACCTACCACTGGTACGCTGACACTTTGCAATAAAGCTACTCACGGCCTGGCTCAACCCGATAACGCGACAAGGTACGAGAGGATCTCGACCAACTATATGGTGCATCCCCTCCGGCTCGGTGCAGGATAGAACTTCCAGCCGACCTTGTGGGGAGATGCACCTGGGTCTGTCAAGGGAGAAAGATGATTTCCTGCTGATCGAGGTTAACACGCATTCTCGATACTTGACACGTTTGCTCTTGTATATTGACTACTTGAATGACCTGAGCATGCTTTACACTCGGGGAAGATCATCCGTGATGACATGCGCGGGTGTGGCGCCAACGATTGAGGGATTTCCTGGCTGGCGATCAGTGGTTCCTTTCGGTATCGCTCCAATTCCCGTAGTGCGTGCCTGGTCCAGCCAACGATGGAGCGCGCGCCGCGTCAGCACGACTTGCTCCTGTGTGTACTGGCCATCCACAGCCACCAACGCCAGCTGGCGCTTGTCGCCGATCAGCGCCCAGATCCGCTCGTCGATCGTCTGGAGTGGCGTCGCATCACCCAGGTGCGCCGTGGTGGTCGTCTGCAGCACGTCGACGCGCACCTCCTGTTGCTGCCCTTCACGGTGCAGCCGCGCGATCCCCTGCTCGAACGCCGCCCAGGTGTACGGCAGATCTGCAATGATGATCTCGTTGGCGGTGGCGGCGAGCTCGGGGTCAAACAGGGTCAGTCCCACCCCGATCGTGCCTAACGTCCCCACCAGCACCCGTGGTCCATCCGGCCGGCGAAACGCGGCCAGCGCTGCGGCTCGCTCCGCCCGACTCGTCGCACCGTTGATGTGCAGCACCTGATCCGGCAGGACCTCCATGAGTTGGGCCGCGATCGTCGTCGACACGTCCTCCCTGAGATAGGTGAGGATCAGCAGTTTGACGGTCTGCTGTGCCCGTTCCATCAGATAGGGGAGCTTCGCCTGGACCGCGAGCTTGCGCAGCTCGATCAGCGCCGCACTTGCGCGGTTTTTCGGCCACGCATGGACACTAATCAGCATCTCCACGCGGTCGTTCGGCAGCGGGATCGGCACTGTGGCGATGGAGTAGCCTGGCAGGTGCAGGAGCATGCGCGGTTTCGCCCGCCGAATCATATGCGGCAGCATGGCTTCAAAGACATCGGCAGCATCGCTCATGCGGCGCTGATCCAGCTGGGCATGGGCAAATTGCGGGGCGTGCTGGCTCAGGATCTGGAGCAGCGAGAGCGGCTCGGCCAACTCGTTGACCAGCGGCGTCCCGGTCAGGCCGATCGCGGCCCGGGCGGATCGGCGGAGGGTGTCGAGCGCTGCCCGCCGCCGGGTATAGTCCTGGCCGGCGCGGCGTTTGATGTAATGCGTCTCGTCCAGGCAGAGACACGCGAACGATCGTTCGGCGAGCGCTGCCACCGCATCTGCGTCGAGCAGCTCTTCGTAATGGACGACGCCGAACAGCATCCGGTCTTCCGGCCGCGTCGCGAGCAGCGCCGGCATCCCGCGCAGCACCTGGGCCTGCGGCAGGCAGCGCGCGATCTCCCCATGGGCTCCCGTCCAGGTATCGTCGGCCACCATCTTGGGCGCGATCAGGAGGATGCTGGGGCTGCCGGCGCTACACACCGCTGCCAGAAACGCCACCGACTTGCCCATCCCAGGATCGTCGGCGTTGAGAAAAAAGGGCCGCGAATCGGGACTGCTGAGCACCGCTGCCATCCGCCGCGCCGCATCGGCCTGGTGAAGGCGCAGGCGCGGCCCGCGCCAGCCCCGGCTGCCTAACGCCGCCGCCAGATTGATTGCCTCGGCGACGCCCACTTCAAATCGTGCGAGCACCTCCAGGACGGTCGGCGTCAACGCCTGGTCCTGGAGCGCTGGTCGCATGACCTGCTGCACGTCCGCGACATGCACCGGCTGGTCGGGCGCCAGCGACTCATACCAGGCGTACAGGCGCGCATAGAACGCCTCCCACAGCACTCGCTCCGTGAGCAGATACAGCACGGTATCCAGCGGCAGCCGCAGCGCATCCAGCAGCGCCAGCCCCTGTACGGCTCGCTGCTCGCGCGTACGATCGGGATGGCGTCGATCCTCCTGATCCTCTCGGTCCTCCTCCGCTTCCTCCCCCAGCTCATCCCACACCGCGATCTCATCCAGACGATCCGGCTCCTCATCCTTGTCCGCATTGTTGACGGTGCGCGGCGGGCGGTTGAGATCGGAGCCATCCGCCTGTAAGGCGGCCAAAGCGGCGGTGATCATAGCCTGATCGCCGCGGGCAAGCCCGGCGCGCAGCTGTACGATGCGCGGGTCGCGTGAGGCCAGCAAGCCGGTGCGGCGCAGCAGCACCAGCACATGCGCGCTGTGGAGGAGCTGTGCGTCCGCCAGGGGCTGTAAGGCCTGGGCCAGCTGCATACCCGTCGCCGCCCGGCGCGGCGCATCCGTCAGCGGCGCCTGGTAGATCATCCCCAACCGGTCGGCGACGGCTGCGGGTCCGCCATGGCGCCCGATGGCGTGCGCCAGGTCCTGCCGGCCGAGCGCGATCAGCTGGTTCAGCGGCGGCAGCCGATCGGTGATCCCCTGCGCCGCAAGCGCCTGGCGCAGCTCGCGCGCCAGGTTGGCGAAGTCGGCCCAGTAGCCAGGTGGCTTCCGGGGATCGGTGCGCTCTAGCCCCAGGCGCTCAGCGACCGCCGCCATACCACCGTGGCGGGTTAGCGCACTCGCCAGTGGGCCACAGCCCGCTGCCGCAAGCTCTTTCATGGTCGGCATCCGCCCCGCACGGCCATGGGTGGCGAGAAAGGCGCGGAGTTCGCGTTCCACGTTGGCGAAGTCGTCCCAGTAGCCCAGGGGTTTCCGCGCAGCCGGGCGGGTCAGGCCCATCCGCTCGGCGACAACAGCAAACCCACCATGGCGCCCAATCGCGGCCGCGAGCGTTGAGCATCCCTGCGCGTACAACACGTCGGACGTCGGCATCTGTCCAGGGGTGCCATGGCGGGCGATGAAGGCGCGCAGCTCGCGCTCCACATTGGCGAGGTCGTCCCAATAGTTCGCCGGTTTCCGGGCGTCGGGGCGTGCCAGGCCCAGGCGTTCGGCGACAGCCAGCATCCCGCCATGCTGCTGGATGGCGCTGCGCAGCGCGTGCTGGCCCGCGTCCACCAGTTCGGTTGTTGTCGGCATGTGGCCAGGAGAACCGTGCGCGGTGATAAAGGCCGCCAGTTCGCGTTCCAGCGCCGCGAAATCGTCCCAATAGCCGGCGGGTTTCTTCTCGACCGGATGGACCAGGCCCAGGCGTTCAGCGACTGCGAAGGTTCCTCCATGCCGTTGTATCGCTGCAACCAGATCCTGCCGCTTGGCAGCAGCCAGCGTATCATAGGTCGGCATCAGGCCGGCGGCGCCCTGAGCAGTGATGAAGGCCCGCAGCTCGCGCTCCAGATTGGCAAAATCGCTCCAGTAGTGCGGCGGTTTGGCCGTGCGAGAACGCGCCAGGCCCAGGCGTTCAGCAACCGCGATTGTGCCCCCGTGGCGGGTGATCGCATGCACGAGGTCTCTGCGGCGTGCGGCCGTCAGCGCCTGGTTGCTGGGCATCATGCCGGCGACGCCTTCGGCCGCGATGAACGCGTGTAGCTCATGTTCGAGATTGGCGAAATCGGCCCAGTAGTTCGCCGGTTTGGCGGTCTGCGCGCGGCGCAGGTTGAGCCGGGCCGCGATGGCGGCGATCCCGCCGTGCTTCTCGATCGCATGTACCAGATCTTTGCGCTGCGCGGATTCCAGTTCACGCTTGCTGGGCATATCGCCTGGTGCGCCGTTGGCGATGATGAAGGCGCGCAGCTCACGCTCCAGGTTGCCGAAATCGGCCCAGTAGTTCGTGGGCTTGGCGACCGGAGGACGGGCTAACCCCAAACGTGCCGCCACGGCCTCGATGCCCCCATGCTGTTTGATCGCATGGATGAGGTCGCTGCGCTGCGCGTCGCGGAGATGCCGTGTGCCGGGCATCACGCCGTCGGCTCCGTGGGCGGCGATGAAGGCGCGCAGCTCACGCTCCAGATTGCCAAAATCGGCCCAATACCCCGGCAGTTTGCGCGGCGCGATGGAGTGCAGGCCGAGGCGGGTGGCGACGGCGGCCAGCCCGCCATGGCGCTGCAGCGCATCGACGATCGCGCCTGCGCCGGCATCGAGGAGTTCCTTCGTCGTAGGCATCACGCCGTCAGTTCCGTGGACGGTGATGAACGCCTGCACCTCGCGCTCAACATTAACGAGATCATCCCAATAGCCCGGCGGTTTTTTCGCGTACGGGCGCGCCAGGCCCATCCTCGTGGCGACCACGGCCGGCCCGCCGTGACGCCCAATCGCACTCGCCAGCATCGCGTGGCCGTGGGCGGCCAACACCTCGGCTGTGGGCATCTGACCAGCAGTTCCGTGGGCCGCGATGAAGGCGTGCAACTCGCGCTCAACATTGGCGAAATCATCCCAATAGCCCGCGGGCTTGCGGGCGTGGAAACGGGCCAGGCCCAGGCGTTCGGCGACGACCGCCATCCCGCCGTGCTGGCGAATAGCGTTCAGCAGGGCATGCTGGCCTTCCTGCTCCAGGGTGGTATAGCTGGGCATTGCCCCCGGCGTGCCATGGGCGGCGATGAAGGCGTGCAGCTCGCGCTCCAGGGTGGTGAAGTCATCCCAATAGCCCGCTGGCTTTGCCGGCTGCGGACGGGCAAGACCAAGCTGTGCGGCAATGACATCCGGTCCGCCATGCGCACGAATCACGCCTTTCAGAACGCCATAGCCAGCCCGCTCCAGTTCGGTGTAGGTGGGCATGATGCCGGGGGTGCCGTGCGCCGCGATATATGCCTCGACCTCCCGTGCGAGATTGGCGAGGTCGTCCCAGTAGTGGGGTGGGCGCCTGGCGTGCGGGCGGGCCAGGCCCAGGCGCTCCGCAACGGCCACAATTCCGCCGTGGCGAGCAAACGCCCGGAGGAGATCGCCGCGTTGGGCTGCAAGCAACTTGCGCTTGCTGGGCATCACACCGGGGACAGCGTGCTGCGCGATAAAGGCACGCAACTCCTGTTCGACATTCGCAAAATCTTCCCAGTACTGGGGCGGCTGTGTGGTTCGCTCGTTCATTGGCAGGTTGGAGTGATCGGCTGTCTGGCGGAACGTGAGCTGATCGTTCGATCTGCGCTTGTCCAAAAACACGAGCAGTATAGCAGCTTTGCGGATGGGCGAAGCACGGCTGCACGTTGCCGGCTCGAGGCGCCCGTGAAACGAACGGCGCGGTCAGAGTATGCCGTCCGCGCTGTCCTGGCAGAGGCATCAGCGCACCACTGTCGGGTTGAGGCTTATCACGCCTGTCCCTCTTCAGCTCCTCGCCTGCTGAGCATCAACTACCAATCCGTCGCCTCATCGCCTCCCCCTCAGCATCAGTCAGCCCGACTGATGCCCCACCCGCTCGCCTCGCCCATACTCATCTCACCACCCCTGCTTTCAGCAGTCACTTCTGAACTGCACTGTCTGGTCGCAGGCGGCATCCGCTCGCCGGGGAGACTTCTTCCCCGGCCCTTCTCATGCGCGTTGAGCGCTCATCCGTAGGAAGCGTGGCCCATCCGGGCTGCGCGTGATCCGGCGTGCCCATCGCTGCGGGCCGTCGCATGTGAGGTGCTGTGATGAACGAGGAACTGTTCGCCAACAACGACGAGAATGACGAGGAGCAGGACGAGGAGAAGCAGGATCAGGCGGTCCCCGAGCTGGAAGAGTTCGACGAGGATGAACTCGACGATATCTTCGATAAGCTCCAGGGCGGCAAGAAGTAACCAATTCAGGCAGACGCACGCACAATCGATCCGCAGCGAACAGAACGGCTTCGTGGTCGTTACCACGGGGCCGTTTTGTTCGCCACCCACGAAGGAGGTCCTTGTGCCGACGTACCTGCACGGTGCGCTGAGCGCGCATCTTCCACCGCTGCGCCTGGTGAGCCGGGCCGCCCAGGAGTATGCCGGCGCCTGCCCGTTCTGCGGCGGAGATGAGCGTCATAGTGATCGCTTCCATGTTTGGCTGCTGCCGGCGGGGCGCGAGCGCTACTGGTGCCGTCGCTGCAACCGCAAGGGGCCGGCATCCGAGCTTACGACCGCAACTAAGCAGCGTCGCCCCTGCCAGACTGAGCAGCCGCGACGCCCACGAACAGACGGCCCGGCTCCCAGGCCGGAGCACATCCCTCACTACCGTGCGCTATACGCGATCGTCACCACCTGGGCCGAGGAAAACCTGCACCAGCCCTGGAACCCGGAGCCGCTGGCCTACTTGCGCCAGCGCGGCTTCGACCTCGCGACCACACGCTGGGCCAGGCTGGGCTATGCACTGCGCGATCCCCAGCCCCTGGTGACCTATCTCGAGCGTCATGCGCCCAGGCTCCTGCTCTTCGCGGAGGAGGCCGGGGTGCTGGCTCACGATGACAACGGTGCACTGCGTGCCCACTGGAACCTTTGCGGGCGGGTCGTTATCCCCTACCGCAACGGCGACCAGGTGGTCGATCTGCGCACACGGCGCTTCCCCGGCGCGGGCTATACCTCCCTGCCGGGCAGCTATACCTGGCGCGGGGCGACCATTCCGCTTTGTTGGGAGACGACCGCCGCGAGCGAGGTAGTCCTGGTCACCGAGGGCGAGTTCAAAGCCCTGGCAGCGACCGCAGCCTACCGTATCGGCGCGCTGCCCTATCCCACCATTGGCCACCCTGGACTGAACTATTTCCGAGGGGAGTGGGCCACGCAGCTAGTTCAGCGCGGCGTTCGGGTCGCGATTCTGGCCTACGACACTCGCGCAACCCGGCCGCGCGATCCTGCCGGGAACGAGCACCTCGCGCCTGAGGAGCTCTGGACGATTCGTCACGGGCTCACGCTAACGCTGGCTGGTCTGCAGGTGCTGGTGTTGACGCTCCCCCTCGCACCCGGCGCGGACAAAGAGGACCTGGATGGCTTTCTGCTGCGCCATGGTCCCGCCGCCCTGCACTCCCTCATCCAGACTACGCCCCTGTCACTACGCGCCTATGTTGCGCAGCTGCCACTCGAGCTTGTTGTCGCCGCGGGCGTTGATCTGCGCCCGCCCAGATAGTGATCAGAAGGAGTATGTCGCTATGGTGCCTCCCGTCACCAGATCCGAACCGCCTCCACGCAGACCAGCACGTCTGCACACCGGCACCGAGCAGCCACCGGTCGTGGCTCGTCCCTCGTCGATAACCCATACGCTGCCACTGCCGATCACGCGACGCACGCGAGTTTCCGGTGCTTCTATGCCGTCGATTTCTGCAGAGCGCCGGCGACGCCGACGCCTGCCACTGGCTGCCGTGATCGTGCTCGGCATCGTCGCCTGTGTTCTGACCATTGGCGGCATGTTCGTCACCCTGTTGCTGATGGGCCAGGACGAGCTCATCGCCTGGCTTGTCGTCGGCGCGGTGCTGGTTGTCGTCTTCGGTACGCCGCTGCTCTGCCTGGTTGGCCTGGTCGCGTTCTACGTCTGGGCGCTGACCCGTGCCGGCCGGCGTCGTTCTCTTCCGCCTCAGCCACGTCCGGCGCCGACCTCACAGGCGCAGCCGATCATCGTCGGCGAGGTGGTGTTCGATGACTGAGCCAATCATTCTGAACCGCCGCCCTGGCCCCGCGATCATCTCGCAGCTCGTGGCCGCGTCCGCGCTCGATTACCCCTTCGTGGGCGATGTCGATGCGCGACTCGCCACCTGGGCCAGAGGCGAAGGCTGCTGGGCGATCGCCTTTCACGAACGCCGCCCGGTCGGTATCGCCTGCACCGTCACCTTGGACGATGGGCGCTACGCCGGATGGGACTGCCTGTTCTGGCTCGAAGTGCTGCCTGAGGCCCGCGGTCTGGGGATTGGTCGGGCGCTCCTCACACAGGTGCTCGACCACCATGGTGAGCGGCTGATCATTTCGGCGACTGCTGGCGCGGCGCCGTTCTACGCTGCACTGCTACCGCAGGCACAGCGCTCTGGTGATCTCTTCGTCGTTGAGGCTGCCGAGCGCTCCTATGCCAGGGTCGCCTGAGCAGCCTTCTTCACACGTAACCACAAGGAGCTGCTATGGGTCGAAAAGACGTCAACACCATCACCGTGACCGGGCAGGTGGAGGCGGAGCCGGAGATGCGGTTCACCGCCGATGGCATCCCGCACACCACGTTCTCCCTGGTCTGCGCGCAGCCAACGCCACGTGACCCGCACGCGTTCGAGCGCTTCCGCCTGGTGGCCTGGGACGAGCCGCTTGCCGAGCAGTGCAATGATCTGCTGCCCGGCGCGCGCGTCCTCGTCGAGGGTCGCCTGCAGTCCACTACCAGCGACGATCCGGAGAATCGCGCGCGCTGCCTCTTTGAGGTCATCGTTCGTGATCTGGTAACGCTCGCGTCGACGCACAGCACCATCATGCCCGCCTCTCAGCCGCGGCCTCAGGAGCCGGCAACCCGCCCGGCCATACCGCCGGCGCCCGCACGATCCGCACCCGCCGCTACGGCCGCGCCATCATCGTCACGCACTGCTCCGGCAGCGCCCCCGCGCATCCCACGCGGCCCCCGGCCCGCCAGCTGATCACCCCGCCACGGCTGACACGACCATTGCCCAGGCTGCCCGCATGCGTGCGGAGCGGTCTACTGACATTTGAAGCCCACACTGATCAGGAGGGAATCCCATGAGCACGTTCGCAGAGCGGATCGCCACCGTGGAGACGCCGGTCGTCAATGACGCCGCCCCGACCACGCCCGCGATCTGGTGGTACAACGGCAACAAGCAGGCGAAGACCCCCGGCATCTTCTACGTCAAGGGCACCGCGCTCCAGCAGGAGCCGGCCGAACCCTGGACGTCATCGCAGCGCTTCGAGAACGAGTCTGGCTTTGAGACCCCCACCCTGCACCTGGCGCTGATCACCTGGCGCCAGCAGCCCTACCATGTCGTCGAGGTTGTCTCGGGGGGCGAGAAGCGCAAGGACCGCCGCTACATCGCGGAGTGGGAGCCCGGCGCGCAGATCCACACCGAGATCGTCTGCCTCGCCGAGGGCATCGCCGAGCCGGTGGTCTGGTCGTTCCACGGCATGACCGGTCGCGCCGTTATGGGCAAGACCGGCATCTTCAATACCTACCGCAGCGGCCTGCTGCGCGAGGCCGAGCAGATCGCCGGTAAGCGCCTGCCGCTCTGGACCTTCTGGCTCCCCATTTCGACCCTGGTCAACGCCAAAGGCCAGGTGAGCTACACCGACACCGGCCACGGCTCGCTCGTCACCCTGCCGATGCTGGCTCTGGCCGACACGCCCCAGGCCGAGCTGCTCGATACGCTGTTCGTCGGCGAGGAGTGGATCTCCTACGGCTACGAGGTGCGCCGCCAGTTCGAGCGCTGGCGCACCCAGCGCCGCGGCCTGAACGGCAGCGCGAAGAGCAACGGTCACGTGAACGGGAATGGCTCGCTCAGCGGCGACGAGCTGCTCGACGAGGAGGCGCTCCCGATCTAGCTGCTCCTGCTGGCCAACAAACCCTGATTCGCATCTGGCGAGCCCGCATCGGAGTGATGCGGGCTCTTGCTTTCTCACCACGAAAGGGGCTTCCCTGTGCTCGACTCACCTGCCAGGGTCTGGGAGCGCGGCGGCGAGGTTGTGATCAGCCCGCCGGAGCCGTGCCGACCCTTTATCGATCAGATCAAGGCGCGCTGCCGCAGCGCCCGCTATAGCTCACTCGGCTGGATGGTGTCGCGCTCCGACGCTGATACGGCCCTCGATCTCCTGCGCACACACTTTCCGATGATTCAGGATAGCCGCCTGGGAGCGCTTCCCGCGCCGATCTTCGCCGATGGCGTCGCCGGTGATCTCTTCGCCCGGCTCGATCTCCTGCCGCTGCTCACGCCGCTCGCGCCCGCCCTCCACGCCATCTCCAACGACCGCCACCTGGCGCGCGCGCATCTCGCCCAGCTCAGCGACCAGGCCCCCGAGGCGCCGATCGCCCTCGGCTTCGCCGAAGGGCTCGAAGGCCACTGGATGGTCGCCTATGCCGCCCAGCGGTTCTGGCAGGAGCTGCTCAGCAGCATCGGCCAGATCATCGACGGCGTGGTGCAGACCGATGGGAGCCTGCGCGAGCAGCTCACCCCTGAGACCCTCCGCGCCTTCTGGCTGACAACGCGCGAGCGCAGCTGCGGCAAACCGCCTGAGCGCACCGGCCAGCGCTGGTATCCGCCACAGGCGACCTTGCCGATCTGGACCGCCGCGCTGCTGGCCTGTCTCGATGGCCCGCCCTTCACCATGGATCCCGACCGCTCGACGCTCACGCGCACCCTGCCACCCTGGCCGCTCCGCGTGCGCGCCGATCTCCACCGGCTCGACCTGAAGGACGCCGCGCACTGGCCGGTGTCGGTCTGCGTGCTGCCTGGCCGTCAGAGCCCTGACGGCAATGATGCGCTGCTGCACCTGAGCAGCGTGAACGGGGTCAGCAAGAACCGCGCGCTCTGGGCCGCCGTGCTCGATGGGCGGCGGGAGCAGATCCCGCTGCGCACCGGCTACCAGCGCCACTACCCGCGCCGGGTCGATGGCCGCAACCAGTATGTGACCGACTGGAACGACGAGCCGCTGCCCACCAGCGGCCTCAGCCACCTCGCCCTGACCCATCGCAGCGCTTTCGAGCCGGAGCTGGGGCAGGCGTTTCTGCACCTGGCCGGCAACGACGCGGCCGGCGCCCCCGATCTACCGCTCTTCGCCCAGCAGCTCAGCCGCGCCATCAGCGTGCCCTTCGACCTCGCCTGGGCGGCGCAGCTCTGGGCCTACGGCATTACCCCCGACGACTCCGAGACCGCGCTGATTACCCCGCTGCCCAGCGCCGGCTGCCAGGGCTACTGGGTGCTGGCCGATGAGCCCCGCTGGACCCGCCTGATCATCGCGATCCAGCGCGGCGTCGCGCCCGAAACCCTGCGCGATGACGACCTGGCCGTTCGCGAGGTCGGCGCCACAAGCGCGATCGACGAGGTGATTGAGCAGGCCGGTGAAGGCGGCGAAGACGATGTTGACGACGAGTGATGAAAGGAAGCTTCGATGACCCGACTTGCCATGGAGGCGAACTATCAGTACGTCCCGCTCGCCGCCGAGCTCATCCAGGCGATCTGCTCCTACGTCGCCCCGGCGCCGCCGGCAGCGCGGATGGCCGATATCTGTGCCGGCACCGGCGCGGCCGCGGCTGGTATGGCGGAGGCCTGGCAGATCAGCCGCGACCGGCTCTACCTCAACGAGCTGGTTGATGGGCGTAAGGTGCAGTGCGCGCAGTTTAGCGACCACGTCCTCGGCGCCGACGCGATCCGGTCGCTCCAGGCCAGCGCCGGCTTCTTTCAGGTCGCCTGGACCAATCCGCCCTTCGGGCAGCAGCCCAAAGAGCAGGGCGGCGGCCGCTACGAGCCGCTCTTCTTCAAGCGCATCGTCGAGGAGGGCCGCTGGCTCCAGGCGGGCGGCATCCACCTGATGCTCGCGCCGCAGGATGTCTGGCTGACCAACCGCGGCACGCTCAACCACCTGGCCCGCTGCTACGACCGGGTGACGCTGGTGGCGCTCCCCGAGGAGCAGCGCCACTACCGCGAGGTGCTGGTGATCGGTGTGGTTCGCGCGGCGGATCGCACCGGCCAGGAGCTGCAGGCCCGCGCACGGCAGATTGCAGAGAAGCTCGCCGGCGACCTGCCGGTGCTCGAGTGCCAGCCACAGCCGCGCTACAGCATCCCGGTGCCGCTCAAGACCCAGCGCCAGCTCATCTGGCGCGATGCCAACGCCGCCACGCCCGAGCAGGCCCAGGCCGACGTGATGACATGCGGCGGCGCCTGGAGCGCGCGCACGCATCGCGGTCGCCTCGAGGCGGCCCGCCGGGATCGCCGGCGCATCCAGCCGGTCTTTCCGCTCGGCAAGGTCGCCGCCGCCCTGCGCGTCGCCGAGGGCGACATCAACAACATGCAGGTCACAATCGACGACCGGCCGGTGCGGATCAAGGGCAGCACGCGCAAGACCACCCGCATCTGGCAGGAGGAGCGCGCCGGCAGCGATGGCACGACGATCATCGACACCCACCGCATGGAACTCCGCGAGCCGGTCGTCGTCACCCTCGACGCTGAGACGGCGGCGATCACGCGCTACACCGGCGACACCGGGATTGCGGCGCTGATGGATATTCCCGATGCGGCCGAGAGCCTGCTCGACGCCGTCGCACAGAGCGCGCCGCCGATCTACGACATGCAGCTCCCGGCCGAGGTGGCCGGCATCCTCAGCGGCATCGTCTCGGTGAGCGGCCGCGCCCTCCCCGGTTACGCGCCCGGCTACATCCCGATGCAGCAGCACATCATCGCAGCATCGTATGTCGCCTTCCGCGACCCCGATCCGCACACCGGCCAGCATCGCCGGGTGCTGGGCCTGGGAGCGGACATGGGGACGGGCAAGTCCAGCCTGTCGGCCGGCACCGCCGAGGTGCTGCGCCAGCTGCTGCCGACCAACGGCCCGGGCCGGGCCTTCACCACCCTGGTCATCGCGCCGAACCACCTGGTCGGCGAGCTGGCCCAGGTGCTGGCGCACGACCAGGCGCTGCCCGGCATCGACCGGCCGGCGCTGCCGCAGTGGATCGCCGAGTGGCGCGACCTGCTGCCGGTCTGGCACAGCACCATCCTTGAGACGCCCGCCCAGGTCAGCGCCTTCTACGCCGGCGCCAGGGCTGATCCCGCCACGCCGCGGGTCGGCTTCATCGCCTTCTCCAAGTTCAGCCTGAGCTGCGGCTGGGAGGTGGCCGCGACCGCACACCGCCCCGCGCCGCCTGCGCCGACGGCCAACCCCGACGACGAGGAGCGCTCCGAGGGGCAGCGGGCCACATGGCGCGCCGAGTTCTACCAGCGCCTGCTCGCCGAGGAGCGCCGCGAGTGGGACGAGCTCAAGCAGCGCGAGAAAGCCGCCCGCAAGCGGCAGTCCACCCGCCAGGCCCAGCGGGTCGCTGCGGCCAACGGCGACACGAGCACAACCAGGGTCTACGGGCCTGGGGTGAGCGAGCGGACGCGGCGGCGGGATGTCCTGTTCCGCTGTGGCCACGCCTTCCGCGAGACACTCAAGGGCGAGCAGCCGACCCCGCTCTGGCACTTCGACGGCCTGTTCTGCCCCGATTGCGGCAGGCGCGTGCGGAGCAAGGACGGCTTCCCGCATACGCCCGACTCCCTGCGCAAGGCGGGCATGGTGCGCTGCCCGTTCTGCGGCGGCGTGCTCGGCCAGCAGAGCCGCAAGCAGGACAACGTCAGCGACCGCGCGCTGCCGATCTTCAACGACCCGACCTACCTCCACGGCCACGTCACCGAGCCGGATCCACACACTGGCGCGGCCCGTCGCGTCATCCCCTGGGGCCAGCGCCCAACCTCCAACCCGCGCATGGCCCTGGGCGACTTCATCGTCGCGCGGGGCTACGCCGCTCAGACCGACTTCGTGATCACCGACGAGTTCCACGCCATGAAGGGGCGCACGTCGGCGCGGGGGCGGATCTGGGGCCGGCTGCTGCGCCACGCGCACCGCTCGGAGGGGCTGACCGGCAGCCCGTACGGCGGGAAGGCCAGCACCGCCTACTGGATGCTCCAGCGCATGGACAACGTCTTCGTCCGCCAGGAGTTCCGCTGGGACGAGGAGAAGGCGTTCGTCGAGCGGCTGGGCATCCTCGACACAATCACCTCGCAGGTGGTCGAGGAGGAAGCCCAGGCCTTCAGCGGTAAGCGCAACGCGGCCTACGTGCGGGTCGAGGAGCGCAACGGCCTGACTGCGGAGTTGGCGGCGATCATGCAGAGCCAGTTCATCTTTATCCTGCTCCGCCAGATGGGGTTCCTGCTGCCGCCCTACCACGAGGGCGTGGTCTTCTTCGATCTGCCTGAGGGCCTGGCCGAGCAGTACGCCCGTCTGGTCAACGAGGGCAAGGCGATCATCAAGGAGCCGGGCGGCAAGGACGCGCTCAGCAGCTACCTCCAGTCCACTCTCACCTACGCGCTGGCCCCATGGAAGCCCGTGACCGTGCAGAGCAAGCACACCGGCGAGGCCTACCGCCCGCCGGCGTTGCCGGTCGAGACCATCCTGCCGCACCACCGCTGGCTCGCCCAGCGGGCGGCTGAGCAGGCCCGCGCCGGGCGGGGCATGCTCGTCTTTGCGGAGCATACCAATAAGCTCGACATCCTGGCCGATCTGCAGACGAAGATTCAGCAGCTGGCGCTGAGCGAGCACGCCACCCCGGTCAAGGTCGCCATCCTGCGCAGCACCACGGTCAAGCCGGGGGCGCGGGGCGCCTGGTTCGCCGAGCGCGAGCGCGACGGCACGAACGTCGTGCTCTGTCACCCCGGCCTCGTCGAGACGGGCATGAACCTCATCCAGTGGCCGGAGATCGTCTTCGCCGAGCCGACCTACAGCCTCTACCGGGCGATGCAGGCGCGCAAGCGGGCGCTGCGGCCGACGCAGACCCGGGCCTGCAATGTGACCTGGCTCGGCTACTACGAGACGATGATCGAGCAGGCGCTCGACATCATCGGCAGCAAGGCCACGGCCGCCACGCTGCTCAACGGCGACGACCTCAGCTCCGGCCTGATGCAGATGGACCCCGGCATGTCCCTGCTGCAGGAGCTGGCCCGGCGCGTCCTTAACGACGAGGCCGCCACCAGCGCGCGCGAGGCGATCGCGGCCCGGCTAGAGGAGGCCGGAGCGGCGCTGAAAGCGTCGCTCGAGGTTGGCGCCCACGACTTGGTCGGCGTCAGCGTGGAGCAGATGGCGCGGCCCGACCCGAACCGTCTCCCGGCGATACCAGTCAGCCTGCCCGCCGCCCTGCCCATCCCGCCCGTGCCCTCGCCGGCGACCATCGCGGCGGCAGCCCTGGAGCTGCCGTTCCTTCCGACCCTCGGCGATGGTCATAGCTCCGCCCAGCCGGCGACGACCAGCGGCGACTACCTCACCTGGAGCGAGGTGGTCGTCCGCCAGCGCCGGAAGGGCCGTGGGCCGGCGCCATCAGGCGACAGCCAGCGGGCCATCCAGTATTCGTTCGTCGCCGAGTGATCTCAGCGTGATTTCGGTCAGAGGGGCGCTTGTCGCGCCCCTCATATCTTTCCAACACCAACAAGGAGTAGCACACATATGAAACTCAGCACCCAGCAGGAGAATCTGAAGAAGGCCCTCGCCCAGGTCGGCCGCGCGGTGCCCGGCAAGCCCGCCCTGCCGATCCTCGGCAACATCCTGCTCACCGCCGAGGGCGAGCGGCTGCGGCTGACGGCCACCGACCTCAATCTCGGCATCACCGTCTGGATCGGCGCGCAGGTTGAGCGCTCCGGCAGCGTCCTGCTGCCGGCGGGGCTCTTCATCGATCTCGTCGCCGGCCTGCCCAACGACCGGGTGACGCTGGAGGTTAGCAGCGAGAACCAGCTTGTGACCGTGGCCTGTGCCCGCTTCAGCACCCAGCTCAACGGCATCAGCGCGGAGGACTTCCCGACCGTGCAGCACACCGCGCCGGAGGGCGCCGCCTCAGTACGCTTTGCCACCGCCACGCTCAAGGAGGCCATCCCGCAGGTGGTGTGCGCGGCAGCCGACAGCGACGCCCGCCCGGTGCTTGCCGGCGTCTACCTGCGCCTGCACGAGAGCGCGGCCATGCTCGCCGCCGCTGACGGCTTCCGCCTGGCGAGCAAGCAGATCGCGCTGCCCGCGCCGGTGGCGACAAAGCAGGAGGTGATCATCCCCGCGCCGGCCCTGCGCGAGCTGGCCGGCCTGCTGAGCGACCCGAGCGAGCACGTCACGATGTCGCTGGCCAGCGCAGCGACGGGGAGCACCACGGCGACCCGGGCCATCTTCCAGACCGCGCACTGGACCCTGGCGACCCGCCTGATCGACGGCCAGTACCCCGACTTCGAGCGCATCCTGCCGAAGGGCTGCACCACCCGGGCGATCCTCGACGTGCGCGAGCTCAACCGGGCGGTGCGGCTGGCCGCGCTGATCGCCAGCGTCAGCCAGAACGTCGTCAAGCTGAGCGTCGCGACCGGCGAGAGCGAACAGGCCGGCACAGTGCTGCTCAGCGCCAACGCCGCCGGGATCGGCGCGAACACCGGCGTCGTCGAGGGCCAGGTGGCGGGCGAGGGCGGCCAGATCGCCCTCAACGTCAAGTACCTCGGCGAGGCGCTCGCCGTCATCGGCACGCCCCAGGTCGCCCTCGAGATGGTCACCGCCCAGGCGCCCGGCGTGCTCCGGCCCGTCGGCCAGAACGGCTACGTCCACGTGATCATGCCGATGGCCCTCCGCTAACCCGCGACCACAACCAGAGAACGCGAGAACGAGAACCGCGCTCTGATGACTGAGCAAGCCATCAGGGCGCGCTACTGCATAGGAGACGAACATGCGCTACGAACAGGCACCGCTCATCCCGACCCCACCGATCACCTCGCTTGAGGCGCCGACCAGCACAGGCGAGGTATCGCGCCGGCGTCGAGGGGCCGCCAGCCCACAGACGGCGAGTACCAGGGCGCTGCGCGAGGCGCTCGAGCCCTTCGTCGATCTGCGCAAGCTGCGCCAGCTGGCGGCCTCCGGGGCCGACCTACAGGGCGCCCTGACCATCGGCGAGGTGCCCGACGACGTGCAGGCGCTGATCGCCTTCGTCGCCGAGCTGCTGCGCCCAGTTCAGCGCGACCAGGTCAAGAGCCCGGCCGATGCCGTCGCCTTCCTGATGGCGCGCATGGGCCTGCTTGACCAGGAGGAGCTCTGGACGATGTGCCTCAGCACCAAGAACCACGTCCTGAAGGTCCACCGGGTCTACCAGGGCAGCCTGAACTCATCAATGGTGCGCATCGGCGAGGTCTTCCGCGAGGCGATCAAGCTCAACGCGGCGGCCATCATAGTCTGCCACAACCACCCCAGCGGCGCGGTCGACGCATCCCCGGAGGATATCCTTGTGACACGCCAGATCGTGGAGGCTGGGAAGCTCCTTGATACGGACGTGCTTGACCATATCATCCTGGGGAAGGGCAAATGGCTTTCGATGCGCGAAAAGGGATTGGGCTTCTAAACGCCGAATCTCCGCATTTGCACGTTACGTGAGACGAACGTCACCACCTGAATCAACCAGACGCCGCGGCAGCCTGAGGGCTGCCGCGGCGTTTTTGTTTTCGGGCGCTCAGATCGCTATAAAGGTATGATATCATCCTCGAAGAATATCGTGCTCGCTTTCTCTCTATAACTACAATGACCACCTTTGTTACGATCGACAATTTGCGCGTAGGCATACGCGAATGGCAGGCCCGGCCACATTGGTCGCAGGACTTTCACAACAGCCTCTATGCGAAGCTGGAGCGCTGCCGGCGCGCCGATCCTGCGCTTGAACAGTGGTGGGAAACCGCAGTTACTGCGCTTGGCCAATGGAAGGCTTTGCGGTCCAGTGTAGGCGGGATAAGTCGTGCGGTCATTCACGAGCTGGGACTGGGCGTTCTGCCGAAGATCCGCGGGCATTACGATGCCATCTGTACCGCACACGGTGGGCGAGTTCCTGACATTGCTCAGGTTCGATGGGACGAGCTTTCCGAGCTCATGGGTATAGCTCGAGAGATCAAAGGTGCCCAAAGTTGGATGTTCGCCAGCAAGCTCTGCCATTTTCTGCTCCCCAACTGCGTGATCGTCACCGACGGCAAAATCACTCCAACCAACGGTGCCTCGTACCAGGATTATTGGCTTTCTTGCCAGCATGCCTGGAAATCGTGTAGTGCACACGAGACGCTAATTGCAGAGTTGAGTTCACAGATCCACGGTACTCCCACCAACGGCTACCCCTGGTCAACAAAGATCACCGAGCTGTGCTACGCAGGCTCACGTGGCACACAACTGCGGTAATATCAGACTGGAGACTCCGTGTTTTAGTACAGTGGCGGAGGTACCTATGGCTGCACGGAGCAACGCGCTTGGCGAACTCACCCGCTTCTGGCTCCAGGCGCGCCACGGCTGCCTGATCGACGAGTCCGTTGCGGTGCGGGTACCCTACGGCAACTCCGACATTGACCTGGTCGCTATGAGGCCTGATGGCATGCCGTGGCAGCTTCCTGATGGGACCCCAATCACACGGGCGATCATCGAGACGAAGGACGAGCACGACTTCGATTTTGCCGGCCGGGATTTCGCGAAGCGCCTACGCGCCGATGTGGCCGCCCTCGGCGATAGGAGCTGGATCCCGAAAGCGCAAAAAGCCCACTTCTCGATGCTCCGCCAGGAGCATTTCGACAAGGCCGTGCAGATCTTCGGAAGCGACGATTTCGATCGGCTGTTCGTCGTTCACGCGCTTGAGCAAACCACCCGGAGCGAGCTTGGCCCATTCCTCGCGACGCGGCGGATCCACTGGCTCACCGTCCACGAGCTGGTCGATGATCTGCTCTCCTGGTACGGCCCCGGCAAGGGCCAGGCCGCCTTGCGGCACACCCTGGTTGGTGACCTGTGGCATCTGCTGGTCGGCTACTGCGGGATGCGACGATCTGGGGGCGCTGGCTGAGCGACACAGGCTACCGAGGGCACGCCTGGTTGACAGAGCAGGGTTGTCAGCAGAACGCTGGTGCGCCGCGTGAGTGCTGGCCTACACTCCAAACGGGTCGTCCCCTGCCTCGGCATTGCCATACCAGCTGTACGCCAGCCGCCGGGCCGGATCGCTGAAGCGCACGGCGGCCGGGTCGAAGCGGGCCGGGTTATAGCCTTTGGGCAGCCACGCGCGGAGATCCTTATCAAGGGTCTTGGTCGCCAGGCCGGCGACAAGCTCGCCAAAGCTGTGGATCCCGCCGCAGTCCTCTGGTGGGCAGGCCCGTTCTCCGCCGACGCAGCGCGGGTAGCGGAGCTTGAAGTCGCGGCGCACGGCATCAACCAGCCGCACGGTATGGCGCCAGTCATCGCCGAAATCATACTCGTACAGCGCCGTGTCGTTGCGGAAGGTGAACATCGACGCGACCTGGTGCGCCCAGCCCGGCGGGTCGTCGCAATCCTGGCTCAGATTGTGAATACCGAAGACCCGCTCCTGCTTCGTGCGCGGATGAGGCATCGTGAAGCGGTGCAGGTGGTAGTCGAGCCAGCCCATCGCATCCTGGATGGCGACGTGCAGATCCCAGAAGGTGTAGTCGCCGGACACCTCGATCTCGCGCCAGATCAGTGGGTCGCTCTCCTGGAGCTCGATGCGGAAGCGCAGCATGAGCGCCTGGGTCGGCATCACCATCTCGCGCCCGCTTCGGCGC
>SFCB01000266.1 GCA_004367505.1 Chloroflexi bacterium OHK40 | reverse complement strand
TGATGCGTAGGGGGCGCCTGGAGGAGCCAGCGGCGGGGTAGCGTCGTCTTATGTTTTGCCCCATCCGAACTCGTTCAGCTTATGTTCTGCCCAACCCTCGAACTGGAGCACTGCAAGTAGATGGCGTTCTGATGCGCTCCAGCTCTCCGCAGACGACTCAACCTGTTCGAGGAATGCGCCGGTCCCCGCACCGGCCTAGGGACAGCTGGCAAACCTGTCCGGCTGCGACCAGCATCTATGCGGAACTGAGTGCATGCTGCTATCATTTGGCTGCTCAACAGAACAGGGCCCCGGCCCCGTGAAGCCGAGCAAGGCGGAGGCTGTCACACCATGGTGTGCTGCCTCTTTTGTTGTACCCGGCGTTGCCGGGGCGGAGGATCAACAATGACCACCATCACAATGCTCCTCTTCGTCGCCGGTTTTGTGCTACTCATCTGGGGCGCTGACATGCTCGTGCGTGGCGCAGCTCACCTCGCCGCCGCCGCCGGCGTCTCTGCTCTCGTGATCGGGCTGACGGTCGTGGCGATCGGCACCAGCGCGCCGGAACTGGCCGTGAGTGTGCAAGCGGCCCTGGCCGGGCAACCCGACCTGACGCTCGGCAACGTGCTGGGGAGCAATATCGCCAACGTCCTGCTCATCCTAGGCCTGGCGGCGGTGGTCGCCCCGCTGCTGGTAGCGCCCCAACTCCTGCGCCGTGAGGTACCGGCTATGATCGCCGTCTCCGGGCTGGTCTGGCTCCTCGCCACCGATGGTGCCCTCGGACGACTCGACGGTGCGTTGCTCGTTAGCCTGCTGGGCGCCTTTCTGATCACCTCGGCATGGCTGGCGCGGCGAGCCTCCACGCCGCTCGCGGATCCTGAGCCATCCGGAAGCTTGACACGGGGCTCACCACTGCGCAACATCGCCCTGGTCATCGGTGGGCTGATCCTGCTCATTGTTGGCGCGCAGTGGCTGGTTGATGGCGCGGTCGCGATCGCGCGCATCCTCGGCGTGAGCGAGCTGGTGATCGGGCTGACGGTCATCGCGGTGGGCACCTCGCTGCCGGAGATTGCCACCTCGGTGCTGGCCGGGATACGCGGCGAGCGGGATATCGCCGTGGGCAATGTGGTGGGCAGCAATATCATCAACCTGCTCGGCGTCCTGGGAGCGACGGCGCTGCTCGCGCCGCAAGCCATCGTCGTGCCGCCCGCAGCCCTGAGCTTCGACCTGCCAGTGATGTTCGCCACGGCGGTGGCCTGCCTGCCGATCTTTTTCAACGGGCAGATGATCGCCCGCTGGGAGGGTATGCTCTTCCTTGGCTACTACCTCGCCTACACGACCTTCCTGGTACTCGCTGCCGTGGGCTCGCGCCAGATCGAGACCTTTACCGACGCCATGCTGTTTTTCGTCCTCCCGCTCACAGCCCTGACGGTCGCCGTAGCAACCTATCGCTCCCTGCGCGCGGCTCCCCGCCCCGATTGAGCCTTTCGCTCCTACAGATATTGCGCGCAAGCTGGACAATCAGGTGCGGCAAACTACCACGGTAGCGTGTCGGGAGCATATGCTCTCGGCACGCCGCCAGGCACCCTTCGCTACACGCCTCCGCTCCGGCGCTCCTCAGAGTACTGAAAACCGCGACCATGGGTGAGACGCTACCGGCACGCTAGCATCTCTCAGCGCAGAGCGGCGTGAGCTCTGGCAGGCCAGAAGGAGCACTGCAAGCATACGCCGAAACCGAACCTTCGCTATAATCCACCGCGCGGCGATCGATCGGCGAAGGAGGCGCTGAGATGGGTGGCCAGGTGGTGGTGGTGGGTAGCCTCAACATGGACCTGGTGGTACAGGTGGCGCGCCACCCACGGCCAGGCGAGACGGTGCTGGGCGACGATCTGCGGACCTTTCCCGGCGGCAAGGGCGCCAACCAGGCCGTTGCAGCGGCCCGCCTCGGCGCGCCGGTGGTGATGGTTGGGCGCGTGGGCCGTGATGGCTACGGCCAACAGCTCCGCGCCGCCCTCGCCGCCGACAGAGTCGATCTGCGCTTCGTCCAGGACGACCCAGTCGCGCCGAGCGGAGTCGCGCTGATCAGCGTGGACGCGGCAGGCCAGAATGCGATTATCGTCGCCCCAGGCGCCAACGCCCGGGTTGGGCCGGAAGATATACGGGCGGCCGAGGAGGTGATCGCCGGCGCCGCCCTGCTCGTGGCGCAGCTCGAGTGCCCCTTGCCCGCAGTGGCCGAGGCCGTAGCACTGGCCGGCCATCACGGCGTGCCCGTGGTGCTGAACCCGGCCCCCGCCCGGCAACTCGACGCTGCGCTGCTGCGCGGGGTGCGCTATCTGGTGCCTAACCAGCACGAGCTCGCCGGGCTGACGGGAGCCACGCCCGACACCGCACCCGAGCCGCTGGCGCAGGCCCTGTGTGCGGCGGGCGTCGGCCATGTGATCGTGACGCTGGGCGAGGCGGGGGCGCTGCTGGTAGACGGCGCGAGCACCGAGCGCTTCGCGGCGCGGCGGGTAGCGGTGGTGGACACGACAGCCGCCGGCGATGCCTTCGTGGGGGCGCTGAGCGCGGCACTGGCATCCGGGCTGCCCCTGCGCGAGGCGGTGCGCCAGGGCATCGCGGCGGGCTCGCTGGCCGTTACGCGCGCGGGCGCGCAGCCCTCGCTGCCCACACGGGCTGAGCTTGATGCGGCGCTGGCGGATGGCTCACTGCACCCATAACCCTTGTGCGGCACCGCACAGAGACGCAAGGACACAGCGGGAACGCAGCGCGCCGCCTCCCCTGTCCCCTGTCCTCACGGGCGCCACTGGTTGGCGCGGCGGTTTTCCTCGGCGAGCCGGGCCGTCTCCTGCACGCGCTTTGCGCGGGTGGCCGCCGTTTTCGCCTGGATGATCCACTCCAGGATGCCTCGCCTGGCCGAGCGCGGAAAGGCCGCGAAGTTGGCGGCGGCGTTTGGGTAGGCAGCGAGGGCCGCCGCGAGGTCCGGCGGCACCTCCAGATTCTCCACCGTGTCGAGCAGCGCCCAACTACCGTCGGCTCTGGCCGCCTCGACCTTCGCGATGCCTGCGGGCGCCATCTGGCCGGCGGCGAGCATCCGCTCGACCCGCTCCTTGTTCGGGCGCGACCAGCCGGTTCCGGCGTTGCGCGGCGCGAACCAGAGCATCGAGCGTTCATCGTCGAGCTTCTTTGGCTTGCTGTCCACCCAGCCGAAGCAGAGCGCCTCTTCAACCGCCTCGTCGTAGCTCACACGAGGCTTGCCAGTGGCCTGCTTAAACGTGATGAGCCAGACACCCGCGTTACGGGTGTGGTGAGCCTCAAGCCAGGCACGCCATTCGTCGCGCGTCAGCGGGTGGATCGAGTTCTCCGGGGCCTCCACCATGGTCAAGCTCCTTCAGGCATCTGATACTCCAGGCGCCATAGCAGATCAGGCAGAGCCCCCCAGACACGCCTCCGCCGGCTCGATGCGGTGAGCGGCCAGGCTCAGGCACCCGGGCCGCCTGACTGCACCTCGGTGATCCAGCCCCAGAAGGCGTAGGCCCCGGCAAGGGTGGTGTTGGTGAAGTCGTTCAGCAACTCCTGGTGAATACCCTGCTCAAAATCCATCTGCTGCTCGAGAATGACCTCACCGCTTGGGCTGGTCTGGGGATCGCGGATGTACAGATAGGCCTTCGGCCAGCGCTTGTCCTTGTTCCATTCGTTCACCAGGAACAGGAAGCGGGGCCAATCGTTGCGGGGAACGCGCTTGTCTGAATAGACACGTACCGTGTAGATGTTGCGGTTCTGCCCGTCGATCAGCATGTAGTAGCTGATCTTGCAGTCGAGTTGCTCATCGTACGAGAAATCGACGCGATAGTCACCCTCACTGTCGCGCAGGAACTTGTACCCCATTGTGCGCAAATATTCCTCGACCATCGCGTGGCTGAGCTTTTGAACGGTGGGCATGTGCGGCTCCTCCTTGCTCTGGGTATCCGAACCCTGCTGATCACATGTCGAACAGGACGATCGTCGTTCGAAGCACTCTGCGGGGATCTCGCCGGGGTGTCTCCCAACACCGTTGCCCCGGCAGGCTTCACATCACGTGTCAGTGCTGGTGGTGGGCTCCTCCTGCTGCTCCTCGGGGGCTGGCGCGATGTGCCTGGAAGCCGGGGGTCGCTGCGCATCGAGCAGCGCCCGGAGGCCGGCGATCAGATCTGCCTCCTGTGATGGGGGGCGAACCGGTGGGGACGATGCAGGGCGTGGGGTAGCGCCAGTGCGATACTGCTCGGCTAATCCCGCGATCAGGTCGGAGGGAACCGTGGTGCGTGCCGGAGCAGGGGCACTTACGCCGGGCGTCATCACTTGATCAGCGCCGCTCCGGACTGGCACGTCTTGCTCTGGCGCGACTGGGAGCGCCCGGGGTGGTTCGGGCTGAACCGGCACGGCAAGCGGCGCTGTTGCGCCTGCGTACCATACAGCCCCATCGACCGGCAGCGAAGCCGGGGGGGTCGGTCTGCCGATCACGCTGCCCGTCGCAGACGCGGTGAGCCGGGCAGGAGCGAAGCCGGCATCGCTGATCGGGAGGGTCCGGCTGAAGAATTGCGTCACCCTGTCGCGGAGACCGGGACGAACCGTTACGCTTGCCTGTGCGCTCGCGCCGCCGTAGCCTGAGAGAGCCACCTCGTACACCCCGGCAGGCCACGGACGATCGTCGGCGCGGAGGGTGAAGGTGATCTCGTGAGGGCCCCCGGCGGAACTGCGGAACTCGCACGCTTCGCCGAGTTGGCGACCGTCGGCCCACCAACTCGCCTGAAAGGCGACACCCGGCGGTAGCGGCCCGGTCTCGATTGTACACACAAGCTCGTTACCCTGCTGGTAGGTGCTTCCTGGCCGCCCGCCGTTCACGCTCGCCGCAATCCGGACAATCGCCACCCGGTCGGTTACGGTGAGCCACGTGCCGGCTACAGCGCCACCACCCCCAACGACCAGCCGGTAACGGCCCACTGGGAGAGCCTCTGTAGTGAAGCGCAGCCGAAGCTCCTGGCGGCCCTCACCCACTGTCTGGGCCTGGCTCTCGGCGATCAGCCGCTCTTGCTCCGGGTGCTGGAGTTGTCCTCTGATGGCAGTGCCACGTGGCGCGTCGTTGAGCTTGATTATAGCAGTGAAGCCGGTGGTATGGGCAGGCAAAATCGCCGCGATCGCATCCCGCTGCGTCGCCCCGGCCACCCGTACCGCCGCCTGCACACTTTCGATCGCGACGGACGACGCCACGCGGAAGGAGCAGCGCCCGGGCTCCTGGCCTTCCACACTCACTTCAACGACATAGGTGCCAGACGCCCAGACACCACCCGGTGGATCGAGTGGAAGGCAGAGCTGGCGTGGCTGCTCAAGGCGCCCCCGCGCCTCGGGGCCATCGAGCAGCTGCACCAGGCCGGCCTCGATCGAGCCGCCAGCCGCGCCATGTTCCGGGGCTGGGCCAGGCTCCTCGGCGAGCTCAACCAGCGCCTCCCGTGGACGAGGCACGTGGCGGTAGGCGTCGTGGCGGGTGAGCAACTGCTGTTCGGCCAGGGGCTGGCCCTCGTACAGGCAACGCCAGCCGACGCGCACACCGGTGCTGGCGTGGCTGAGAGTCACCACCGCTTCCAGCGGCCCATCGCTGCCGAGAAAGAGCGTCTGGGCGCCAGTCTCCGCGCTCTCGGGCACGGAGGCCCTGCGGAGCCAGAGGTCCTGTACCCGTGGGATCGGATGGCGCCGCCCGATCGCACGGGCGGCCTCGGCGGCAACACTGCGGGGGTTACGACCGGACAGCGTGCTCCCATCGGTAAGCTCGACCAGGGCCGGCAGCGCCTCGCGCCCGCCGGCCACGGCCAGCGACTCGACGGCGGCGAGCCGCACCTCGTCGTCGGGGTCATCGGCCAGGGCCAGCAGCGGCCCGGTGTAGGCGGGGTCCTGCGTAGCGCCGAGCAGGCGCGCGAGCTCACGCCGCACGATCGACTCCTCCTCCTGGCGCGCGAGGAGCGCCGCGATCGTGGAGGCCAACCCTTCCGGCTGGGAACCCGGCCCCTGCCTGCCGCTCTGCTGCCCGAGGATGGTCACGGCCTGCCAGCGCACGAACCAGTTCGGCGACTCGAGCATCGCGGCGAGCGTCGCGCGATCCGGACCCGGGTCGAGGAGGGCCAGAGCTGCGGCTGCAGCCGTCTGGACGGAGCTCTCGGGCAGCTCGATGGCCCGCAACAGTGGCTGGGCCATGCCGAGTTGGGCGGCGGCGCTGATGATCTGCAGCTGTTCGGCCAGCGCTCGCCCGGGCAACCATCCGGCCAGCAGATTGTCGCTGCTGCCGAGCACCAGGGGGTGCGCGCGGAGGCTGGCGAGCAGCGGCACTGCCACGCCCTCCGGCTCATCCAGGGCGGCCAGGGCGGCCATGGCCTGCCCCTCGCCTTCGCGATGGCCAACGGTGCGGTGAAGTTCCAGGCTCCGGGTATAGGCCTGGCGGGCGGCATCGTGCTGGCCGTGCTCGTGGTGCCCAACCCCCTGGCGCAGGCGCAGGGCGGCTTCGCGGCTAGCGACGAGAGCCAGGGCCTCCTGATCGAGCCCATAGGCCTCGCCGCGCACCTCGCTGAGCAGGGCATCGCAGATGGCAAGCTCGTTCCGCCGCAGCGCACGGTCGAATTCGTCGAACCAGGTGGCGATACAGAGGAAGGGGTTGGCCAGAAACTGGCGCCGCAACTGCCGGATGAGCCGGCGCTCGCGCCATGCTCCCGCCGCCGCGCCCGTCTGCGCGGCCGGGTTCGCGATCAGTGTAACGGCGCCGTCGAGCGTGGTCACGGCCAGGAGACGTGCGTCGGGAGTCAATGCGATCCGGGTTGGCTCCGCAGTGTGCAGGCCCTGCCAGAGTTGCGCGTACTCGCTATCGAGGATCATCACGCCATAGCCGAACGCGCTGGCCGCTAGAAAGCGCCCGCTGGCCGAGAGCGCCACCCCGGTGATCCGCCGGCCTGCCCGGACCCGGTGCTGCCAGCGCACGATCCCGCTGCTGTCTACGAGCATGATCGAGCCATCGGCGCAGCCAACAGCCACCTCCCGGCCCGCGCTGGCTACAGCGAGTGCGCTGGCCCGCGCGGGCAAGTCGATGGTCCAGCGTGGCTTGCCGTCGAACGCAACGCCGTGCAGCATGCGGTCGTCGGCAACGATGAGCCCGTCGCCTTCCGGCATGAAGGCGACCAGCGGGGTGGTCGAGCTGCGGGTCCGGTAGAACGCAACCCGCTGGCCCTCAAGGGTGCGAAGCTCAACCACGCCCCGGTCGTTGCCGCATGCGAGCCACTGGCCGTCGGGCGCGATTGCGAGGCTGGCAATCAGGCCGCCAGCGTCCTGATCCCAGCGCTGCGTGCCATCGGGGCCGTAGCCGCGCAGACGCTCCTGGCGGCGGTCGGGCCTGCTGGCGCCAATGAGGAACCGGGCATCGGCGGTGAGCGCCACCACCGGCCCACAATCTTCCAGCGTGGCCAGCGCCCGACCGTCGAAGTCGAGCAAGCGCCCGCCGGTTGGGGCGGCGCCGCCCACCAGGAGACGGCGCGCGGGCTCGGCGAGCGCCAGGCCGCGAATGGCGCCACCCACCTCGGCACGCCAGCGCAGCTTGCCCGCGTGGTCCAGGCCGGCGACACCGCCATCCTCGGCGCCGACGACGATCAACTCGCCATCGGCGGCAATGGCCAGCGCCCGGGCCTCCGCGCCAAGCGTCGCGCGCCAGAGCTCGTGGCAGGGCTCAGCCATCCTCGGGCTCCGCCATGCTGGTGCCGCGCCAGACTGTGTCACTCACTGCTTCCCCCCTGGAGGTATCAACTCGTCCTGATGATGCCCCTGCGCGACACGACTCGCCAGCGGAACGCGGGGAACTGCGGCGCTACGGAGCCTATACACACAATTGCCCTAGCGGTACAGGTTCTGGGCCACAAGGATGGGCGAAGTCCAGGTTTCATCGTCGGTACCGGCGGCGGCGTAGCGCTCCTTGCGGGCGTGGTAAACGGCCCGCTCGGGGATGAAAGCGAAAGGTGCACTGAAGAGTCGCTGGTAGAACAGGCTGGCGAAGGCCCGGCTGCCACTATCGGTGACGTTCCAGCGGTAGCCCAGGCAGTAAGGCACCCCCGCCTGCACCACCGCGTCCAGCACTCCCAGGTAGTCGTTGGCCCGCAGCAGCGCCTCGCCCCCGATCCGCGCGCCCACACAGGCGCTCAGGTAGACCAGCCGCGTCTCGCTGCCGCTCAGCCACTCATTGAGCTGCCGGGCGGTGAGCACGACCTTCTCCTTGCGCTGGCCAGCGTCCTTCCAGAAGAGCAGGCCGCTATTCTCGCCGGTGCGCTCATCGAAGGCGCCGTGGCCGGCAAAGTGGATGATGTGGTAGGGCGAGCGCTTGAGCAGGCCCTCAACCTCGGCGATGCCGGAGCGGGCGGTGGGCCGGGCCTCGATCTGCACCTCAACGAGGCCCTGGGCTTGCTGGCCAATCTGCTGCTCCAGGTCGGCAATCTCCTGGTCAGTCTTCAGGTTGTTGGTATCGGCGGAGAGCAGCAACACGCGCAGGGGCTTCTTCTGGCGCTTGAGCTGGCGCGCAAAGGCCTCGAAGGTCTGACTGTGGCGCGAGGTGGCGCCGCTCACCTGGCGGCAGGCGGGGTGGTAGGTCACCAGCGGACGGTCGTCGAGGTAGAGCAACTCGTAGGGCATGCCCAGGGAGGTTCGCGGCCCACTAAAGACCAGCGTCAGATTCTCCGGGTCGTCCACGGTGTGCCGGGCGAGGTCGAGCCGGCGCACCAGATCGCTATAGCTATCAATGAGGCCCTTGCGCAGGCGGGTGCCCTCGCGCTTGGCTTTGCTGCGCCAGGCATCGCGGGCGAGCTTATCGGCAAGGCGGTGGGCGTTGGCGAGGTCGCGGCCCATGTCCTGCATCACGGCATTGAGCTCCTCGGGGCTGTCGCCGCGCCAGAGCGGAGCGTCCTCACTCTTGTAGTTAAGCACTCCTTCGACACTGAAGCTCACGTGCTGGGCCGTGTCCATATGCAGGGCGAAGATCGTCACGCTCGGCTCAACCAGCGTAAGGTCGATGGGGGTCTCCACAGGAGCGGCGGCGGGGGCGCCACGCTGCTGCTGGCCCCGCTCGAACTCCAGCTTGATCATCTCAAGCAGGCGGCGGTCGGCAACCGGCTCGGACTCACCCGCCTCCGCTGGCTCTGGCACCACCTCGCTGAGCCGCTCGATCGTCTCGCGGCTCACCTCCTTGCCGGTGAGCTGCTTCACCTCCTTGAAGACCCCGAGCTCACCGGCGATGATGCTCATGATCGTGCTGAAGTCCAGGCTGGGGTCCTCAATATATTTCGGCCGGCGGTGGTAGAGCCGGTCCTGGAACTGCTGGTCGGGGCGCTGCCGGCCAATCACGAAGACGTTGCCCATGCCGTACTCGGGGATCACGTCGAGCAGGAAGGCATCAAAAGGCGTATAGTCAACAATGATCAGGCTCCCCTGGAGCCGCTCGGCGAGCGCATCTTTGATCGGCTGGATCAGACTGAGCACCTGGCTGCGGGTCACAGGCACCGAGCGATCCTTGCCGGGGTAGCGGAAATCGCCGCAGAGGCGCACCACCGCCAGATCCACCGGCGATTTGCGCAGCACCTCGCGGATCTCATCCTCCGGGTCGCGGCCGTTGATCCAGACTCGCCAGAGGCCGAGCAGCATCTGCTCCTGGTGCGCTACGTGGGCCAGCGCATTGTCCAGCAAGGGGTCGATCGCGCTGCTGAGCACAAAGGGGAAGTAGCCCTCTTTGATCAACTGGGCCAGGCTCGAGTGGCCCGGCGAGGGCTTGAGCCTATCGTAGAGCTCGCGCAGCTTGCGCTTTCTGGCGGCGTCGAGCGCGCGGGGCCAGATCTCCTCGAACTTGCCCACCCGCTCCTCGAGACTAAGGGCCGCGATCGCCTGCTCACTGAGCTGGCCACCCCAGCGAGCCTGGAGCACCTCGCTGAGCAACTCCTCGGCCACCGGTCGGTCGTTGACGAGCGAGGAGCCCGAGCCGACAAAGAGCACGAAGGCATCGTCACGCGAACCGCGTACCTCCTCGATCCCGGCGGCGAGGATCCGGAGTTCTCTGAGCGTCTCAGCAGGAAGGCTCATCCTATGCCGCTCCTTCCTGGCTCGTGATCACATAGCTGGGGTTGGGCACAATCTCGTCGCCCGACCAGCAGAAGAACGCGGCGGTGGCCTCGGTATCCAGCACCAGGGCCACGTACCACTTCTCGCGGAAAAACTGGCGATGCATAAAGTGGTCGTCCCGTGAAAAAAAGAGCCCAGTATCAAAGAGCGTGCCCTGGGAGCCCTCGATATGCAGCACGCCCATCCGCACCAGGTGGGTATGGTACCAGCCCACGATGCGCTTGCCGGGGAAGCGCTCCTTGAGCACGGCGGTCTGCTTCTGCCAGGATTCGAAGGTGTAGCGTAGCTCGGTAACGCTCGCGAAGGTGCCTTCGGACTTGATATGGTCGGTGATCTCCACGAGGTAGCCACTGGCGTTGTCACGCTCGTAGACATGGCCTACCAACACGCCACCCTCCTCCACGGTGGCACCGCTGCGGGCCACCGCACGCACTGCTTCGAGCGTCGGGCGGGTGATCAGCACCTCGACACCGCCCCGAGCCTGCCATGCCTCGGGATCAGCGGCACCATCGCCCAGCAACTCCAGCGTCACCCGCTCCTCCACCGGGAAGTCGCCGAGGGAGCGGCGGGCAAGCACAGGGGCGACCGGCGTGTCGGACATGATCTCTACCAGGGGCGTGTCATCCTGTCTCCAGGCGAATACATCGTCCACGCCAATGCGAGCCTGCTCATCGTCGCGGGCGTACAGGCGCCGGCGGTAGGTCTGGCCTCTCTGGAGCACGCTCAGCTGCACGAGGCCAAGCTCCAGGCCGGACCAGAAGCCCCGCAGGTCGTTGAGGGCGAAGTCGGCGCGGTAGATCACACCCCGCTCGCGCACACGCAACTCGCAGGTTAGGTACTTGAGCGGCGTGTCGGGCTGCACAGGCTCCTCGAAGCTGAGGCTAAAGGAGGACTCGTAGGAGCGGGCGCGCTCAGGGTCCATCACCACAGTGGGGTTCTTGCGCATGAGGTCGCCGTAGCGGGGGATCATCACACAGCCGATATGCTCGCCCTGAAAAACCAGGTTCTGGTCCACCAGTTGCTCGATCAGGCGGCGCACCAGAGGCTCGAGCAGCTCGCGCACCGTGAAATCGCGCTGATAGAGCGGGCTCTGCCGTTCATCACTGATCGCCACCCGAAGATACTTCATAGCCGGCTCCTGTTGGCGGAGATCACTGAACGCGCGAATCGGCGCAGCGCACCACCTCATCGCCCGACCAGCCGAACACGCCCCAGCGCTCGCTTGCCGGATCCACCACCAGGGCGATGTACCATGGCGCGCTGTGGAAGAAGTTGCGCTGGATGTGCATGTCGCTCCTGGAGAGAAAGATGCCGTGGCCGGGGTGGGAGTGGTACCAGCCGAGCACAGCGGCCTCGGCGCGGCGGCGCCGGCGGGGCAGCAGGTCTAGCCAGGTAGCCAGGGTAAAGGTGAGCGAACCAGGGCTGGCGGCGGTATGGTTGGCCTCCAGGGCCTCCTCGACGGCCACGAAGAACTGGCCCGGCTCCTCGTAGACCGTACCGACGAGCAGGCCACCCACCTCACGTCCGGGCTCGGCGTGGGCCTGAGCCCAGACGCGGGCCATCGCATCGGGCGCGATCTGCACCTGGAGACCGGTGGAACTGGGTCGGACGCCACGGGGGAGCCCGGGGACGGGGCGGTGGGCGCGCAGCACCTCGCCGAGCTCCACTAGCTCCTGGGCGGCGGCCAGAGCGCCCGCCGTCATCACCGGTACGATCGTCAGGGTGTCACCCTGAGCCACCCCGGCGGCCTCAAGCGTCTCGTCGTCCTGGAGTTGGCGATCGTTATGGCTGAGGTGATAGACCATCGGGCGGCCAGCCGAGTCGATAATCGGCAGGCCAAGGGCGCTGATCACCGCCGGGAGCAGCCGCGCGATCGGCGCGTTCTCTACCATCTTGGCCGCGCGGCTCGTATTGCCGGTGTGGTCCTCGATCGTCACCTGGATGGCCATCAACATCCTCCTTCGCGGGTGCTTGGCGGTTCGCCGGTCAGAAGAGCTGCCAATCAATGTCGCTCGTTGCGGTCAGGTAGGAGTGCTGGCTTACCAGGAGCGAGCTCATCCAGGTAAGATCGCCCAGTGGCTCCTGGGCTACCACGCGGCGGGCCTCGTACAACGCTACCTCCGGGGCAAAAGGATCGGCGAAGAGGTGCTGGTAGAAGGCAGCCGTGAGTATGGCACGCCCGGCCACCGGCGGCGGCCAGCGGAAGCCTACCACGTGGGCCACCCCGGCGGAGAGGGCTGCGTCGATCAGGCTGTAGTACTGATTGGCGATCAGAGTGTCACTACGACCGATATCCGCACCAGTCCAGCCATTGATATAAAGGAGACTGGTTCCTTTGTGCTCGAGCCACTGCGCAAGCTGGGCTGCGCTGATCCGCGCCTCACTGCCGAGATCAAAGTGGCTGTCGTCGGGGAGCTCTGCATCGTGGATGGCCTGTCCTTCGAAGTGGACGAGGTGGTAGAGCGCGCGATCTCGCAGTGCGGAAATACAATCCAGTCCGCTCGCCCGGACAATCTCGACACGAATGGCACTATTGTGGCGGATGGTTTCCTCTACGCGAGCAGTATTGCCGATGCTCTCATGATGGTCATCATCTAGAAGAAGCATATGCAAGGGGGTACCTTCGCGCTGAAGTTGGCGTACGAGCCGGGCGAATGACTGCGTTGGTGATGGAGCGAAATCGGTTACCTGGTGGTAGAGCGGCAACCTGAGAGCGAGATAGCCGGTCTGATCGTGCAATAGCTCGTAGGGGATGGCCAGAAACTCGCGCGGAGCTCGAAAGCAGACTGGCGCATGGCGGCGGTCAACGATCCGCTGCGCGGAAAGAATATTCTGGAGCGCTGTTTCAAAGGGTGTTGCTTGCAGGTCTCTGAACAAGCGCTTTCCCAGGATTTTCGTTTTTGTTCGCCAGCGACGACGCTTTGCGCGCCGTTCATCTTCGGCCATCGCCTGCTCTTGCTCTATCATCACGGCGAGCGAGGCCAATTCGGCCGACCATTCCTCCGGCTGCGGACGCCAGGTCGTACCCTGGGGTGGGAGCATCACGCCTGGCACGTGGACATTGAGGGTGGTCGGCGCAAGATGGGTAATCATCAACAGCGCGTGATCAAGCGGCCGGTACGGAAACGACTGTGGAGCCGGATTTTCTTCCGCCTGGATGCCTTGCGTTGAGTGCGTATCATCTTGCTGGCCACGCGGCACATCCACATGAGGAGTATTATCTGGCGTTGCAGACTGACTATCGTGAGAATACCGTTGCTGAAACTGGGAGTACTCACGCGAAATAACGTCAAGCAAGCGATCAATCTCGTCTCGGACTGTCGATGAGAGCGCCTGCGATTCAAGGATTCGCTGGAGCATCGTGATAGGGTCCCACGGATTGCGCGGCGATGAGTTGTTCAGGCCGACATCTCCGATGCTCGGGAAGGGAACTTGCCAGCCACCTCCGGCGAACATTGCAGGTACAATCGTGAGCGTATCGCCCTGGGCCACCCCGGCGGTCTCGAGGGTGTCGTCATCCTGAAGCTCGCGGTCGTGATGCCGGATACTGTAGGCCATCGAGCGGCCAGTTGAGTCGATAATCGGCAGACCGAGGGCGCTGACGATCGCGGGCAGAAGCCGCGCAATCGGCACGTTCTCTACCATCTTGGCCGCGTGGCTGATATTGCCGGTGTGGTCCTCAATCATCACCTGAAAAGGCATACAACCATCCCCAGATCTCAGATGGCGGCAGCAACGGGAGGCGTAGCGCGGGCACGGAGGAGCGCCTCGGCCAGGGGCTGATCCTGATCGAGGGTGGCCATGATCTGAATCTCCTGGCCGTAGCGATCCAGATAGGTGCCAATGGTGCGGGTGACGGCGCGAAAGAGCTCGGGGGTGAGGGCCTCGGTGGGCACCTCCAGCAGCAGCAGCACCTGGCCGTGCTCGTCCACGCCTGGCTTGGCGACGTGCCAGGTGTCGCTGAGGCGGAGCAGATACTCCAGGCAGGCAGCGGCGGCGGCCGTGGGCGCGCCCAGCACCGAGGCCCGCGGCTCAAGCAACACCGGCACCCGGAAGCTACACCACGCGCGCGTAATCACCGCATAGGCCTCGTAGAGCCGCAGGCGGTTCTTGTAGCCGAAGTGCCAATAGGGCTCCCTGGGCGTCGTGCGTACCGCCCAGCCGTAGGGCTCGACCATGCGCACATAGTCGTAGAGCAGGTGCTCGGGTAGCCCGGCGGTGCTATGGTCGGGCGCATAGAGCCGGGTGGGGTGCTCGGGGGCCATAGCCACCAGCTCGCTGTCGTCGGTGGCGGGCTTCCAGGAGGCAGGCAGACGCAGCTTGTAACGGGGGATGGCCTCCAGGGCGCGGGTGATCAACAGGGGAGCCAGACCGGCAGCCGGCACTTCCACACAGAGAGCCGGGTAGCCGTGGAGGTCCAGGCAGATCTTGGCCATGTACATGCGCTCGTTGCGCAGCAGCACGGCCCGGTAGAGGCTTACCTGCTCGCTGGAAGGTAGTTGCCGGCCCGGCCAGGGGCTGGCGCCGCTGAGCAACTGGTAGCGCAGGGCAAGCCAGTGCGTCGAGAGGCTCAGCTCCACGGGGCCGCTCAGATCGCTACGGCGCAGCAGCCAGGACCCCGCCGCGCGGCGGGCCTGCCAGCCCTTGCGCTGGGCTACGTGGATCACCTGGTCGAGCTGTCTCACGGCTCCTCCGGTAAAAGCTCCAGTAGCGCGCCGCCCTCCATGGTGCCCGTGCCGCCCTCTCCCACGAGCTCCACCAGAGCACCGTCAGCGGGTGCCGAAACCCGCCGGGGCCCAACGATGTTGCGCCAGTCGCGTAGATCGCGGTTGTCTACCGGGAAGGGGCGAGGGTTGGTGCGCACCCACTCGGCCGCCTCCCAGTTCAGCGGGTCGGCCAGGTTATAGTTCTGGTACTGCACCATGCGGCCCACCTCGAGAATAATCTGGGCTAGCGTGAGGCCTACCGCGAAAGGGCGGCCCTGCACGCAAATGTAGGGCCGGCGGAAGTTGGGGTGCCAGATCGGGGTGAGCCAGACGAAGATCGGCGCCTCACTGGGGTACTTGAGGCTGAAGACCACCTCCATCATGTGCTCGGAGCTCTCGGTGCTCTTATCCCCCATACCCGTGCAGCGATAGCGCACGCCATACTTCTCAGGCGGCAGGCCAGGGTAGCGCCGCTCGAATTCGGCGGGCAGCAGAAACTCGCTCTTCAGGCCATCGGCAATCACCTCAGGCGACATGCCCGCCTTGAGGAACTCGGTGCTCTCGGCAGGAGTAAGCCGACCGCAGATGATCTCGAACAGGCTGTAGGGCGTCTGCAGGGTGCGCACCTGCTGAAATTCGTAGAGCAGGCGCTTCTCGCGGGGCGTTAGCATCGCGCGCCATCCTCCTCTCTGTGGGCGAACATGGCGTCGGCGTCGGCGCTCAACTCCAGGTAGCGCCAGCCCTCCACGGTGCGAAACGACAGGATCTCAAGTGGGGGAATACCGAGCTGGGCGATCGGAATTGCCGCAAGATCCGGATCGTTATGCAGTGTACCAGTCACATCGAAGCGGCGCAACGCCCCGCACTGCGGGCACGGCACGAAATCGGGCACGACGGTGTCGTAGGGCCGCGCCGCCAGCTCGTGCTGCCCGCAGTCGGGGCAGCTAAGGAAGGTAACGATCGGACGCTGGAGGTAGAGCACGGCGGGTCCGCCGGTGTGAGCGTGGGCGGCGGCGAAGAGTTGGCCCAGGGTGAGCCTCTCGACGTGGAGCGGCAACTCGACGATCGGCTCGTAGCGGTGGTGGGCCGTGCAGTCGGCCCGGCGCCGGTGCTCCACCGGGGTGAGGCGAGGGCCACTGGCGCTGTAGTACACGCTCCGGCCACCACGGACAGTCTGGCCATGGATGAGCCTGACGGCCTCCTGCACCTGCATGGCGCCGATGATCGCGGCGGCCATGGGCGTGGTGGGCTCGCGGCCAGCCACCAGGCGAAAGCCCGGCGGGCAGGAGTAGCGCAGGTTGAGCAGGGCGTAGTCAGTGCTGGTAAGCGTACACTCGTAGCAGGCGCCCTCGGGCGGCGTAAAGGCCCGCACCATGCCGTCGAGTACGCCCAGGCCGCCGTCCACCCAGGGGCGGCCTACCTGCCAGCAGGCGCTGTTGACGGCCAGGCGGGCGGCCCGGTTGTCCAGGCAACCAATCACCACGTCTGCGCGGCGGAAGAGGCCCAGCCCCACCTCGCGGGTGACATCGGCGTGGAGCGAGATGGCGCTCACCTCGGGGTTGATGGCCCGCACGCCGGCCGCTGCCGCCTCGGCTTTGGAGCGCCCGGCATCCCCGGCGCGAAAGAGCAGCGAGCGGGTGAGGTTCGCCGCCTCTACCCGGTCCATGTCGATGATCACCAGGGTGCCCACGCCGAGCAGGGCGAGGTTCTTTAACACCTCGTTGCCCAGGGCACCGGCGCCCACCACCACTACCCGGGCGGCCTGCACGCGGGCCTGGTCCCACCAGGGGATGGCGCGCAGCGTCGCGTAGCGGTCCTCCTGAGGGTCCGTGATCTCGATCGGCTCCTGGTTAGCCGCCATGGCGCCCGCCTTCCGGCCCGCCGTGAATCAGGATGGTGACGCGTGCAATCCGGGCGGGCTCCTGCTCGTCCTCCGCTTCGCTCTCCGGGCTGCGAAAGGCCCGATCAATCAGCCCCCACACATCGAAGCGGCACACGGGGCATTGCTCCAGGCGCAGCCAGCACTCCAGGTGGAAAGCCGTATCACACCGGGGGCAGAAGGCGGCCCGCTCGTGGGGCTGGAAGGTCACCTGGTCACGAGGCTCCCCGGCCTGGCAAAAGGTGCCCTGGTTCACCAGCGTGCCACGGCGGTTGAAACGCTCGACGAGCCGGGAGTCCTCGGCGATGTCGCGATCAAAGTGTACCTGGTCGGCCAGGGCGTCCATTACGGCGCTGTGCATGGAGTAGCTGCAGTTGTAGTTCGGGCAGAGGCTTGCGTCTGCCCAGCAGGAGCGGTGGATCAGGATGCGGCAGTAGGGGCAACTCACCACCTCGTCACCCGCGCACAGGCTATCCTTACAGATCTGGCACGCGCGCCCTATGGCGCGCTCCCCCGGACGCAGGCGCACAATCCGCAGCTCCAGCAGTGTGAGCTCGACGGCGCCGAGGCGGATGTGGGCGCCGTGGCGGAGCACCTGCAAGCCTACCACGGGCCGGCCTTCGACCCACGTCTGGCCAGCGGCGAAATCGATCAGCACCGGCACACGGTTGAGGGCCGAGCGAGTCATCAGGGCGTGCTCGGGAGCCACACCCAGCCCGGCCGGTAGCACCAACTGGTTGCGCGAGTCGGCGCCGATCCGCAGGTCACCGCGAAACTCGTGCTTGCTCGGCGCGCCGGTGGCGTCGCGGTAGACCAGAATGGCCATGGGGCTCCTCGCTCTTAGCCGATCATCTGGACGAGGCCCTCGCGGGTCACGGGGCTCTCGGGGCTGGCGGGCACGGGCTCACCGCGAATGGCATGGGTGAGGTGGCTGAGCGCCGCCTCGACCGCCCAGCGCAGGCCGGCCTCCGGGGTACCGAGCAGCGGCAGGAGCAGATCGCCGGCCTCGGGAAGGCCGCTCGCCGCGAGGGCCTCCACTGCCGCGATGCGCACCGGGAGGCTCGGATCGCTCCGGGCGATCGCGGCCAGACCGGGCAACTGCTCCACGGGAGCCGGGCCGGCAGCCCGCATGGCCTGCTGGCGTACCAGCGGGTCGGGGTGCTGATAGGCCTGCTGGAGCCAGGGCAGCGCCACAGCGCGGGCGGCCTCGGGGAGCAGCTGCAGGTCGAAGGCAAGTGGGGCCGGCAGGTGGTAGGTGGTATTGTCGATACTCACCGAAGACCACTCCTGGACGTTTACAGTCGCCAACCCACGCCGCCCGAGCTCGATCGTCGCGCCGCGCAGCAGAGCCCGCGAGAATGGCGGTGCCCGCCTGGCCGCCTCGATCTCGGCAGCCGACACCAGCGTGTCCACGGGCCAGAGCTGGGTAAAGAGCCCGGCGGGGCCGATATCGTGATAGAGCAGGTCGATATGCTGGAGCGCGCGGAGGGCCTCGGGGTGGCTGGCGGCCTCGTCAAGCGTCAGGCCATGCTCACGCAGGCTGCGCTCCATCAGGTAGCGTTTCGCGGCCCAGTCGGCCCGATCGCGCAGCAGCGACGGATCGTTGTCCAGATCCTGGAGCGCCTGGCCCCACTCCTCCATCACCCGGCGCTCATCGTCGTTGCTGCCAAAATGCTCCAGGTAGCTGTAGGCCTGCTCATAGTAGTGCCACTGGATGTCGAGGGCACTCGCCTGGCGGCCATCCTTGAGCGAGACCATCGCCCGGCAATCCGGGTCGGCGGCGATCGTGGCGAGGGCGGCCACCGGATTCTGGAGCAGGGGCAGATCGGTGAGGGAGAGATCCTCGATCATCCGCAGCAGCACGCCGGTCGTGCCGAGTTTCAGCCAGGTGGCCCAGCCAGAGAGATTGGCGTCGCCGAGGATGAGGTGCAGGCGACGGGAGTTCCCGCTGGCGTGGGGCTCTCCCTCACGGCCAAGGTTGACGATCGGGCGCTCTCTGGTCGTCTCCTTCGAGACCACCCGGTCGATGAAGCGGGCCCGCTGGGAGATCTCGAAGCGCAGGCAGGGCGGGCCAGGCTGCGCTTCGAGCACCAGGCGACCGGCGCCAGCGAAGACCTGCCGGGTAGCGAGGAAGGGCACCAGGCAGCGGACCATATAGCGCAGGAAGTGGCGCTGCTCAGGCAGGTCGGGCAGGAACTCCGCGTCGCGCAGGGTCTGATAGTTCTCGTGGCAGCCGTAGGTCACGCCAACGGAGTCGACATTGTTCTTGATCACCAGCAGGTCGCCGCGAAAGCCGGAGCGTGAGAGGATGGCGGTCGCCTCAGCGGCGGCCTGACCGAGCACGTGGTCGGCCGCCTTGTTGTAGACGGTGGCCTCGTAGGCCGAGCGGCACTCGGGGAGCGACCACTCGGCGTGGCCGAGATCATGGTGGAGCTTGCCGCCGTTGACGAGGAAGAGGCTGCCGTGGAGCCCGTAGGCCGGATTGATCGCCTCCTGGAGGGCCTGGACGATCGCCTGCTCCGGGGGGCTGCCAGGGCCACCGGCGGGGAAGAAGTTGATCGCATACTCGGTTTCGAGGCTGAAGACGCGCTGTTGGAGGGCCATAGGGCTCCTACTCACCGCCGATCTGACGGAACTGGCGCCAGAGCTCCTCGCTCGAAAGGACGCGCATGCGGGTGCGGAGGCGCTCGCCGGCCACCTCGCTGGGGGCACTGGCCTGGGGCTGGCCGACGATCTGATTGATCGTGGTATCGAGGCGATTCAAGCGCTCCTCGGCGGCGCGCTGCTCCTCGCTGGGGCCAGTGGGCAACTGCCCGGCCCGGGGGGGCTCCTCGGGTTGCTCGCGCCGGCGGGTGATCTTGCGGATACGCTGCTGCTCGCTCATGGCTGCTCGCTCCGGTGCTCTGGCGTACGCGAGGGGGCTGGCTCCGCGCCGGCGAGCGCCACAGCCTGCTGCTGAAGCGCTGCGAGCGTCAACGCCTCGACCGCCGGGTCTTCGGCGCTGCCGCGCAGCGGATCAAGCATATTCAGGCGGCACACAAGCCGGGCCTTGCCGTGGGGAAGCGCCAGGATCATGCCGCCCCAGTCGGCGGCCAGGAGATACTCATGAAAACGCGCGATCCAGTGGCCTCTTGCCCATGCGCGCGTCTCGGCGGGGGGAGTCGTGCGCAGGTGCTCGATGTCATCGTCATAGAGCAGCCGCTCGACAAGGCCCTGGCGCTCCAGTTCGTAGTAGAGCCCCCGCTCCTCACCCTCGCCCTGGCGCAGATCGTGGTACTCGAGATCGAGCCGGCGCAGCGCAAAGTAGGCCTCGCGCTGGAGCTCGTAGTCACCCCAGGGCAGGCCAGCGCCGGTAGCGAGCTCACGGGCGGCCGCCAGGTCCGCCGTGGTAGGCTCCTCGGCGACGAGGGTGCGCGCGATCGCTGGTTCCCAGGTCTGCACGAGCTCCCAGGTGAGTCCCCGGGCTTCGAGGTAGCGCTCGAGCACCTGGCGCTTGATCGCCCAATCCAGGCGGCGGCCCAGGCCGGCGGGATCACCGGCAAGCGCGCCGAGTACCTGTTCCCACTCCTGGAGCACCTCCCACTGCTCATCGCTGCCGCCGCTCCGGCTGAGATAGCCGTGGGCCAGTTCCAGGTAGCGCAACTGGAGCTCGCGGGCCGTCATGTGGCGTCCGTCGGCGAGCGCCAGCAGCCCGGCAAAGCTCAGATCCCGGGAGACCAGCCGGAGGGCGGCGACAGGGTCGGCGAACGCCAGGTTGTCGGGGATGGCCCCGGCGGCGAGCATGGCGAGAACGATCTGGGCGGTACCCACCTTCAAAAAGGTGGAGAGCTCGGCCATGGTGGCATCGCCACAGATCACGTGCAGGCGCCGGGCCTGGCGCGGGTCGGCATGGGGCTCATCGCGCAGGTTAAAGATCGGCCGGTTGTAGGTGGTCTGGTGGCCCGTGATCGTCTCGAAGAAGTCGGCCCGCTGAGTGAGCTGGAAGCCGGCGGCGGGGGTGCCATTCTCGGAGCCCACCTTGCCGGCGCCACAGAAGATCTGGCGGGTGACGAGGAAGGGCAGCAGGCCACGGGCCAGGAGTGCAGAGCCAGGGGCGACGAGCGCCTCGTAGAGGCCGGGTGGCACGAGGTAGTTCTCGTGGCAGCCGTAGCTGTTGCCCTTGTGGTCGCTGTTGTTCTTGTAGAGCCGCAGCTGGCAGCCAGCGGGAAGCACGCCGCTGCCGTTTATCCGGGCCTGGCAGGCCGCGAGGATGCGCTCGCCGGCCTTGTCGGCGGCGACGAGGGCGAGCGGCGAGCCACACTCGGGGGTGCAGTACTCAGGGTGGGCGTGGTCGATGTAGAGCCTTGCGCCGTTGGTGAGCATCAGGCTGGTCTCAAGGGCGCCAGGCGGATCACCGAGCCGATCGAAGTCGAAGCTGGCGAGGGGCGACACTGCGGTGGCCCAGGGGAGGCCGAGTTGCTGGTAGGCCTGGATGACCAGCTGCGAGGCGAAGAAGGGGTCAGGCGGAGCGCCGAGGAGCGCCACCCCGTACTCGGTCTCGATGCCCATCAGCGTCGCCATCGGCTCACCCCGCAACGTCGGACGACTCGATCCGCACCGCCACCACCACCGCCCGATCCTGGCGCACCTTCTCCTCAGCCCAGGGGTCCTGGTCAAACCGTTCGAGGTGCAGATCCACCGTCAGCAACTCCTCGCCAGCGAGGCCCATCTCGGTGCGGAGCTTGTGGAGGGCGAGCTGCTCACGGTTCTCCTCGAACTCCTGGCGCAGCGCCGCGAAGAGGTGCGCGCGGCCGAGGCCACGGGCGGCGCCATCACCGGCGGCAACAAGCTCCTTGACGGCCTGTTTCTTGGCACGAGCGACGATATTGGCGATCACCGCGCCGCTGGCGAACTCTTTGAGCGGGAAGCGGTAGCGCGTATTCTGGCGGGTGAGCACGCTGATCGCGCTGGTGGAGCTATACATCAACTCGACCACCTCGTCGATCAGGGCCTCGGCCAGCCACTCCTGGCGCCGGAGCCGCTCCAGGCCCGTGGCGAAGGCCGGGTCGGCGGCACTGCGGGCCTGCAACTCCTGAGCGGCCGCTACGATCGCCCCTATGGGAGTAGAGCTCCGGAAACGCCCGAGCTTGCCGGCGAACTCCTCATCGTCGGGGTGGCGGGCGAGGGCCTGGGCCACGCTGAGCTCGGCGGGGAGCCTGGCGAGACGGCCAGGCAGGGCCGGGCCGAGGCTCTGGATCAGCCGCAGATCGCAGGGGAAGGGCAGCAACTCGCCCACGGCCCGTAGCTCGGGCGACAGACGCTCGCGGGCTGCCTCGTCGGCGGGTAGGCGGTAGGCAGTCCGAAAAACGACCGCGCCGGGGGTGCCAGGAGGCGCAGGGACCACCGGGCCCTCGGCCATGAGCGGGAGCGTCGGAAGCAGGTAGAGCGCGAAGATCTCGCGGGCCGCGTCGGCGTCGGGGCGGTCGATCTTCACCTTCACATCGAGGCGGCCCGGGCGAAGGATGGCCGGGTCGATCATATCCTGGCGGTTGCTCGCCCCGATGATAATCAGGTTCGCGGTTGCCTCGACCCCATCGAGCTCGGTGAGAAACTGGGGAACGATCGTCGTCTCGACATCGGAGGAGCGGCCGCTGCCGCGCGTGCGGAACATGGCCTCCATCTCGTCGAAAAAGATGATCACCGGCGTGTAGTAGTCGGCGCGCTCGCGGGCCTCCTCAAAGATCTTGCGGATCCGGTGCTCGGTCTCGCCAACGTACTTATTCAGCAGCTCGGGGCCCTTGACGTTGAGGAAGAAGCTGCGCACCCCGTCCTGGCTGTCGAGGCGGCGGGCGATCTCGCCCAGCCGCTTGCGGGCCAGGGCCGGGTCGAGATCGGCGGCCCGCAGCAACTCGCCACAGTACTCCAGAGCGGCCGCGCGGGTGGCTACGGCCGGGTGGCCCTGGCCCGCAAGGCGCGCGTAAGCGGCCATGGCCTCGGCGTCGGACGGCGCATCAAGAAGCTCGACATAAACCTTCAGCAGGCGTTCGAGGCCGGTCAGGTAGCGGCGGATGCTCTGGGTGAGGTTATTGGCCACGGCCTTGGCGACCATCGTCTTGCCGCAGCCGGGGGGGCCGGTGAGCAGGATGCCCTTGGGCCGCTCGAGGCGAAAGCGCTCGAACTGCGCGCGGTAGAGATAGGGCAACTCAATCGCATCATAGATCTGCTCGATCTCGGTGTCGAGCCCGGCAATATCCTCGTAGGTCACATCCGGGACCTCCTCCAGCGAGAGGCCGCCGGTCTCATAGGCGGGGAGCTTCTCGAGCGCAAGCTTGAGGGCGGGCTCGATGCGCACGATATCGCCGATCGCGACCCGCTCGGCGAAGAGCGCGTCGCTGACCTCCACCACTACTCCATCGCTGCCGCCGGAGCGCACGTGGAGCCGGGGGCGCAGGCGCTCCACGACCATCTGCGAGGAACCATCGAAGCGGACCAGATCGCCGGGGCGCAGGCTAGCCGCGAGCTCCGGCGGGCAGCCCAGATCCAGCTTTTCACCCTCGCGCCAGGCCACCCGCACCGAGGGCGCGCCCTCAGCCGTTTCGCCGAGGGCCAGCACCTCGGCGGCACCGGCGGGCTTGAGGAGATTGACCACCTCCGCCGTCTCACCGCGAAGGTAGGTGTCGCGCAGGCCGATCACGGTGTTCTGGTCGCGGTTGAGGATCACTTCCTGGCCGACAGTGAGCTGCTCGGGGCTGGAGAGCAGGCCGGGGGCCACGCGCACCTCCAGCCGGGTGGAGCCAAGCCCCACGACCAGATCACCGGGCGAGTCGGGGCTACGGCCAAGGAAGATCGCATAGTGACGCGGGCTATCATTGATCCCGGCCTGGCTCTGGCGCACCGCAGCGAGCTCTTGCTGGAGCTCGGGCAGGGCCTGGTAGGCCGCTCGGATACGATTCCACTCGCTGGGGAGGGCCCAGTCCTGGGCCTGGCGGGCGTGCTCCAGGATGAGCTTCTCGATCCGCTCAATGGAGGAAGGCGTCGTCATGCTAATCTCGGGGGCTGGTGCGCCAGAGGCTCGGGCTACACCGCTGTGGGGCCATGCGGATTCAGAAGCCCGGGGACTTTCCTGATTATAGCATCCTCGTTGCCGTCATGGGGGCCGTGCAGGGCACATGCTTCTGTCCCCTGTCCCCTCGCGTGCCGTGGCGCTGTAGCGCGCGGCGGGCTGGCGGGCAGCACCATGCGCCACACCCGAGCACGGCCCACCGCGCGATCGCACGGGCGGTAGGGTGCTATACTGCCGCAGGTCCATTGATTGTTGTTGTTCGCAATCGCCCCCTGACAGCGCTGCCGGAGGGGCCAGCACGGAACTGTCCGCGCGGGCGCTGCGCACCCCGGGAGTGAAACACGCCACGAAAGGAGTCGGTATGAGCGCCCCCGATGGAGCCGCCACGATGAGCGTCGCCGAGGCCATCCGCCGCAAACGCGCGGTACGCGCCTACACACCCGAGCCGGTGCCCGAGGAGACGATCACCGCCATCCTCGATGCCGGCCGGCGCGCCCAGAGCAGCAAGAACAGCCAGCCCTGGAGCTTCATCCTGGTCACGGAGCGCGAGCAACTCCAGCGCCTGAGCAGCGCCGGCAATTTCGCCGCCCACATGCCATCCTCGGCCTTCACGGTGGTGCTTGTTGGCCCGCCCGGCTCCGAGTTTGACCTGGGGCAGGCGGCGGCCTACATGCAGTTGGCGGCCACCGAACTCGGAGTGGGCTCCTGCGTCACAACCCTGCACAACACCGAAGCGGCCCACGCCATCCTCGGGGTTCCCGCTGAGCTGAACTGCCGCTGGTCGATCACCTTCGGCTACTCGGCCGAGCCGCCTCGGCCACCACGACCCGGCGGCCGCAAGCCCCTCGACGCGATCGTGCACCGCGAGCGCTACTAATTGAGGCGCACAACGCCCCTGTGGCAACCCCGGCAAAACCGAGCGTCGAGAACCGCCGCACAACGACGCAGGGTCCTGCATGGCCCGCCGCCTGTGCCGTGGCACGCCCAACAGGTTGTCACTAGCGGTACCGGGAAGCGCGGTCTCGTTCTCGTGCCCCCATGGGCGCCTGGGCAAGGCCATGCCTGTGCGGGCGGGTGATGGAGCAACCCTGGACACCGCACCCGCCCCTGCCGATAACGGCACGTAGTTGGGGTACAATGAGGACACCGGCATGATTTCTACGCTCACGGAGCACCCATGGCAGAGCAGATGCTCAAGGTTGGCGATCTGGCCCCGGACTTCGAGCTGCTGAGTGATCGCGGCGAGCCCGTCAGGCTCTCCGACCTGCGGGGCAAAAAGGTAATCCTTTACTTCTACCCCAAAGACGACACCCCGGGCTGTACCTCACAGGCCTGCGGCTTCCGCGATAACTACCTGGCGATCGAGGAGCGCAACGGGGTGGTGCTGGGCATCAGCACCGACGGCCAGAAGTCGCACCAGAAGTTCCGCACCAAGTACAATCTGCCCTTCACCCTGCTGGTCGACGACCAGCACGCCGTTGCCGAGGCCTACGGCGTATGGGGCGAGAAGTCGATGATGGGCCGCAAGTATATGGGCATCATCCGTAGCCACTTCGTGATCGACGAGGAGGGCCGGATCGTCCAGGCCGAGGTGAAGGTCTCCCCGGCCGATAGCGTTGAGCGGGCGCTGGCGGCGCTGGGGTAGCCCTCCAGTCGCTTGCCGCGCCGCCGGAGCAGTGATGCCACGAGCCAAGAAACCGCCCGCTCGCCCGGCCCCCACCTCAGCCCCCACTTCTCCCCGTGAGCGCGGCCTGCGTGCCTTCCAATCGGGCCGCCTGGATCAGGCGATCGCGCTGTGGGCGCCGCTGGCCAGCAGCGATCCAGCGGTGCGCACAGCCCTGGCCGAGGCCCACTTCCGGCGCGCCCTGGCACCGGGGAGCCCCCACGCCCTGGACGACATCCGCCGCGCTGCCGAGTTCGCCCCACACGACCTGCGCTACCGGTTTCACCTTGGCCGCTTGCAGCACCAGGCCGGCGAGCACGCCGCAGCCGAGGCCGCCTACCGCGCGGTGCTCGCCGCCGAGCCGGGCCACGTCGAAGCGGCCCGCCTGCTCGCCCTGCTCACGCTCGAGCGCCACCCCTACGCCCAACTGCAGGGCATGCCCGGGCTCACCCCGGAGGCCCTCGCCTGGGCCGCCCCGGCGCAGGCCGTGATCCGCGGCCAGGTGCCTACAACCGATGAGAGCCCGCTCGGTCGCCTCTGGCGCGGCCTTGGCCGCCTGGCCACCCGCGACCCGTCGGCGCTGCCGATGCTCGCCGACGAACGGCAGCTCCCGGCGCCGGCCCTCCACGGGCTGCGGCGCTACTATCGCGGCCTCGCCGCCGCCCTCGCTGGCGATAGCGAGCAGGCCCTGCGGCTCTGGCAACAACTCTTCAGCATGGGCGAGAAGCCCGGGCGGCTGGAGCAGAACCTCGCCGCCCTGGTTCACGAGCGTCTCGCCGCTGCCTACGAGAGCGGCGACCTGCCGGCTGCCGCCGCCCTCGCCCGCAGCTGGGCCGCCCTGGCCGATGGGCCGGCCTTCGACGAACTGCGCGTGCTGGTGCTCGACCGATCCGCCCACGCTGCCGCCGCCACGGGCAACTGGGACCGGGCCGCCGCCGACTGGGAGGCCGCCCGCGAGATCCTCGGGCGCGGGCAGGGTCTCGGCTCGCCCCAGCCCATCCTCCACAACCTCGCCCTGGCTTACGAGCGCCTGGAGGAGTGGGAGCCGGCCGCCGAATCCTGGCGCGCCCTTCTGCGCACTCGCCCCCGCAAGCGGAGCGCCGAGGACGCCGCCGCCGAGGCCCGCTGGGCCTGGGTGCGCAAACGGATCATCGAGTGCTACCGCCGGGCTGGCCGCCCCGACGAGGCCGTCACCGTCTTTCGCCAGGCCCTCAAGGCCGAGCCGAACGACCTGGACCTGCGCATCCAGCTCGCCGATGCGCTGATGGCCAACCAGCAGGAGCGCGCCGCCACCAACGAGCTCCAGCGCATCCTGCAGATCGACCCGCAGCATCCCGAGGCCCTGTTGCGCTTGGCGATCGCCCAGAGTGAGCGCGGCTTCTACGCCGAGGCCGAAGAGATCGCCCGTGGCCTGGTTGAGCGCCACCCCGACCGCGACGACCTGCGCCGCGCCGCTGCGGGGATCTTCCTCCACAATGGCCGCCAGCACGCCGAGTTCATGCGCTACGATGCCGCCTACCGGGCCTTCGTCGAAGGTGAACGCTACGACCCGAGCAACCCGCGCTTCCCGATCAACCAGGCCCGCATGCTGATCCTCCAGCGCCGCTCGGGCGACACCGCCGGCCTGGTGGAGCGGGCGCTCAACGCTGCCGGCGACCGCGCCGAAACCTGGACGATCGCGCTGGAGACATGGCAGATGGCCGGCGATGAAGTGGCCGCCCGCGCTCTGCTGGAACGCTTTGCCCGTGAGCGTCAGCCCGCCGCCGAGGACTATGTGGCCATGGGCACCGCCCTGATGCTGCGCGCCCTCCCCCAGCCCGCCATGCCTCTCGCCCTCTTCGGGCCGCTGGCCCCTCCCAGGCCCACCGACACCCCCTGGACGCGCCTGGCCATGGAACTGCTGGAGCGGGCCGTGGCCATCGAGCCCGATGAGCCACGCATCAAACAGGCGATCGCCTCCTTCCTTATGCTGCCCCGGCCCGACCTGGCCCGCCCCTTTGCCGAGGCCGCCGTCGCGCAACTGCCCGACGACCCCCAGGCGCTGATCTTGCTGGGCCTGGTTCTCGGCCTGGGCGACCAGGTGCAAGAGGCGAAGGCCACCCTGCAGCGCGCCGCTCAGCTTGCCCGCCGCCAGGGCAACCGCGACCTTCAAGAGCAGGCCCAGGAGATCCGCCGCGTGGTGGGCACCCCCATGCTGCGACTCATGCTTCAGTCGGGCCTCAGCGACCCGGACCTGCTCGACGAACTGGATGAGGAGTTCTTCCAGGATTGATGGGGGATGTCCTGATGAGCGAAGCGTACATCGACCCCTTCGCGGTGCTCGGGCTGGAACGTGGGGCGACCGCCGAGCAGATCAAGCGGGCCTACTTCACCGCCGTGCGCGAGCACCCGCCCGAGCGCTCCCCTGAGCAGTTCAAGCGCATCCGAGCCGCTTACGAGCGCCTGCGCGACCCCGATCAGCGCCTGGAGAGCGCCATGCAGCTGCTGCAGCCCTGGCCCGAGCCCGCCCGCCGGCGCAGCCCGCCGAAGCTCTCCTTCGCAGTGTTGCCCGCCGACGTGCTCGCCGTGCTACGGGCTCTTACCGAGCTCGACCGCAGCGACTGGCGCTCCGACTACGCAAAGGTGACCCTGGAGCCATGAACGAGGACGTTCTCCCCGCAACGGCCGAACTGGCCGCCCGGCTGGAGGCCCTGCAGGCCAGCGTCGCCGCCCTGGAGAAGCAACTGGGCCGCGCCGGTCGCGAGCAACTCAAGAGTAACGCGCTGGCCGAAGCCCAGGCCGAGCGCCTCGACGCCGCTCTGGAGGCCCTGCGCACCGCCGAGCGGCACCGCGAGGAGGAGCTGGCAGCCGAGCGCGCCCGCGCCCGCGCCGCCGTGGCCGAGGCCCGCCTCGAGGTGGCGCGGGCAATGTTCCCCGTGCTCGACGGCCTTGACGAGGCCCTGCGCGCCGGCGACGCGGCCCGCGCCAGGCCAGATTCCGTCGAACCACCCGGCGCGCTGCTGCGGCGCCTGCTGCTCGGCGCCGACGACGCAGCCAACGCTCCCCCTCCCCCGCCCGATCCAACTCTGGGACCCTGGCTGGAGGGCCTGGCGATTGTACGCCGCCGCCTGCTCGATGCCCTGGCCGCCGAGGGCGTGCTGCCAATCCCCACCGTTGGGCACCCCTTCGACCCGCGCCGCCACCTTGCCGTTGAGGTGGTGCCTGGCGCGACGCCCCCCGGCACCGTCGTCCACGAACTGCGCCGCGGATTCGTGGCGGGCGAGCGCGTCCTGCGCCACGCCGAGGTGACTGTGGCCGGGTGATCGCGTATCCCTACGGAGCCCCCATGAGCCGGATCATCGGAATCGACCTCGGAACAACCTTCTCCGCCGCCGCGATCGTGCGCGACGGCGTGCCGCAGATCCTCCCCCACGGCGACGAGCGGATCATGCCCTCGGTGGTGGGCGTTGGCCCCGACGGCGGTCTGCTCATCGGCACCCCCGCCCGCAACCAATACGCCCTCTACCCCGAGCGCACGGTACGCTCCATCAAGCGCCTGATGGGCCGCGACACCCCGGTGCTGCTCGGCGGGCGCACCTTTTCGCCCCAGCAGATCTCGGCGCTCATCCTGCGCGAGCTCCGGCGACGCGCCGAGGCCCAGCTCGGCGAGGCTGTGCGCCGCGCCGTGATCACCGTGCCGGCCTACTTCTCCGATGCCGCCCGCCAGGCGACCCGCGAGGCCGGCGAGCTCGCCGGGTTCACCGTGGAGCGGATCATCAACGAGCCCACCGCCGCGGCCCTCGCCTATGGCCTCGACCGCAGCGCCGAGCGCCAGCTCGTGGCCGTCTACGATCTCGGTGGCGGCACCTTCGATGTCTCGATCATCGAGCTCGACAGCGGCGTGGTCGAGGTGCGCGCCAGTCACGGCAATACCCAACTCGGCGGCGACGACTTCGACGAGCGCCTGCGCGACGTGCTCGTCGAGCGCTTTGAGGCCCGGCACGGTGTCGATCCGCGCTCCGACCAGCGGGCCATGGCGCGCTTGCTGCGCGCCGCTGAGGCGGCCAAGATTGCCCTCTCCAGCCGGCCTACCGTGCGCGTCCAGGAGGAGTACCTGCTCACCGTGGAGGGCAGGCCCCTGCACCTGGACGAAGAGCTGGAGCGGGCCGATTTCGAGGCCGCCATCGCCGACCTGCTCGATGGCACGCTTGAATCGCTCGACGCGGCCCTGCGCGACGCGGGCATGAGCGCCGAGGATCTGGACAAAGTGCTCTTCGTCGGCGGCAGCACGCGCATTCCGCTGGTGTGGGAACTGGTGCGCGAGCGCACCGGCCTGGAACCCGCCGTCGCCGTCAACCCCGACGAGGCCGTGGCCCTTGGCGCCGCCGTGCAGGCCGCCATTATCGCCGGCGAACCCCTTGACGCGATCCTGGTGGACGTGACCGCCCACTCGCTGGGCATTGAGATCGCTGAACTGGAGCACGGGCGGGTGATCCCCGACCACTACAGTGTGATCATCCCACGCAACACCACCATTCCCACCTCGCGCGCCGAGATCTACTCCGCCCTGCACCCCGCGCAGACGGCGATCGACCTGAAGATCTACCAGGGCGAGCACCCGGTGGCCTCGCAGAACACCCTGCTCGGCCAGTTCCTCTTTGAGCACCTGCGTCCCGAGGCGCCCGGCCAGCCACCCCGCATCACGGTGCAGTTCGACTTTGACCTGAACGGGATCGTCACGATCTCCGCTGTCGATCGGGGGAGCGGCCGGCAGATCAACGCCAGTGTGCGCGCGGCCTACGCTCGCCTGGCCCCCGCCGAACTCGCCGGCATCCGCGACGACCTGGACAACCTGGAACTGGAAGGCTGGGACGCCCCCACGCCGGGCGCACCCGCTGCCTTACCTCCGCCTGGCACCGCATCCATGAGCCTGGAGACGCTCGGGCTGCTCGGGCGCGCCCAGCGGGCCAGCGCGGCGCACCCCGAGAACGCCGAGTTGCGGCGAGCGATCACCGCCCTGGAAGAGGCCGCCCGGCAAAGCGATTCGACCGCAGTGGAGACCGCCAGCGAGGCCCTGCTCGACCTGCTCTACGAGCTGGACGACGAGTAGGTTCGCCGCCCGGGAGGTCTACTCGTCGCCGAAGAGCCGCTTGAGGGTAGCGCGAGTCAGCGCGACGTAGGCCACGTGCAGCTCGCTGGAAATGTCGCCGGGGGGCGGGCCGTAGCGCCGCAGCAGAGCCGAGGCCACGGGCGGCGCTGCGATCTGGGGCGCGATCTCGGCCAGCCCCGGGCCCGGCTCATCGAAGTGCTCCAGCTGCTCGGCCAGCCCCGGCGGCTGCTCGACCGGCGGCGCCTCAACCTCGTCGCCAGCGGCATCGGCGCGACGCCCGCGCAGCGCCTCGATCACCTGATCGCGGTCACGCCCGCGCAGGGCGAAGAGCAGGAAGGGGTCCTTGTCGAAGCGCTCGCCCAGCAGGTAATAGACGGCCGCGATATGCTTGCAGGGGTTGGCGCTGTCGGGGCAGGTGCAGTTGGTCTTCAGCTCCCGGGCCGTCTGGGGAAAGAGTGAGACGCCGGCAGTGGTGAAGGCCTGCTCGATCTCGCGCGGCATCTCGCCGGCGAGGAGCTTGGCGGCAAAGATCGCCTGCTCGGCCATCGCATCGATCGCCTGCTCCCACTGGCGATCGCTGAGCTGAGCGATCTCCATCGTCACGCGGTAGGGAGTCGGTCGGGAGCCCTGCACCCGGGCGCTCACCGTCCCACGGCCCAGATCGAGGCTGAGCACCGCGCCGCCACGAGCGTAGGTGCGACCGCGCGCGAGTCGGCTGCCATAGCCCAGGCGCTCCAGGGCAGCCACCCAGCGCTGGGCCCACCAGGACTCGCCGAAGCTGCCGTGCTGGCTCTCGGCGCGGATCCCCTCGGCGGGCAGGCGCCCACGGCGCTCGCGGCGCTCGCGACGCCAACTGTTGTTATAGCGCGGCATCCGTGTCCCCTCTACTCTGTCACATCCTCACGTCGCAGGGCCACCAGATCGCGCAACTGGTCGGTGCTGAGCTCGGTGAGCCATGCCTCGCCGGCGCCAAGCACCTGGGCTACCAGCGCCCGCTTGCCCTCGATCAGGGCATCGATCTTCTCCTCGAGCGTGCCGCTGCAGACGAACTTGCGCACCTGCACATTGCGCGTCTGGCCGATGCGGAAGGCCCGGTCGGTGGCCTGATCCTCCACGGCGGGGTTCCACCAGCGATCGAAGTGGATCACATGGCTCGCCCGGGTGAGGTTCAGGCCCACGCCACCGGCTTTAAGCGAGAGGATGAAGATTGGCGGCCCCTCGGGCGCCTGGAAGCGCCGCACCATCGCATCGCGCTCTCGGGCGGGCGTGCCGCCATGGAGGAAGAGGGCCTCGGCAAAAAGCCGCCCGGCGATATGCCGCTGTAGCAGCTCGCCCATCTCGGCGAACTGGGTGAAGATCAGCGCCCGGTCGCCCTCGGCGAGCACCTCTTCGAGCAACTCGTCGAGGCGCGCGAGCTTACCCGAGCGCCCGGCTAGCGGTGAGCCATCCTTGAGGAAATGGGCCGGGTGGTTGCAGATCTGCTTGAGCCTGGTGAGCATGGCCAGTACCAGACCACGGCGGCGCGTCTGCTCGCCCTCCTCATCGGCCACCTGAATCTGGCTCAGCGCGTCACGCACGGTAGCCTCGTAGAGCGTGGCCTGTTCCTGGGTGAGCGGCACAAAGACCTTCATCTCCAGCTTTTCGGGCAGATCGGAGATGATCGTCGGGTCGGTCTTCAGGCGGCGCAGGATGAAAGGCCCCACCAGCCGCCGCAGGCGCTCGGCGGCCTCGGCGTCGCCGGCCCGCTCAATCGGCCGGGCAAAAACGCGGCGGAACTCCGTCTCCCCACTGAGGTAGCCGGGGTTGAGGAAAGCCATAATGCTCCACAGCTCAGACAGACGGTTCTCCACCGGAGTACCGGTGAGCACCAGGCGGCTCTCGGCCCGCAGGGCCCGGGCGGCCTGAGCCTGACGGGTGTCGCTGTTCTTGATATTCTGGGCCTCGTCGAGCACGGCCAGGCGCCAGGGGATGGCGGTGAGGGCCTCGCGGTCGCGCGCGAGCAGCGGGTAGCTGGTGAGCACCACATCACTGGCGGCCACGGTGGCCTCAAGCTCCTCGCCACGGCGGCGCTCGGGGCCCTGATGGGCGTAGACACGCAGGGAGGGGCCGAACCGGGCCAGTTCACGCTGCCAGTTGCCCACCACCGAGGTGGGGCAGACGAGCAGGGTAGGGCCACCACGGGGCGCCATCGCTTGCTCGTGGAGCAACAGGGCGATCGCCTGCGGAGACTTGCCCAGCCCCATATCATCGGCGAGGCAAGCGCCGAGCCCGTAGCGACGCATAAAGGCCAGCCAGGAGAAGCCCCGCAGCTGGTAGGGTCGGAGGGTGCCCTGGAAGGTCGCGGGCTGGGGGAGCTCCTCGAGGCGCCGGGTGTCCGAGAGATCGCGCAGGAGCTCACCGAGGGCGCCCTCGGCCTCCAGGCCGCCGAAGGCGATCCCGGCGGGGAGCTCTTGCTCGGCGCCACCGAGGCCAAGGTGGATGGCCTGAGCCACCGTCATCTGCCCCTGCTGCTTGAGCAGGTCAAGCGCCTGGCGGGCCTGCTCGGGGTCGAGAGCTACCCACTCGCCGCGCACTTGCACCAGCGGCTGCTTGAGGGCCACGAGGCGCTCGAACTCTGCGGCGTCGATCGGCTGATCGCCGACGCTCAGCTCCCAGCGAAAGTTGATCATGCTGGAGAAGCTGAGGATGCCAAGATTGTCCTTCTGCTTGCCCTTGCGCTCGGCGGCGGTAGCGCGGGCGCGGGCCCGCAGACGGCCGGGGCCCGTCCACCATCCCGGCACGAGCACGCCGAAACCGCTCTGCTCGAGTAGCGGGGCGGCCTCCTTGAGAAAGTGGAAGGCCTCGTCGAGGGTCAGCTGGGCTTGCTCGGGGGCCTTGTCGCGCAGGCTACGCTCGATGGCGGGCACGAGCCGGGCCGCGAAGGCGAGACCACGTAACAGACGCTCCTGGGGGTGAGCGAAGCGCCGGTCCAGGTAGCTGAAGAACGTGCCGCGCTCGCGCCAGAGCTGAGCAGCAGGCACCAGCAGACTCGGGTCGTCGGCGGCCTGAAGCATGTAGGAGAGCCCCCAGTAGCCCTGTGGGTCAGCGGGGGGCTCAAGGCGGAAAGTAATCCGAAAGACCTCATCGCCGGCGACGTGCTCGAAACCGGCCCACTCCTGCCAGGCCCGCAGCAACTCATCGGCGGGGCGGCCCTGGAGCGGCAGCACAGGGTTGCGGCCGAGCAGGGCGGCAAACCAGGCGGCGCCCACCGAAGCCCCGGCCTCGCGGCCGTGGGCGAGTAGCAGCGCCAGAGCATCGTCGCGGGCGGCCAGGTCGCGGGCCAACGCATCAGCGGCGGCGGCGAGAAAGGCATCGACGAGTTCGCGGGGCGCGGGCGCGGCATCGGGCCGGTCGGTCACGGCGCGGCAGAGGGGCGGGAGCGCGCGGGCGAGGGCCCCGATCTTCTGGGCGGTCGCGGGCACCGGGCGAGGCTGCCAGAAGGCCCGCAGCCGGTGCCCATCCCGCGCAAGGGCGGGCATGAGTTGCTGGCCGGCGAGCAGTTCCAGGGCCAGCAGGGCGGCCACGCGCCAACTCCGCAGGTCCGAGCCGGCGTCGTGGGCGGTGCCGAGCGCCAGCAGCAACTCGACGGCCTGGCCGGGCTCGATCAGCAGGCCCCGCACGCGCCAGGCGGCCAGGGCCGGGGCACCATCCGGAACCTGTACGCCCGCCGCGCGCAGCTCGCGCAGGGGCAGCGGCGACCCGTTGACCGAGGGGAGCCAGACGGTGCGCTCGCCATCAGGGGGCACCAGGGTGCTCAAAGGAAGATCGGCGAGGCGCTCGTGGAGTGCATCAGGCGCAACCTGGAAAGGATGGGTATGGGCACTCCCCTTGCGCCGGCGGCGTGGGGCGCGCGCTTCACCCTCACCAGGCCTCCGGCGCGGGGTCGGTGTATCGCTCTCCCCCCAGAGGAACAAGCGCTGCTCGGTAGGCAGCCATGTACCATGCAGAACGTTGGTCATTCAGTTATGTCTCGTCTCCAAGGCCGCGGCTATCATACCACGGCGGGTAGGGGCCAGACGGCGCCAGCCAGGGCGACCACAACGCGGGCGTCGCCGCCTGAAACCGTCAGGAAGCAACTCCTTCCACTCCCATCCTTCGTGGCATCCTTCAAGCCCCACTAGCCGTGCCGAATCGCCAGCCAGGTCCCCTGTGCGCGCAGGCCATTCACGTGCGTGTAACGCTGCCGCGCAGTGGCCTACTGGCGCCGCGCCATCTGCCGGCCAGCCCACGGCCTGACGCTGGTCGCTACGGCAGCATGCCCAACCCTGGGCCGCCAGGCCAGGTGAACGCCCCCCACGCCGTGCATACGTTGGAACCGTTCACCACCACTATGCCCACGGCCAGTTGTATACCGGCAAGGCTCGGATCGTGCGCGAAAGCGGTTGGCACATCGGGCTACGCTTCACGCTAAGGACGCAGCACGACACGAACTGAGCAGCAGCGCAGGCAGCCGGCCCCCGTGCTTGCCAGGTTTGGATGGCGAACTCGCTGAGCGACAGCATCGCCTCCGTCTGCGCGGCGAGTGGCCTGCATGCGACACCCCACGAAGCCTGCCGAGCGGCGTATGCCGGAGAGTGCCCCGGGAGGTGCAACGAGCGCAGGAGCCGGCGGGCCGCCATCCGCAGCGACCGCAGGATCCGACGCGCCGCTTCTGTACGAGGGCCGGTGTTCATCGCGGCGGTATGCGCCCCACGAATGAGCGGCTGGCACAAAAGGCTGGCCGGGCCGTGGTTGAAGGCATTGGTCGAGACATCTCGAACCGGACGAGAACCGACCTGCTCAGTGACGGCCATCGATCCGGTTAAGCGAACAAATTGCGTGACGCGACGGCGCTCCACCCATCGCCTCTACGCCTGGGGGAACTGACCAGCCAGCGTTACGCCCCAACGCGACCGCTCAGCCAACTCCTCGGCCCACACCACCCGGCCATCGTGCAAGACGGCATCATTGGCGATGATCTGGACGAGGAGGCGCGTGCGGCAGAATACTCAATCGCCTGCTCGACCACATTCGCCATAGGCGCAGCGGCAGCCCGCGAACCGCATGAGCTTCTGATGGATAGGTTGTAATACCGGAAACGTCGCCGTGCCGATCGCACGTCTCCGCCGCATATACGTGGCACGCCCCGGGCGTGCTATGGCGCCTGCATATTCCTGTCCACTTTATTGTAGAGCCCATCGTGTACTTGTCAAGCGACCCGCGACTTTGGCAGTTCTCTCTGCGTTGTGCCTTCAGCACTACGTGGCCGTACAGCGCTTTCTGGGTCTCGCTGCTCGGTGCTGCTGGGATTACGAGTGGCTCACTACGGAGCTTGCGCTGGGTCGCGCTCCCACGGAGCCGCCCCGATGGGGAGCCGCCCCGGTGGGGAGCCGCCCCGGTGGGGAGCCGCCCCGATGGGGAGCCGCCCCGATGGGGAGCCGCCCCGATGGGGAGCCGCCCCGATGGGGCGTCTTTACTCTGCCCGATCAGGGTGGGCGGCCACTAGAGCCCTGCTGCTCTTCCCCACCGAGGAGCAAGCGGGTGACGCGCTCGATCACCCCTGGCCGGGGCATCTGGGCGAAGCGGTCGTTGTCCACACCAAAGCTCACATCGCCCTCGGCGAGGGCGTAGCGCTCGACGGCGCTGCTATCGAGTTCGCGCAGGGCCCAGGCCAGTTCGAGCATGCGCGCCGTGGGCATGTCGGTCTGCACATAGCCCACCAGGGCCGCGCTGAGCCGCTCGGCGGCGCGCATGGTCTCCAGGCTGCCCTGCTCGCGCAGGCGCTCAACGATGGCGATCAACACGGCCTGCTGGCGCCGGCCCCGCTCGAAATCGCTGTCGGGGTGGCGAATACGCGCGTAAGTCAGGGCCGCCACGCCGTCCATACGTTGTGGGCCAGCCGCGAAGCGCACCGTCGTCGTGCGCCGGTCCGCAGTTGGGAACCGAGTATCCACGAGTGGGCGCTCCACGTCTACCGTCACACCGCCGATCGCGTCAACGAGCGCCACAAAGCCCCGAAAGTCCGCCACCACGACGTAGTCGATCGGCATGCCGAGCAACCCGGCCACCGTGGCGCGGGACAGGGCCATGCCCCCGCCAGCGGGCCCATCGCGCTCGCCCCACAGGTAGGCAGCGTTAAGCCGGTTCCGGCCATGGCCGGGAATGGTCACCCAGAGGTCGCGGGGGAGCGAAAGCACGGCCACTCGACCATTGGCCGGGTCGAGCCGCACCACCAGCACGGCGTCGCTGCGGGGCGTCGTCGCCTCGCCGGGGCGCCGATCGACCCCGAGCACCAGCACGGTGGCCGGATTGGGCACCCCCGTTCGGGGCGGCGCAACCGTTGGCAGGGCGAGCAACGGTAACACCGGCGCGCTCGCGCCAGGCGGGGGCGCTGCCGTAACGACCAGCGCCTCCAGATTGCGCCGCACACCGAGCACCGAGCGCAACGGGGCGGTGAGGGCGGCCAGCAGGCCCATGGCGACGATCAGCAGGAGCAGGCCGGCACCACGGTGGCGCTGCGGGCCGGGACGGCCAGGATGTTCCAAGCAAGCCCCCCTGGACTGCCCGGCAAGGCCGGGGGCGGCTACGCTGATTATACTATCCTGGCACCGGCACCCGCCCCCCGGATTCCCGCGTCCGCCGGAACGGCCCAATCGGTCGGTGCGCCGTCTGTGCAGAACGCGATGCCACACCTCCCCGTGGTGCGCTGGCGCGGGGCACCCGGGCCTCGTGCTATACTGACAGCGCCGCCAGAAGACCAGGAGCAGGTCTATGAAACGCATTGCCAGGGATGTTGAGCGCCTGATCCCGCCCCCGGATGGCTGGCCGCTGCTGCGTGGGGCGCTGCTCGGCGTACTGCTCGGCGCGCTCGCCGCTGGCCTCTTCCTCCTCGGGCGCGCCCAGGGGCGCCAGGTCGCCGAGCCGCGCTGGCCGCCGACCAGCCCGGGTTCGGCGATCGCACCCGGTAGTAGCCAGGCCTCCCCGCTCTAGCGTAGCCCGTGTGCAACAGGAGCGCAGATGACCCAACCCGCGCGGAAACGCCGACCTTCAGGCTGTACAGTCGGGTGCCGGTCGAGCCGGCGCATTCCAGCTTCGCAGGACGGTAGCCCGCGGCGTGAGCCGCCGGGCGTGTGGGGTGCCCGTGCGCCGCGATGCCGCCGTGGTCCGCTCGCCCAACGTGCCGGTTTCCACCCATCTCCGCCCTGGTTGCACAATATCCGCTAGCGCCACATGCCGACCGGTTGCCCCGTCTGCGGTGGGCTGAAGGGCGTCAGAACGCTATCCGCCGGCGCTTCCCTGGTTCCTGGTTCTCGGTAGGCGACGCGGCTGCGGCCCGCCATCCAGGACCCTGACGCTGGCGGCGCTGTCTTAGTGCGTACGAGTGGCACGGGCGATGGTATACTGATTGCAATGGGCAGTGCCGGGGCGCCGCTGCCTCGCATGCCTGAGACAGGGTTCTAGCCGGCTTTCCCGTTTGGTGAAGCACACGGCGCGCGATTGTGGCAGCCCTGTCCCCTGAGGCACTTCCCCTGTACCCTTCCTTAAGGAGAGCAGGATGTTTTTCTTCGACCCCACCTATTTTCTCTTTGCCCTACCGGCGATGCTCTTCGCCATGTGGGCCCAGTATCAGGTCCAGTCGGCGTTCCGCAAGTGGTCACAGGTGCCAACGGCCCGGCGGATCAGCGGCCTGGATGTGGCCCGCACCCTGATGCAGAACGAAGGCCTGAGCCATGTGCAGGTTGAGCGCATCGGCGGCATGCTCACCGACCACTACGACCCCCGTGGCAAGGTGATGCGCCTCTCCGAAAGCTCCACCCAGCCCTCAGTGGCCGCCGCCGCGATCGTCGCCCATGAGCTTGGCCACGCCGCCCAGGATAAGGAAGGCTACGTCTGGCTGCGGGCCCGCGCCGGGATCGTTGGCCTCGCCAACATCGGCTCCAACCTCGGCACCCTGCTCTTCTTTGTGGGCATCACCTTCGGCACCCTGAGCGGCAGTGGCGGTAACCTCGGCTACAGCATCGCCGTGCTCGGCGTGATCCTCTTCAGCGCTGCGGTGGCCTTTACCCTTGTGACCCTGCCGGTAGAGTTCAACGCCAGCGCCCGCGCCAGGGAGATGCTTCAGCGCAACGGCCTCGTCACCGTAGAGGAGTCGGCCGGCGTCAACGCAGTGCTCAACGCCGCCGCACTCACCTACGTGGCCGCCGCCGCTCAGTCGATCGCTCAGTTGCTCTACTTCATTACCATCCTCGGAAGACGGAGGGAATAATCTATGGACGACGATATGCGCCGCCGCATGGTCTATGGCCTGCTCAACCTCGCCCTCGGCCTCGCCGCCGCCTGGCTGGCCACCTACCTCACCAATAAGATCCTCGGCAACCCTGCGGTGCAAAAACAGCTGGAAGGCTAGCCGCCCCCGAAGCCGCAGGCCCCACCTGCGGCTTCATCGTCGCCTGTGCAAAACAGGCCGCCGCTGCGTTTATGCTGGCGGGCAGTTCGTGTAAGCACAGGCACAGGGACGAGCATTGGAGCACAAACCGATCATCATTGGCGTGGCCGGGGGGAGCGCCAGCGGCAAGACGACCGTCTCTCAGGCGATCTTGCGGCGTGTCGGCGCCGACCGCATCGCCTACATCCCCCACGACCTCTACTACCGCGACCTGAGCCACTTGCCATTTGAGCAGCGCGCCCGCTTCAACTTTGATCACCCCGACGCGCTCGATAATGAACTGCTCGTGGCCCACCTCGACGCACTCGCGGCCGGTCATCCGGTGGAGGTGCCCACCTACGATTTCGCCACCTACGCGCGCCTCCCCGAGACGCGCACTATTCTCCCGCGCCCGGTGATCTTGATCGAGGGCATCCTGATTTTCGCCGAGCCGGTGCTGCGGCGCCGGATGCAGGTGAAGCTCTTCGTGGACGCCGACGCCGACCTGCGCTTCATCCGCCGCCTCAAGCGCGATGTGGAGGAGCGCGGGCGCAGCGTCGACTCAGTGATCGACCAGTACCTTAACACGGTGCGGCTGATGCACCTGGAGTTTGTGGAGCCCACCAAACGCTACGCCGACCTGATCATCCCCGAGGGCGGCCGCAACACGATCGCGATCGATATGCTCGTGGCCCGCATCGAGTCCGAACTGCAGCACACCCTTAGCTGATCAACGCCTATCATATGCACCCTGGCCCAATCCAGCCCGACACCCTGATCCACGGCCGCTACAGGGTTGTGCGCCAGGTCGGTCGCGGCGGCATGGGGGCCGTGTACGAGGCGATTGATACGCGCCTCGGCAACAGCGTGGCGCTCAAGCAGACCCTCGTGCGCGGCGCCCAACTCGACGACGCCTTCGCTCGCGAGGCGCGCCTGCTCTCCTCGCTGCGCCACCCCGCTCTCCCCGTGGTGAGCGACTATTTCGCCGAGGGGGAGAGCCACTTCCTGGTGATGCAGTTCATCCCCGGCACCGACCTGGCAACCCTGGCTGCCCAGCGCAGTGCGCCCTTCGGGCTCGGCGAGGTGCTGCCCTGGGCCGATCAGCTGCTCGACGCGCTCGACTATCTGCACACCCAGAACCCGCCGATCGTTCACCGCGATATTAAGCCCCAGAATCTCAAGCTCACCCCGCGCGGTGAGGTGGTGCTCCTTGATTTCGGCCTCGCCAAAGGTGGTACGGGCCAGGGCGCGAGCCTCTTCGGCTACACACCGCAGTTTGCCCCGCTGGAGCAGATCCGGGGCACCGGCACCGACCCTCGCAGCGATCTCTACAGCCTGGGCGCGACCCTCTATGCCCTGCTCGCCCATACCGCTCCGCCGAACGCGCTGGAGCGAGCCTCGGCGCAGCTCCAGGGGCAGCCGGACCCGCTCCGCCCCCTCGGCGAGCTGAGCCCCCAGTTGCCCCGCGCCCTCGGCGAGCTGATCGGCCGCGCGATGGCTCTTCAGCCCGCCGATCGCCCGGCGAGCGCCGCCAGTGTGCGCGCCGACCTGGCCGCCGCCGTGCGTACCGGTTCCGCTGGCGCCTCTACCGCCGGGATGGCCACTACCGTCCAGGTACCTCGGCCAGGCGTCTCGGCTGTTCCAGGGGCCGCGCCCCAGCCAGCCCCCGCGTCGCCGCCCGCCCCACCGGTGATGGCCCGGGCTACCGGCGCACCCCGCTGGCTCACACCTGCGATCATCGGCGGGCTCGCCCTGCTCCTTGTGGCGGCCCTGGCTGCGGCCCTGCTGGCCCTGGCGAGTGGTTTCGCTCAGATCGGCCTCGATGACCAGCCGGCCACCACCGCGCCCACACCAGAGGCGCCGGTGCTCCCCCCTACCACCGACCCGCGTGAGCAGGAGCAGGCTCCCCCAACGGCAGCCATCCCTACGATCGCGATCCCCGATGTGGTCATCCCCACGATCGAGATCCCTGATGTGGCCGCCACGGTGCAGGCCATTCAGGCTACCACGACCGCCGCTTTCGGCACGGTTGCGCCGGCCCAGACGGGGCCATCGATCGGCACCACCACGCTGGAGTTCGGCCAGGAAGGGATCGGCGACGGGTTCCTCAACGATCCCCGCGGCATCGCCGTGGGCCCCGACGGCGCAATCTACGTGGCCGACTACAGCCCGGGCCGGGTGCAGCGCTTCAGCTCCGAGGGTGTCTTCGAGCGCAGCTGGCTCCTGGATGATGATCGCCCCGTCCTCGCACTCGCCGCCGACCGCCAGGGTCGTGTCTTTGTGGCGCAGAACTTCGCCGTGAGCATCTTCGATGGCGCCACCGGCACGTTGCTCGGTCGCTTCACCGACGCCGACGGCAACGGCCTGGAGGAGCTTGTCGTGCTCGGCGATGGCAGCATGCTCGGCGTTCCCTGGGCCAGCGGCGACCTGGTGCGCTTCGATGCCGAGGGCCGCGAGACGAGCCGCATCCCTGAGCTACTAGCGGCCGCCGACGCCGATGGCTCCATCCACGCCATCGCCGCCGACGGCCAGGGCACGATCTACGCCCTCGATGCCAGCGGCCAGAACCTCTTCATCTTCGGGCCCGACGGTGCTTTCCGCGACCGGTTCAGCGTGCCTGATACCTGGTCCTTCAATGCACTGGCCGTCGATGGGCAGGGCCGCGTCTACGTGTCGAGTTTCGGGAGCGGCATCCAGGTCTTCGCTGGCGACGGGCGGCCCCTGGGGAGTGTGGCCACCACGGGCTCGGCCTTCGCGCTCACGATCGACACGGCCAACTACCTCTACGCGGCGACGAACGCGCCGCGCGTGCTGAAGGTGGCACTCAACCCCTGAAGGCCCGTCGCAGCCCACGCCAGAGACTCGCCAGCCGCTCCTGGGACTCCACGGCCTCTTTGGCGGCCTGGGGCAGATGCTCGCGCCAGTAGTGGGTCGTCTTGGCCACGGCGGTGATTACGTTCTTGATCTCGCCCTTGAGGCTGTAGTTGGCGCCGGTGGGTACCAGGAGCCGCGCGCCCTCATGGCGCGCAGCCACGTTCTCGCCAACAATCGCCTCGGCGAGCCAGCGGGCCATGCCTGGCGAGTCGCAGGTTAGGGCCAGCCAGCCCGGCGCCGCCGCCTCGGCCCGCAGCCCGCTCACCGCCAGCACCCCACGGGCGATCTCGGCCACCACCGCCTGGTAGGCCGGGCTCGCCGGCTCCGAGGCGTCGCCGGGGTGGAGCATGGTACCGCGATGGGGCGGGCCTCCATCCAGAGCCAGGGCGCAGAAGCTGTCCCACATCGAGCCCCAGTCAACCTGGCCGTCATCGCTGTAGCGCATGGGCGCCGATGCCATAGGCGCGGCTTTGTTCGGGGGGATCATCGTTGTGCTCCTTGTTCGATCGGGCGTTGCTTGTTCCTCAGCCTGCGGTCCGGCCACCCGATCGCCGCAGCGACGACGGCGGCCCACACGGATGACGGGTCGTCGGGCAACCCATTAGCGGTGAGCGAGCCGCTCCAGGGCCGCCCGCCCCTCGGCCACCCGCAGGGGCGAGAGGGCCGGCGCGCCGGTCAGGGCGAGCTCCAGGTGCTCGCGGGCGGCCACCGTCTCACCGGCAGCGGTCGCGATCAGGCCGGCCCGCAGACGTAGCGCCGGGTCGCGCGTGCCCAGCCGTAGCGCCTCGGCACTGTAGCGCGCGGCCTCTTCTCCCTGGCCAGCCCGGTAGAGCGCCCATGCCAGCGCATCGGCGGCGTAGATCGAGGGGCGCGCCAGATAGGCCGCCCGCGCGCGGGCCACAGTGCCCGCCGGATCATCGCCGTGATCCGCGTCGAAGAGCGCTAGCTCCATATCCACGTCCACTCCGGCGGCTGCGTTGAGCTGCTGCATGGCTCGCACCAGTTCGTACTGGCGCTCAGCGTCTGTGGGGCGGCCCATATGGGCGTAGAGCTCGCCAAGGGCAATCGCAAACTCGGGCAGCGGTAGGCGCTCCAGAGCCGTCGCGTAGCGCGCGGCCGCCCGCGCATCGTCGCCGCGGGCCACGGCGACCCGTGCCAGCCCGGCCTCGGCGTGGGCGTAGCCCGGCCACTCGACGAGCGCCGCCCGGTAGGCCTCCTCGGCCCGCGCCACATTGCCCTGGCCAAGGGCAAGATTGCCCAGCTGCACGTAGCTCCAGGCGGTACCCTCGGTACCGGGTGCCCCGGCATCGACGGCCAGTTCCATCGCCGCGATCGCGCCGGCCACGTCCCCGTGGAGTTCGCGCAGGTAGGCGACCCGGCTGTAGGAGTCGCGGTCCGGCCGGATGTCGATCATCTGCTGGGCGGCGGCTACGGCCTCCTCGTAGCGTCCGAGCTCGACGTAGGCGTCGGTGAGCACACCGTAGACGACGGCGCGCTGCGGGGCCACGGCGCGGGCCCGCTCGCCCCACTCGAGGGCCTCGCCGAACTGGTGCCGCGCCAGGGCCAGGGCTCCGCGGCCCACCAGCGCATCGAGATGTTGCGGGTTGCCGGCGAGCGCCACCTCCAGCGCCTGCTCGGCCTGCCCGTAGAGCCCCTGGTCGCCTGTCTCGCGCGCCCGCTGCAGGTAAGCCAGGCCAAGGCTCGCCGCAGCGTCCACATCGTTGGGGGCGCGCCGCAGCCGCTCCTGCAGCCGCGCGATCGTGCGGGGGTCGCCCAGGGTGGCCGGCGCCGCCAGCGATCCGCCGGCCATCGGCGCGGGCGGAGGCTCGATCCCGCGCAGAGCTGCCACTATGGCCAGAGCCAGCAGCGCAGCCAGCAGCAACACCTCTGGCCTACGGGCTGTCATCACGCGCATCCGTGTACCTCCCTGATACCATTTCAGATTGCAGATGTTGGATTGCAGCTTCTCGTGCAAGGCATTCGGGTAGGCTTTGAGGCGACTCTGTATAGTGGAGTTGGTATGACGCACCTGTACTACCGCTGCCGTGGCTTCCCCCTCTCCCGCGTGCGGGAGAGGGGGCAATGGGGTGAGGGCCGTGGCGGCGGCAAACTGTCAAGCAGCCACGAACCTCGTCTTAGGACGGGCGCCACGCTTAGCGTGCCGTCAGCGGGATGAGCTGCCGGTAGAGGTTGGTGTGCAGATGCTCCTGGCCCTGGTGGGGAGTGGCGAGGTAGGGGAAGCTGCTCAGGAAGGGCCGGTCGTTGCCGTCGATGCCATCGTCCAGCACGCTGATCAGGTCGGTGTTGAAGACGAAGGTCTCGCTGCTGTCGGTCAGCACGCTATGGGCCGCGCCGGCCACAGCCAGCAACTCGATCTCCACAACATCGTCGCCAAGGCGCCGGCCATTCGGGAAGCCGCAGGCATCACCGCCGAGGATGCCGAGCCGGCTGGGTGTGGGCGAGCAGAGGTCGCCCTTGATCGCCGTGTTCAGGCGCAGCATCTCGGCCGGCACAATGCCTGTGCCTTTGGTGGGCTGGTTCACCACCGTACCGGCGGGCAGGGTCACTGCGCCGCCCCTCGTGATGATCGTGAAGGGCTTCGTGAGAGTCATGCCGGTGAGGAAGATCTTGAAGATGTCGTCGCGGCCGGAGGCCGGGGTGTCTAGATCCACCTCGCTACGGCAGTCGTCATTCGCGTCGGCGGGCAGGGGCACGCCGTAGAGAGCGCAGAGCAGCCGGCCAACCTCCGGGTCCTCCACACTGGTCTGCAACAGGTCGCCGATCGGGCCGAGGGTGGCGTCGGTGGCAGTGTAGATCGGGGCATCAAGGGTGGGCGCCAGATTGTTGAAGGCGTCCTTGAGCGCCACCGGGATCACCACCTCGTTTACCAGGGGCATCCCGAGGCGCGAAACCTGCACGTAGGCGCCGCTGCTGGTATCGAGGCCGCTCGCGCTACCGCCGAGCACGTCGGTGATATTCGCCAGCACGCGGTTGCTACGCCGGCTCGCGCTCGTCCAGCCGCCGATCACCGTCTCGTCGACCGGGGCGCCGCTCAGAATGCGGCTGATCGGCACCTGGATGGCGAGGCTATAGACGTTGAAGCCCGTCAGGTTATCCACACCTACGGTCGGCCCGCCCGGGTAGCCGATCGGGCTGGCCTGGCCGCGCAGCGAGAGCAGATCGAAGATCGAGCCCAGGTCCACCCAGAAGGGGTCGTCGCGGGGGCCAGCAAATACCTTGATCGTGTCGCCGCCGTTGCTGATCACACCCTCGGCCAGGGCTTCCTCCACCAGGGCCTCGTAATCGGGGGTGGACTTGCTGCCGATGTTCGGGGGCGGCACGGGGATGCCACTCTTGAGCGTGGTAGTGGTCGTGCTGGTGCCGTACGTGACGATCTCGCGCACGGTGTAGCTCTGGCGCACTTTGAGGTTCGGATCGTCCAGGCTGGTCACCGGACCATCGTTGTAGAGGAAGGTGAGCGCGTCGGTGCCGCTGCGGGTGGGGGGTGTGAACTCGAACTGGTACTTTACGTGGGCTACGCCGTCGCCGACCGTGTCAATGTTGATCTCGTAGAGCACATTGGGCGAGAAGGCGTTGAAGTTCGGTGCGCCCTCCGGGGCCGAGAAGGGGATGTAGTTGGCGAGGAGGGTAACCGTGTCGGGCGCATCGGGGCTGACGAACATGTAGAAGTCGGTGCCGTCGGCGTCCGGATCGGAGGAGATCAGCGGGGCTTCCCGGTGGCTGGAGGCGCCGAGCGGGCCCGGGCCAAAGCCAACCAGCAGGGTTGCCAGCAGCGCCAGGGGCGTCAGCGCCAGGCTGAGCTGGCGCGTGAAGCGGCGAAGAGGACTCATTGGTCGTGCTCCTCGTGGTGCGAGCGGGCGCGTGGGCGGGGTGTGCGCGCGTCGCCTTGCGGGTGAATTCGGGCAGCAGCGAGCCGGCCCGATGGCGGCGCCACCGGGATGGAGCGGGTTCACGCGGAGCCCGTGGGGCCAGGGCACCGCCGCGAGCCACGAGTACGGGCGGCCGATGCTGGCCAGGAGGGCTCCGAGCACCCGTTGGCATCCTCGCTGCAGGTCGATCTGTTGAGCCGGGGGCCGCCCTCACCACCCCGCATACGCGGGGGGCGCCCACTCCCGCTTGTGGAGAGCGAAGCGCACGTGGCTCAAGCGCTTCGACCATCGCGATGGACGCGACCAGTCAGGGGTGGTATCGTCTGGCTGGCATACCTCCCTTCAGGTGGGCACGGCGTCGCGGGATCGGGCCGGTGCGGCCTGGGGCCCACGACGCTCAATGTTGTGTGGTGGCTCCGTAGAACACTGCGGAGCGCAACGCCTGTTAGGATCTTCGCCGCCAGTCGAGGCCCACGATTCGGCCGGCGAAGTCAGGTGGGCCACAGCGCGCTGGGGCTACGATGGGGTGCCACGCTGGGCGTGTGATCCCTCACGTGAGTCGTGGCGCCAGTCGTGTTGCTGAGCGTGCAGCAAGCCAGGCCCGATACGCCTATGGGGTGCCCAAACGCCAACGCCGGGTGGCCTGCTGGCCCCCGGTTCACCGCGTGCACGGAAGGGTATCGTTCCGGCTTACTCCGGAAGCTCGGGGATCAGTCGCACCTGGCGCAGGAAGCCTGCCACATCCCAGATCCGCGTGCCGCTGGCGAACCGCCCATCGGCGATCGCGAGCACCGAAACGCCACGGATCTCGACCTCACGTCCGGTGGCGGGAACGTTCAGAAATGGGCCACGGTGGATACCGTGCATCGTCCAGATCAGCGCGACACGCTCGCCGCTCACCAGGCTTTCGCCCTCGAAGCGGGCGTCGGGAAAGGCGGCGATCAAGCGGCTGTAACTGCGCACCACCGCCTCGCGCCCGCTCACTCCACCCGCCTGGCCAACATCGTTGCCCCGGTAGTCGGCGGCGTACAATGCGCCCACCCGGCCAGGGTCGCCGCTGTTCAGAGCTTCGAACAGGTCGGTCACAAGCGCCTCAACAGCCGTCTGGCTCATCATGGTGGGTCACCTGCTACTCTGGCGGCCCCACTGGCCGCTCCTGACACCAGTGTAGCCGTCGGCGGAGCGGCGCTCCAGGTCAGCTGCTATTCACTTTTTGTTCACCCGGGCGACGGACACCCAGCTACCCGCCCTCGGTCTCCTGGAGCCAGAGCAACTCGATCAACTGACCAATGCCGCTCTTCAGGTGGCGCCGATAGGTCGAGAAGGGCAGGTCAAGCAGTTCGGCGGCCTGCTCCTGAGTGGCGGCAGGCTGTAGGTAGGTATGATGGAGCGCCCGATAGGCCTTCAGGTCGCGGGGCGAGGCCTGCAGCGCAGTGGCAGCCTCGCGAATAGCGCTCTGCAGAGCCGCCACGCGCTCGGCGGGCGTAGCCGTAGGGCTCGTGCGCTCGGCCACCAGCCGCGAGCGCAGCAGCGGGCTGCTCCGTAGCGCGTCGGGGCGCACATACTCTTGCAGGGCCTGGCGCACCGCCGTCGCGAACTCGTCGGCGCTGAGCACCACGAGCGCCGCCTGGGCAGGGGGTGGCGTTACCGCCTGGATGCCGCTGGCCGTCTCACGCTCGGCGAGCAGCGCCAGCCAGGCTGCCGGCGGGGTCACGCGCCAGTCGTGGCCGAAGATCCCGAAGCGGTACTGGCCGCTCTGAAAGTCGCCACCAGGCAGCCGGTAGAGGTCGGCGTAGGCCAGCCCCGGTGCCCAGAAGTCGGGGTTGGCGCACACGAAGCAGGTGTAGGCCAGCGCGGGGGTGATCAGGTAGTGGCGTACGATCGCCACGAAGAGCGTGCTCTGAACGGCGGAGACGGCCTGGTAGGTCTCGCGGGCCATCCAGAAGCGAAACATGACCACCGCCTCACCACTGCGGAGCGGCGCCGTGCGCTGCAGGTGCTCCCATGCGGCATGGGCGGCCGGGTCGGCCGCGATCGTCTGCGGATCAGCCGCATGGAGCATCAACTGGATCAGCAGGCCGGCTGGCTCCGGGTGCTCCGGGTCGCGCAGGACGAGGACGCCAGCGGGCTGCTCGCCGATCCAGCGAGCGGCAATGGCGGCGGACGTGGGGCCTTCGTGACGCTCGATCAACGCCAGGATGGCCTCGTGCTCCTCAGGGTGGGCGGGCTCGGGCAGGGACGTGCCGCTCATCTGCCATTCGTAGAAGGGGCGCACCACCGGGTTATCGCGGTGCAGGTAGATCAGGTCCATCAGCAGGCGCTGCTGCTCAGCACCATGACTCTGCCCCAGGCGGGCGGTGTAGTAGGCCCGCGCCCGCCGGTGCAACTCGGCGTACCACTCCGGGTTACGCCAGCGCAGGTCGAGCGCGAGGGCCTCACGCGCCAGGTCGTGGGGGAAGATCCCACGGGGGGTTGTCTCGACAAAGGAGAGGCCACGGAGCCAATCGAAGAGCTCGTGAGCGTCGGGGAGCTCCAGGGTGTGGGCGAGCAGCGCTTCGCTGGTGAGGCGCACGAGCGCGCACACCTCCAGCGCCACCCGGTGGGCGGGTCCTGGCACCCGCTGGACCAGATGAGCCAGCAGGCTCCTGATCATATCCGGGCTCTGCTCGGGCTCAAAGCGAGTGAGCGAGCGCTGCGCGAAGAGGTCGGCCACGAGCGAGAGCGCCAGGGGGTGGCCGTGGGTGAAGTTCAACACCGGCTGCTGGTGCTCAGGCGGGACATCGCGGATGCCAAGGTAGGCCCGCGCCTCATCGGGGCTGAGATTTCGGAGCGGGAGACTACGCAGCAGGCCTTGCCACCCGAGGTCGGTGCGCCAACCGAGGGTTGGCCCCTCCCGGCCAGCCAGCACGACAAGCAGCCCGGCCGGGGCCTGGGGCATAAACACGTCGCGGAGCCAGCCATCGATCGGCCCGAGCTGCTCATACGTATCGATCAGGAGCACCTGGCGCCCGGCGTAGGCCAGCAGCGCGTCAAGCGGCGTGGCACCCACATCCAGAGCCATGGCATGCCGGAGGGCGCCAAGGAATGCTTCGGGGGTCGGCTCAATCTCCCGGCCATCGAGGGACAGCGTTCGCACACCGTTCTGCTCGGACTGCTGAGCGAAGGCCTTGAGCAAGGTGGACTTGCCCACCCCGCCTGGGCCGTGGATGTGTAGCACCACGAACGGCGGCTCAGGGCTGGCGATCACCTGCGCGAACGTGGCGAGCTCAGCCGTCCGCCCGACGAACTGTCGCCACCGGGCGGCGCGGAGCCGCTCGGCCATGCGCATGGCCATAGGGCCTCCTCCCGCCGTGGGAGGCGGGCGCAGAACGAACGGCCAGTGGGTATGCTCATTATACGGCGCGCCTGTCCACGGAGCAATCGCCTCCTAAGAGCGCGGCGTCGAGGGCCGCTCAGCCCCAGCGCAGCTCGTAGCGGTTCCACTCCTTTTCGATGCTGGCCGCCATACGCAGGCTAGCGCCGCGCGTGGCCCGTGGGTACAGATCGATCTGCGGGAGGCCCCAACTCCGCTCGGGGTGGGCCGCTGATCCGCGCATGAGCAGAAAGCCGCAGGGCCTGGCCGACACAGCCACCCAGTGGTCGCCGCGCTGCTCCAGGGCGAGCGAGAGCATCATCCCCGGCAGCAACGTCAGCGGCACGACGATACGGCCACCAGTGGCCAGTTGCTCACGCCAGGCGGGCAGCACGTCCCACGCGCCCACCGTGACGATGATCCGGTCGAAGGGGGCTGCATCGGGCGCGCCGAGTGCCCCATCGCCGCAGCGCACCTCGACACCCACAACGCCCGCCGCCGCCAGATTGGCGCGGGCTGCCACGACGAGATCGTCGTCGATCTCCAGGCTCACAACCCGCCCCTGCGGGCCGACGATCTGCGCGATCAGCGCGGCGTTGTAGCCGGTGCCCGCGCCCACCTCGAGCACGCGCTGGCCCGGGGCCAGGGCTAGTTGCGCCAGCATAATCGCCATCATGGCAGGCTGCGACGACGAACTGACCCACTCATCGCCCTCACGCTTCACCGCGACAGCCTTGTCGGCGTAGATCTCCTCGAGCTGATAGCCGGGCAGGAAGTGGTGGCGGGGAATGGCCCGGAAGGCTGCCGCAATCGCCTGATCATCGAGCAGGCCATCGCGTGTCAACTCCTCGATCAGCACCCCGTGCAACCGGCGCGCGGCATCGGGGTCGAAGGCCGGTCGTTGCTCAGCCATTGCCGCTCCTTTCCCGTATGCCCGCCTACTGCACCGAGTATAACACGCCCAGCCCCGAGGCAAAACCGGGCTGCTACGGGCGACCGTGGACAGCCGGGGGGAACCGGACGTTGGCCGGGAGACGCGACGAGGCACGCAGGCGGGGCGGTCAGGGAAGGCGCCGGGGGGCGCGACGAGGCACGCGGGTCGGGAGACAGTCGGGAAGGTACCGGGGGGCGCGACGAGACACGCGGGCGGTTGTAGGGACCCAGTGCGCTGCGTCCCTACAACCGCCCTACCCTACTCACCAACAGCCCGCTCCACACTCAGCGCCATCAGACCATCCTCGAGCATCTCACCCAGGGTGGGGGCATCGATCTCAAGCACGACACTGGCGTTACGGGGGGCACGGGCGCTCGCCTCACGCAGGGCGGCCTCGTAGTCAAAGTTGGGGCTAGCGATACTACTGGCGAGCCACTCGACTCCGCCAGTGCCGAGGGCGAGTGCGGCCTGGTGCCGCGCGCTCAAGGCGATCACCGTCTGGCCCCGGGTCAACTCCCCCTCGGTCACGACACGAACCGTGGCGGGCACCGCGACGCCGAGCGCCGGGTACAGCGCGTAGATCGTCGCGACCGCATCGGGAACGGCGATGGCTCCCTGCTGGTGGGTGACGGCGCGGGAATAGCCGTATAGGACGCGCGCCAGAAATCGCCCGACCGCGCTGCCCTCGGCCTCCAGGCGCGCCGCCAGCCGGGTGTCCAGCAGCATGTGCTGAAAGGCATCGCGGGTGACGAGCTCAACCCTGAGCTTACTCTCCAGCACTACGGCGAGGGCGTGCGGATCGGCGAAGACGTTGAATTCGGCCGCAGGCGTGATGGTGCCCGTTCCCCGGGCCCCCGCGAGGGCCACCAGGCGCACATTCGCGAGATCGTCGGGGTACGCCTGCACCGCGCGGGCAATGTTTGTGAGCGGACCCAGGGCCAGCAGGGTGAGCCCGGGGTTGGCACGGGCCGCTGCGGCAATCGCGCCCGGCGCACCCTCAGCCACCCCGGTGAGATCGTGAGGCTCCTGGGCGCCCCACAGCCCATCGGGGCCATGCACGAGGGCGCCGGTACTCGTGCGCGGGTAGACCAACGGGGCCGAGGCGCCGCGGGTGAGCGGGATGTCGTGCCCGAGGTGGTCCAGGAGGGTCAGCAGGTTGGCAGTTGTGTTCTGCACGCTGCTGTTGCCAAACACACTGCTCATCCCAACGACGCGCGCTTCAGGGCAACGCAACAACCACGCGAGCGCGATCACATCGTCGCATCCTGCATCGCTGTCAACAAAGATCGGCAGGCGATCGTCGTCAGAGCGCATGTCGTCGCTCATCGATGGCACTCCTCAGCACGGTGAGCCCGACCGGTGGATAGAGACAGACGGTGTGAGTGTATCCCACCCTGATGGGCCGGGGCTGACATGGAGCGACCCGCAAGATAACGCTTTTGTTATCCGCCGAGCGCGCGGGCGCGCCCAAAGCCAGCCGCGCCGAGCGCGCGTGTACTGGCCGCCACATGCTCCGGCATCGGTCGCAGAAGCTCGGCTAGCTCCAGGAGATCCTCTAGCGTGCGCACGGCGAACCAGGGTGGCAGGATCACCAGGCGCTGCCCGGAGAGCTGTGCCTCAGCCACAAGGGCATTGGTTGGCTCACGAGAGGCCTCTACCAGGCTGAGGAGCCGGGAGTGGGGGCTACGCATCCCGAGCAGGTACCACCCGCCACGGTCAGCCGGGCCGAGCACGAGGTCGGCACCGTTCTCCAGGTGGGTGACGGCATCTCGCAGGCGCCAGGCCGGCAGGTGTGGCAGGCCACTGCTCAGGAGAAGCGCCGGCCCACCGCCTTCCAGGGCCATCCCCAGGATCTCGGCGGTCGTCCGGCAGGTCGAAGCAGCGTCAGGTGCCCTCACCCGATGGATGGGGCCGAGGCCGGCGAGCGCAAAGGCCTGCGCGGCGCCCTCGGCGTATACCTCCACACGCACCGTATCGACGGCCCGCGCAACGGCTACCGTATCCTGGAGCAGGCTTGCGGCGATCGTCGCGGCGGCCACGCCGAACCGGGCCTCAAGCTCGCGCTCTTCTGCCCGATCAGCGACCACAACCAGGGTGATTTCCATGACAGTACCTCTGGCAGACGACAGCTGCCCCCACGCGCTCGCCCTATTGCTTCTCTCGCTCGTGTACGCGCATTATACGCGGGGTACGCTGGCAGAACAATCGTGACATCGATGAGGGAATTGTCAGAAATGCCGCCGCGCACGAGATTGTCACTACCGGTTGCCCTGCTTTTACCTGGTGATGGCAGGAACAAATCTATACTACCTGTGGCAGCGAGCACGGCATTGTGGAGAGGAGTTGGCCAGATGGACACGCGCCGCACAGGTGAAAGCCTCCCAGCGACAGCGGAAGGGGCGCCCCAGGTAACAACCGACGCCAACGATGCCGTCGCGCAGGTGGCCTATCTGCTCAGCGAGGTGGTGGCGATCTACCCGATAACCCCCTCGACCCAGATGGGCGAGGCGGCTGATGCCGCCGCCGCAAGTGGCCGCCCCAACCTCTGGGGCACCGTCCCGACGGTCTATGAGATGCAGTCCGAGGGTGGCGCGGCTGGCGCGCTCCACGGCGCCATGCAGACTGGCGCGCTCACCACGACCTTCACCGCCTCTCAGGGCCTGCTGCTGATGATCCCGAATATGTACAAGATCGCCGGTGAGCTCACTCCGACGGTCTTCCACGTGGCGGCCCGTTCCCTCGCCGCCCAGGGCCTCTCGATCTTCGGCGACCACTCCGACGTGATGGCCACCCGGGCCACCGGCTTCGCCCTGCTCTCCTCCGGATCGGTCCAGGAGGCTCAGGATCTGGCCTTAATCGCCCACGCCGCCACGCTTGAGGCCCGCGTGCCCTTCCTCCACTTCTTCGACGGCTTTCGCACCTCCCACGAGGTGAACAAGATCACGCCGCTGGAGACCACCACGATCCGGGCAATGATCGATGACGAGCTGGTCCGCGCCCATCGCGCCCGGGCTCTCTCCCCCGAGCATCCGGTGATCCGCGGCACCGCCCAGAACCCCGATGTCTACTTCCAGGCGCGCGAGCGTGCCAACCCCTTCTACGACACCTGCCCGACAGTAGTCCAGCGGGCCATGGACCGGTTCGCGGCGCTCACCGGCCGCTCCTACCACTGCTTCGACTATACGGGTCACCCCGAGGCCGAACGGGTGATCGTGATCATGGGTTCGGGCGGTGAGACGGCGGCGGAGACCGCCCGCGCACTGGTGGCTCGGGGTGAGCGGGTGGGTGTGGTGCGCGTGCGGCTCTTCCGGCCCTTCGCCCCCGCAGCGCTGCTGGAAGCTCTGCCCCCGACCGTTCGCAGGATTGCCGTGCTCGATCGCACCAGGGAGCCCGGCAGCGCCGGCGAGCCGCTCTTCCTCGACGTGGTCTGCGCCTTAGCCGATCTCTGGCAAGAGCGCCACCGGCAGGAAGCGCCCATGGTCACTGGTGGGCGCTACGGCCTCTCCTCCAAGGAGTTTACCCCGGGGATGGTCAGGGCGATCTACGACAACCTGGCCACCGATCAGCCACGGCGTCGTTTTACCGTGGGTATTACCGACGACGTCGGCGGCACCAGCCTGCCCTACGACCCGAGCTTCAACGTCGAGCCCGCCGGCACCGTCCGCTGCGTCTTCTGGGGCCTCGGCGCCGATGGCACGGTTGGCGCCAACAAGAACAGCATCAAGATCATTGGCGAGGAGACGCCTAACGCGGCCCAGGGCTATTTCGTCTACGACTCCAAAAAGTCTGGCTCGGTGACGATCTCGCACCTGCGCTTTGGCCCAGAGCCGATCCGCGCCCCCTATCTGATCGGCGACGGCGAAGCCCAGTTTGTAGCCTGCCACCAGTTCAGCTTCCTCGAACGCTTCGACGTGCTGCGCTACGCCGCGCCTGGCGGTGTCTTCCTGCTCAACAGCCCCTACGGCCCCACGGAGGTCTGGAGGCACCTTCCAGCCGAGGTGCGCCGGACGATCCGGGACAGGGGCCTGCACCTCTGGGTGATCGACGCATCGACCGTTGCCGCAGCCACGGGCATGCGCGGGCGGATCAATACCGTGATGCAGACCTGCTTCTTCGCCATCAGCGGTGTCCTGCCCCGAGATGCAGCGATCGCCCAGATCAAGCGCAGTATCCGGAAGACCTACGGCAAGCGCGGCGAGGCGGTTGTGCAGCAGAACTTCATGGCGGTCGATCAGACTCTCGGCCAGCTCCACGAGGTGACACTGCCGGAGACCGACGACGAGGCCCCCGACCTGGCACTCCGCCCGCCCGTCCCCGCCGAGGCCCCACCTTTTGTGCGCGAGGTGCTCGGGCCGATGATCGCCCTCCATGGCGACGAACTGCCGGTGAGCGCCCTGCCCGTAGATGGCACCTTCCCCACGGGCACAAGTCGCTGGGAGAAGCGCAACATCGCCATGGAGATCCCCGTCTGGGAGCCCGACATCTGCATCCAGTGCAACAAGTGCGCCTTCGTCTGCCCGCACGCCGTCATCCGCCCGAAGGTGTACCCTCCAGAAGCCCTGGCCGGCGCGCCACCTGGATTCAAGAGCGCCGAGGCCCGTTACAAAGAGCTGCCCGGTCAGCGCTACACCCTCCAGGTGGCACCTGAGGACTGCACGGGCTGCGCCCTCTGTATTGAGGCCTGCCCGGTGAAGGACAAGCGGCAGACAGGCCGCAAGGCGATCAACATGGCCCCCCAAGCCCCATTGCGGGCCCAGGAGGCAACCAACTGGGCCTTCTTCCTTGGCTTACCAGAGGTGGACCGCACCCGGCTCCACCTGGGCAGTGTGAAGAACGCCCAGCTGCTCACACCGCTCTTCGAGTTCTCCGGCGCCTGCGCGGGTTGTGGCGAGACTCCCTACCTCAAACTTGTCAGCCAGCTCTACGGTGACAGGGCCATTATTGCCAACGCCACCGGCTGCTCCTCGATCTATGGCGGCAACCTGCCCACCACCCCCTGGACGGTCAACCACGAGGGCCGTGGCCCGGCCTGGGCCAACTCACTCTTCGAAGACAACGCCGAGTTCGGGCTGGGCATGCGCCTGACGCTCGACAAACAGCTTGAGTACGCCAGCGAGTTGCTCACCCGGCTGGCCGACGCGGTGGGCCCCACGCTCGTGGAAGAGCTTCTCACGGCCGCGCAGCGCGACGAGGCCGGCATCGCGGCGCAGCGCGCGCGGGTGAAGCAGCTGAAGGCCCGCCTCGATGCGCTAATCGCCGAACATCCGGGCGAGCGGCAGGCTGCGCTGAGTGAACTGCGCTCGCTGGCCGACGTGCTGGTGCGCCGCAGCGTCTGGATCATCGGGGGCGACGGCTGGGCCTACGATATCGGCTACGGCGGGCTGGACCACGTGCTCGCCTCGGGACGCAACGTCAACATCCTCGTGCTCGACACCGAAGTCTACTCGAACACGGGTGGCCAGGCGAGCAAAGCCACCCCCCTGGGCGCGGTGGCAAAGTTTGCCGCGAAGGGCAAGCGCACCGCGAAGAAGGACCTGGGACTGCTCGCCATGACCTACGGCAACGTCTATGTGGCGCGGGTAGCCATGGGCTACGACGACGTTCAGACGCTGCGGGCCATCCAGGAGGCCGAAGCCTACGATGGCCCCTCGCTGGTGATCGCCTACAGCCACTGTATCGCCCACGGCATCGACATGCGCCGTGGCCTGGAGCAACAGAAACTCGCCGTACAGTCGGGCATGTGGACCCTCTACCGCTACAATCCGGCGCTAGCCGCCGCAGGCGCCAACCCGCTGACGATCGACTCGAAGGCGCCCTCCGTCGGCGTCGAGCACTATGTCGCTGGTGAGGGGCGCTTCCTGATGTTGCAGCACAGCGACCCGGAGCGGGCCGAGGCGTTACTCGCCGAGGCCAGGCGCAGCAATCAGGAGCACCTGGCCCGCCTCGAGCAGATGAGCCGCCGCTGAGAAGAGGAGCGATCGCCATGCTCGACCTGACCACCCGCTACCTGGGGCTAACCCTGCGCTCGCCGATCGTGGCCGCCGCCTCGCCGCTCTCCCAGCGGGTAGAGAGCGTACAGCGGATGGAGGAGGCCGGCGTGGCGGCCGTCGTCATGTATTCGCTCTTTGAGGAGCAGATCATCCAGACCAGCCTGGAGCTAGACCACCTGCTGAGCCATGGCGCGGAGAGCTACGCCGAAGCCCTGAGCTACCTGCCTGAGAGCGGTCGTTACAGCGCCGGCCCGGAGCGCTACCTGGAGCAGCTCGACCGGCTCAAGCGCGCCGTAAGCATCCCGATCATCGGCAGCCTCAACGGCGTTTCGCCGGGCGGGTGGGTGCGCTACGCCCGGTTAATCCAGGAGGCCGGCGCCGATGCCCTGGAACTCAACATTTACTATCTGCCCACCGACCCCGCTCTCACCAGCAGTGAGCTGGAGGAAAACTACGTGCAGCTGGTCCGGGCCGTCCGGGCCGAGCTCCACATCCCCCTGGCCGTCAAGCTCAGCCCGAGCTTTACGGCCCTGCCCAACCTGGCCTGGCGCCTGATGGAGGCCGGCGCCAATGGGCTCGTGCTCTTCAACCGCTTCTACCAGGCCGACCTGGATCTTGAGCAACTCACGGTGGTGCCCAACCTGCACCTCAGCACCTCCGACGAACTACGCCTCCCCTTGCGCTGGGTAGCGCTGCTCTACGGGCGCATCCCCGTCGACTTCGCGATCACCAGCGGCGTCCATACGGCCCACGACGTGCTCAAAGCCATGATGGCGGGCGCCCGGGTAGCCATGATGGCCTCGGCCCTGCTCCGCGGCGACTACCATGCCCACGTGACGAGTGTGCTCGCCGACATACGGGCCTGGATGGAGGAACACGAGTACGTGTCGATCGCCCAGATGCAGGGGAGCATGAGCCAGCGGGCCGTGGCCGAGCCGGCCGCCTTCGAGCGGGCCAACTATATGAAGACGCTCAGCTCCTTCCGCTTCCGCGATGGCGCCAGCGCCCACGATCTGCTCACCGCCGAGATGCTCTACCCCTTCCTCGGAAAAACAGGAGATGAGTAGCACCAGCATCCAGCGCTGGATGCGATATAATACCCGCCAGCGCCTGCAGGGAAGCGATCACACCGGGAAGGAGCGGCCCATGGCGGGCAGGATCACAACCGCGATGGCGCCCGGCCAGATCTTCACCGATGCCGGAGCAGACAGCTTCCGAAGCGAGTTGCTCAGCGCTCACGCGGTGCGCTGTGGCAACCTCTGGCTCGCCCAGGCGACCATCTACAACGATGGCGCCGCCGAGATCGAGCTCCTCTGTAGCCTGAACCCCATGACGGACCAGTGGGACGCCGGGATCTACTACTACTCCTTCGAGCGCGCGGTGGCCGCGCTGCGCGAGTACGAAGAGACCGGCAACATCCCCGAGGGCGAGTGACCGCGAGGCCGTGAACAGGCCGGGCAGCGCCGCATCGCGACTCAGCTCCGAGGCCGGTAGCCCGCCTGGTGCCCTCGTCCCGGGCAGTTGAGCGGCGGCGAAGAGCATGTGAGCCGCCGGCTGGCCCACGCGAGCCTGGCCTGCCAATGGGAGCAACTCGGGTTCGTCGAGGATCGCCGTCGCAAGCGCCCCGTAGATCGCCGAACGCGGCTCCTCGAAACTCGTGAAGAGCTCAAATGAGTGCCTCACAGCCTCTCGGTTCATAGGACTGGTGGCCCACCACACAGATCGTGCAGCGTAAAGACGCCCCACCGGGGCGTCTCAGCGGGATCGCCAGCTGGCGCCCGCAGCATCGCCAGCTGGCAACATCATCAAGGTGACCTACTACCCTCTTTGTGCCAGCGGCACAAACGCTCGGGGTGCCGAGCCTACATACTCGGCCTCGGGCCGGACCAGCCGCGCCACTTCCAGCTGCTCGCCAATGTGCCCCACCCACCCCGGCACCCGCGCGATGGCGAAAGCCAGGGTGAATGTGTCGAGCGGCAGGCCGAGCTGGTAGAGCAAGGGCGCGCTGAAGAACTCCACATTCGGGTAGAGCTTGCGCTCCACAAAGTAGGGGTGTTCAAGCACGTAGGCCGCCACTGCCTCCGCCACCGCATGGGCCGAGCCGTCCGCGCCAGGGCGCGCCGCCAACGCCGCAGAGTGTTGCCGCAGATGCCGCACTCGCGGGTCCTCCGTCCTGTAGATCCGGTGCCCCACCCCCATCAGCCGCTCCTTGCGCGCCACCAGCGCATCCACGGTGGCCGGTACCGCCGCCGGGCTGCCGATCGCCAGAAATGTGCGCATGGCCTGCTCGTTTGCGCCTCCATGCGCCACACCTTTCAACGCCGCTAGGGCCGCGTCTACCGCGGCGTAGAGATCGTTCTGCGCGCTAGCCACGATCCGCGCGACAAAGGTTGAGACGTTCAGACCATGCTCCGCCAGCAGCACCAGGTAGGCGTTGCATGCGGCCTCCTCCACCGCATCCGGCGCCCGCCCGTGGAGTGCCTCCAGGAAGGCCGCCGCGTGGCTCCGCCCCCGTGCTGGCGTTACTGGCTCGCGCCCCTCGCGGTGCCGGGCCCACACCGCCACCAGCAAGGGAAGCTTCGCCGCCAGCCGCAGCCCCTCGGCGTAAAGCCGGCTCGCTCGCATCAGCCCCGGACGGTGGAGGCCCGCCAGCAAGCTGACCCCCGCCCGGATGACGTCCATCCCGTGGCCCTCCTGTGGGAGCCGCTGTACCAGGGCAAGTTCGGCCTCCGTCAGAACACGCTCGGTTTCAAGCTCCTCCCGCAGTGCCGCCAGCTCTCCTGCGTTGGGTAGCTCGCCGTGCCATAACAGGTACAGCACCTCCTCCCAGCTCGCTCCCTCCGCAAGCTCGTGGACGCTGTATCCACAGTAGCTGAGCTGCCCAGCCAACCCGTCGATCGCGCCCAGCCGCGTCTCCGCGACGATCGTCCCATCCAGCCCTAATGCCTGCCTGCCCATGACGTACCTCAAGAGGGTATCACCGCCCCGACGCCCGCTGCCTGGTGGGCCACCTCCACCTGGTGGCCAGCCGCCGGCCTCTCCTGCTACGCGCCGTCCTTACGCATCCACGTTCTTACCCATGCGACAGGACGCCAGGTGCTGTACGCGCTCAGGATGCGTACCATGACGAACCCGTCGTCGCCCCCTGGCGCCACGAGCATAGCACACCTCTTGACGAATGTCAATATATGTTGATGTTACTTGATGTGTGTTGACGAGAATAAGCCGGTGGCGTATACTCCCTATTATGGAGATGATCGATGGCGAGCACTATCTGACGGTCGCCGAGGCCAGTGCCCTTCTTGGCGTGAAACGCGCGACACTCTATGCCTACGTGAGCCGTGGCCTGTTGCGCAGCTACCGCAAAGGGGTCGGGCGCGAGCGTCTCTATCGCCGCGCCGACGTTGAAGCCCTCCTCGATGTGCGCCCGGACGCCCCCTCCCCACGCCGGGTGGCCGAGTCGCCCGCTGCGTACGCCCCCACTCCCGACAACGATGGAACCCTACGGGACGTGAGCTTGCCCGGCGCTGAAACGTGGGCAGGCGATCACTAACTGGAACACCACCATCGCTCGGTCGCGCGCACCCGGGCGCAGTGTGCCACGTCTCCAGGGTGCCAAACGAGCTCCCCGGATGCACGGTGCGCAAGCCCGAGCGCCGCACGCCAATGGCGTTCTGACGCGCTCCAGCACGCCGCATCCGTCACCAGACTGGCACGATCTCTCGAACCCTGTCTGACTCAACCAGGGGTTGCTATCACGCTTTGCCGTACACCGGTATGTGCGCCCCACTGATGATCCGTGCGTCCGGTCCGACGAGGAAGCGGACCACCCGCGCGATCGCTTCAGGCCGCACCCAGCGGCTGTGATCGGCCCGGGGCGACGCCGCGCGATTGGCCGGTGTGTCGATCGTGCTCGGCAGGATGGCGTTCGCCGTGATATCCTGGTCACGCAGTTCGGCGGCGAGAGCTTCGGTGAGCTGGAGCACTGCCCGCTTGGAGGCGGCGTAGGCGGCCAGGTTCGCCGCAGCCTGGGTGGCCGTGCGCGTGCCGACATTGACGATCGCTCCACCACCCCGCTCGATCATGTGGGGCACCGCCGCCGCACAGGAGAGGACCGCCGTCTTCAAGTTCAGATCGAGCTGTTGCTGCCAGATCGCCCAACCACTCTCGTGGACCGGCTTCCCGCCAGCGAAGCCCCCGGCAATGTTCACGAGAATGTCGATCCCGCCCCGCTCCGTGGCTACCCGGCTGTACGCCTCGCCCACCGCCGCCTCGTCGGTCAGGTCCAGCTGCATCCCGCTGAGCGCCGCCCCGGCTGGTATGCCGGGCCGCTCCCGCAGGGCCTCCAGGTCGCCCTCTCGCTGGTACGGTACCACCACCGCCGCGCCGGCCTCCAGGAGCGCCTGTACCACTGCCCCACCCAGCGCACCCGCCCCCCCGGTGACGATCGCGACCTTGCCAGCAAGCTCCATCACAGCCTCCTTCCGCTGCGCGCGGCACGCCCGTGTGCGCCGTCTCTCGCAGCGCATCATAGCAGAATCGACGCGGCGCCGATCGGGTGGATCGGCGCCGCTTGGGTCGTGTCCGGAGCGTGTTATTGCAGCAGCAGGTCGAAGTTGGGGTGGCTATCGTCGCCGCTGAGCCTACGCAAGCCGCGCTGCAGCGCTCGCACAGTGCCCTCGCCAAGCCAGAAGGTTAGCAGCGAGCCCACAATCAGGCCCAGGGCGCTACCCAGTGCTGCGCCAGAGGCGAAGAGGAGCATCCGTTTGCGTCGCGACACAACCCTGCGTCGCGGGGGAGACTTACTCATAACGTCCTCACTGGACGACGACGACCGGCGGCACTTTGCTCCAGAGCCGCTCCAGCCGATAGTAGTCGCGCTGGGCCGGGCTGAACACGTGGACGACCACGTCGTCGTAGTCGAGCACAATCCAACCGGTGTCGGGCGAACCCTCGGTGCGGGGGGCGAGCCCGAATTCCTGTTTGACCTTCAGATCGATATGCTCGACGATCGCCTTGATCTGGCGATCGTTGTCACCCGAGCAGATCACGAAATAGTCGGCGATAGTACTCTGCGAGCGGATGTCGAGCAGAACGATCTCGTGCGCCTGCTTGTCCTCCGCTAGCTCCACCATGCGCCGGGCGATGGTTCCTGTCTCGATGGCTCGTTCTCCTCACTCCAACGCGTACCACATTGTCGCTTGTGGCTAGATCCTAGCACGGATGACGCAGAATGTAAACTCTCAGCGCGCCATCTGGTTCCTGGCCCGACGTTCCCTCATTCAGCGCTTGCGCCGGAGCAGAATCACCCCCGCGATGATCAGCAGCACCGGAAAGATCAGCGACATGTCGATGCCAAGCTGCTCCAGTAAGATCAGCCCGCCGATCCCGATCAGGATGGCTCCCAGCGTGCTCCAGCTACGTGCGCGCCGCGGGGTCGCCGGCTGCGGGTAGGCGACCGGTAGATCGGCCTGCGGTGGCGTCAGGTTGATCGTCTGGCCCAGCGCTGGCTGCTCCGGCCCGAGCGGCTGGCCCGTCTCCGGGTCGAAGCGATGCTCGGCTGGCGGCATCTGCGTGTCCACCCCCCCGCGACGGGCCTGTGACGCTCCCTGCTCGCGCTGCCCCACCAGAACCTCGCGGCTGAGCCGCGCCGCCTCCTGGCTCAGGCCACGCCCGAACTCCGAGACCTCCTGTCCGAACTGCCGCGCGCTCTGCTCCAGCGTCTGGCTACCTGGCACGCCAGCACTCTTCGGCATCACTATCCAGAGGAGCAGGTAGACCGGCAGCCCGAGGCCACTTGTCAGCGTGACGAGCACAAAGATGAGTCGGACGATCACCGGGTCGATATTGAAATACTCGGCGAGCCCGCCGCAGACGCCCGCCACCATTTTCTCGGTGGCGCTGCGCGAGAGACGCGGTTGCATCGCGTTGCTCCTTGACCTGTGTCGACGGTCCCTCCGTCGGTACTGGCCATACGACGGTTAAACCCCGGTAAGTGTTGCGCGGCCGGCCCGATTGTTGCATCGAACAGTTCCAGGCTGTGACAGTAGGTGTCACAGGTCCATCATACACTACCTCCGACACCAACGTCTGCCCAGGGAGAGACTGCCGATGCTGCCATCCACTCCGCGTCCCGCGCACACGAGTTGGGCCGCCGCCCAGCTGGCCTGGCTCGGCCGCCAGCTGTTGCTGGTTCCCGAGGCCGTGCTGCTGCTGGCGCTCCTCTGCCTGCATAGCGCGCTCGGCGCGCCTCCGCTGCTCGCGCTGTGTGGCTTGCTGCTCACCGCCTACTTTGGCGCTCGCACGGCGCTGCTGGCCCTCGCCAGGCGAGCCCTTCGGGCCGCCAGCTACGCCCGGGCAGCCCGCCTGGCGCGGCTGGCGCGCTGGCTCTATCCTGCCTCCGCCGACGCCCAGGCCCTGTGCGGGAGCGTCCTCCTGGCCCGTGGCGATGCTGCCGCTGCCACCGAGGCGTTCCGCCAGGCTGTGGCGTTCTACCCCCTCCAGGCTGACCTGCGTACGGCCCTGAGCGCGGCGCTCCTCGAGGCCGGTAACCCGCTGGCCGCTCGCGATGAGGCGCTCCGCGCACTGGCCATCAGCCCGCGCTGCGCTGCGGCCTTCCTGCAGCTCGCCGGCGCCGAGGAGCAACTCGCCGGACCGCCCGAGCTCGTCGAGCGCCACCTGCGGGCAGGCCTCGCCGTCGCCACTACCCCGGCCGATGAGGCGGCTCTGCGCTGTGCCCTTGCCGCCCTGCTTCTTGATCAGGGCCGCGCCACCGAGGCCCAGCTGGCCCTGGTTGGCGCGGAGCGGCTCCTGGCTCGCTGCCCCGCGCCCCAACGGGCGAGCCTGCACTTCTACCTCGGTGAGTTGCTGCGCCTCAACGGGGATATCGAGGCTGCCCGAAGCCACTTCCGCGCCAGCGAGACGACCGACCCCCACGGGCGCTTCGCCGCTGCCGCCTGGCGCGCCGCTCGCTCCTGAGCCGCATGGTCAGGTTGGTGAGCCCATGACCGCCTCAGGGGAAATCACACGCCGGGCGCGCCACTGGTTCGCGCGCCCGGCGCTTCTTCACGTTCCGGTCACGCAAACCCTGTTTGCGTGGGTGCACAACGTTCTGTTGCGCAGGCGCCTGCGGGACTCCCCGCCGATGCCCCGTATCAAGCCGGGCTTGATATAGCAAGCCTCTCCAGGTTGTGTATACGGTGGCTTGAACGCACACCAGGGAGCGCCATCGCAACGCTTCCATGCGGGCGGGACGCCCGCGCTCCCAGGCCGGGCTGCACGACCCGGATGAGATTGCTATAGCTCTCGTGTTTGATTCAGGGCGCGGGCTCCAGCGCCCCGAACTCCAGGGGGTTCACATTCACCCACCCGTCGCCCTGCTTCACCCAGACCTGGTAATCCAGGTGGGGCCCGGACGACATGCCGGTCGAGCCGATGTAGCCGATCAACTCGCCCTGACGCACGGTCTGGCCGTTGCGTACGGCGAACCCCGAGAGGTGCGCGTAGCCGGTACGGTACTCGTCGTTGCTCACCCAGATGTGGTTCCCCGCAGGATAGCTGTTCGGCGTCGTTGTAACTACACCGCTGTGCGTCGCGTAGACCGGTTGATCCCACGACCCCTCCGGATCAGCCAGGCCGTCGCCGTCGCCGTCCAGGGCCAGATCAACCGCGCCCCAGATCTCGGCAGGCGCGTGGGTGCCAACGCCGTAGTCCTGGGTCATCACCGTGTTGGGCGCCCGCAGCGGGTTTCCGTAGGGCCGCAGCGCCCCGGGCAAGCCGCGGCCCGCCATGGACTCGACCGGCTCCGCAACGGCGTCGGTGAGGCCAGGACTCGCACCCTCAAGGTTCCCGGCGACACCCGATCGCACGTAGCTGCTGAGGCTGGTGTCGCTGCCACCCAGCTGTTGCCGCACTTCGCCAAGCGCGAAGATCAGGCCGAGAAAGGCCAGACCGTAGAACACTAGTTGTGCCGGGCCGATACGCGGCGCCATGCTAGCGCACCCCTTCGCTGCGCCAGGAGTCCACGAGTTGGTGCACCGAGTTGATGTAGCCCTGCACGTCGTTCTCGAAGGACGGTGCGTAGATCGGGATGATCTCAGCTACGGTGAGCGTGCCGCGACCTTTGATGTACTCGACATCAATCAGGCGGTACCAGTCCTCGATCCCCTCGGCCCATGAGCTGTAGTCGCGGAAACGACCGTAGCAGGTGGGGTAGCCTGCACAGATGATGTTCCCGACGTTATGTGTGGTGCCCCCACCGGGCTTGATCCCGGCCCAGGCCGGGTTCGTCCCGGCGCTGCTCTCGTGGATGAAGAAGGCAACCGCGAACGCCGGGTCGATACCGTACTTCAAGCCCAGGTTGTACCACAGTTCGCCGGTGCCGGCTGCGGGTGAGCCGTAGCTCTCCAGGATGCGGTCGATCTGCGCCGCGGTGAGGCTCGGTGGCCCCTGGAGTTGGTAGTCGCCAGGCGGGCGCGCCGCTGCGGATAGCTGCGCGAGGTTCGGGCTGTTCTCCCCCAGGCCGAAGGGCGCCCAGCGGCTCAGGCCCGTTCGCTCGCCCCCACCCAGGGTGAGGAGCACAACCAGGCTGCCCAGCGCCACCAGCACCAGGGCGACCCACCCGTTCAGGCTCGGAGCTGGCATCCCCATCGTAGGCGGCACACGCAGCCGCGAGCCGGTCGCTCGGTGCTCCAGGCGCCAGAGCTCGGCGTCGAGCTCTTCAAGGTCGGCACGGGCCTCAACCACCGGGGCCGCAAGCATATCGGCGAGGAGCGCAGGCCCGGTACGAAGTTCCTGCCGGTGCTGCTCCCGGGTGCTCACGACGGGCTGGCCACTCTGTCGACGCGCAGCGGGCCCAATCGCAGGGGAACGGCCATCCTCCCGCGCGACCGCCGAGCGCCCGGTGGGGGTACCAGCGCCAGGTCGTTCACTCACCCGCGCTGGTGGGCGCCCGGTGGGCTCGGCGGGGGCGCGCTGCCGTGACACTGGCGGATCAGCCCGCACCGGTATCGCTTCGTTGATGTCGTCGAGGAGATCGCCCAGGGGGGCCGGCGGCCGGCGCCGCGAACGGGGCGCAATATCATCGTCCTCAAGTGGGAAGAGCGGCGTGCGGCGCTGTCGCGCCGGCCGCTCCCCCTGGCTCGGGTCCGGTCGCCCCGGGTGACGATCGTCAGCCATGCTCACGACCCATGCTTCTGCAATAACACCTGCTGCTCCTCCGGCGTCGGTAGCCGGAAGCCTCCGTCCCGGTTCAGGTAGACCACCTGCTCGTTGCGCACATCGACGATCAGGTCATCCAGGCCGTCACCGTCCATGTCCCGCAGTGATAATATCACAGGTGTTAAGTGCTCGTCGGCCCCAAAAAGGTAGGGACCTGGCAGGCTGCGTACCTGAGTCGCGTCCCCGGCTGGAAGCTCAAGCACGACGACCTGCCGGTCGATGTTGAGCCCCACCAACCGTGTGGGCCGCCCCCCTACCTCCGCCCCATGCCCGACGTACCCCTCCAGGTGCGTGGTGCGCGGCCGCCCGTAGCGCAGATCGTCGAGCTTGACGCGCCCCCACTCTACCGCTGTGCCCACCAGGACGTAGATCGCCAGCGCCGCCAGTACGAAGGTAACCCCATACGCCACTGGCCCCAGGCCACGCGGTACGACCGATACGCGGCCTGCCCCCTTGCCATTGATCTCTTTACTTGTCACCGCCATGACGACACCCCTTCATCGCCCGCTCACGGGACAACAGATGCCGCCGGCCAGATTGGCCGGCGACATCAACGCGGAGCACTGCGGCAGGTCCATCCCGCCGCCGTTGACCTCCCCACCGTTCTGTTGCTCGTTTCCGGGCTGTGGGGCCCGCCGGGGGCACGAGGCTGCTCGTAGCGTACGGTGCATGGAGGATGCGAACACGTGTGCGCATTGTATCAGAACACTTGTTCGGTGTCAAGCATTTAGAAACATGTGTTCGTATCCAGTGTGTAAATGATTTTCGACCACCCTCCCGGGGCTCCCTGGATGCGCCCGCCGCGTCGGGTGTAAAGGATTTTTATCGCGCGCCTGACTTCGCGGGGTGCGGCGGTTGGCCAGAAGGAGGCGCCACAGGCCCCTGCGCAGAACACCTACGGCACGCCATCAAACAGGGGTTGATCTCACCGGCACTCGAGCAGTGCCAGGCTCTCGACGTGGGGGGTGTGCGGGAACATGTCATAGCCGCGGAGGAACCGCAGCGCGTAGCCCTGGCCGAGGAGCCTCAGATCGTCCACCTGGGTGAGCGCGTTACAGGAGACGTACACGATGCGCTCCGGCGCGACCCGCAACAACTCCGCGCAAACCTCCGGCCCGAGCCCGGTGCGCGGTGGGTCGGCCACCGCGACGGCCATCACGCCAGGAGGCTGACCGCGCAGGTACGGCAGCACGTCTTCGCAGCGCACCTCGACGTTCCCAGCACCGGCCCTGGCCGCGTTCTCCCGCGCCAGCGCGGCGCTCTCCGCGACGCTCTCAACACACACCACCCGACCCACCGCCGGCGCCAGGTGCAACGCAATCGTCCCGACTCCACCGTAGAGGTCCGCGACGCTTATGCCTGCCTCCGGCCTTACAGCCTGCCACACGTCGTCGAGTAGCCGATCCAGCAGGTGCGTGTTGTTCTGGAAGAAGGTGTTGGGGCCAATCGCCAACTGCCTGGTACCCACCTCCATGACCAGTTCCATGGCACCCCAGTGCCGCAGCGGCGAACCGAAAGAGAGATCGGTCAGGCTGTCGTTCAGCAGCCAGTGGAAGCCCACCACCCCTGGCTGGGCCAGGGCCACCTCAGCCAGCTGCTCAACCTCGGCCTCATACGGGCCGGCCGCCGTGACCACCGCGAGCAACAGCCGGTTGGCCGGGCTGCGCCGCACCACAACGTAGCGCAGAAAGCCTTCGTGGGAGCGGATGTTGTAATCCGGCAGGCCAAGTTCGCGCGCCGCCAGCCATACCGCCTTCGCCGCCGCAAAGGCCGCCGGCGGAATAAGGTGGCACTCGTCGAGCTCGATGATGTAGTTAAATTTGCCACGCGCCCGCAGGCCAAAGCGCCCTTTTGTGGCAACATAGTCCATTCGCGTCCGGTAACCGAAGGGGTCCGGCGAGGCCACGACCGCGAAGTCGTCTGGCCGCAGCCCCGGCGGCCCATCCGCCCGCATCAGCCCGGCCTCGCTGAAGAGCCGCAGGAGTGCCTCGCGCTTGGCCGCCACCTGCCCCACATAGTCCCGCTCCTGAAAGGCGCAGCCGCCACATTCCCCGGCATGGCGGCAGCGCGGCTCAATTGGCGCGGCAGCACGGGCCAGATCGGCCACCAGGCGGCGGAACTCCTTTGAACGCATGGCCTACTCGCCCATTCGCTGCGCCAGCACCCGCCGCACCGCATCCACGTCGGCAGGCAGTTCCACTGGCGGGTTGGCATAGCGGCTCGTCACCCCCGGCAAACTATTCTCGTGATAGTCTACTTTGAAGCGGCTGAACTTGAGGCCGTGGGCCGTCGAGATGACCACCACCCGGTCGCCTCTGGCAATAACGCCCCGCTCCACAAGTTTGATCGTGGCCGCGAGCGCCACACCGGTGTGTGGGCAGGCATAGGCCCCGGTGCGGTCGGCCCGGGCGGCGGCATCGGCCAACTCCTGCTCGCTGGCCTGCTCCACGATCCCATCAAAGCGCTTGAGTGTGCTGATCGCCCGGTTGATACTGACTGGATCGCCGATCTGGATGGCGCTCGCGGCGGTGGTTTCGGCCTTGATCGGTTCGTAGCGCCAGCCGTTCTGAAAGGCCCGGTAGAGCGGATTGGCCCGCTCGGCCTGGGCACAGACGATCCGCGGCAGCCGACTGATCAGCCCCAGATCGTACATCATCAGCAGCCCCTTGCCGAGCGCAAAGGTGTTGCCGAGATTGCCTCCGGGGATGACAATCCAGTCGGGCACCGCCCAGTCGAACTGCTGCACGATCTCGATCCCGACCGTCTTCTGACCCTCGACGCGCAGCGAGTTCAGCGAGTTGGCCAGGTAGATCCCGCTGTCCGGGTTACTCGTCACCGCCCGCACCACCCGCATACAGGCGTCGAAGTCGCCATCCAGCGCAAGGACGGTGGCGCCGTGGGCGACAGGTTGTACCAGCTGGGCAAGGCTCACCTTGCCCTTCGGGAGGAAGACGATCGTGGGAATGCCGGCCAGGGCTCCGTAGGCGGCCAGTGCCGCCGATGTATCACCGGTAGAGGCGCAGGCGATCGCCCGGATCGGCCGGCCTTCGCTGATCATCTGCTTGACCACGCTCACCAGCACGGTCATGCCGAGATCTTTGAAGCTCCCGGTGTGGGCATTGCCGCACATCTTGATCCAGAGGTCCTCCACACCGATCTCGCGCCCGAATCGTTCAGCCCAGAACAGGTTCGAGCCACCCTCGAAGGTACTCACCACGTTGGCGTCGTCGACCTCGGGGCAGACCCACTCCTTCTTGCCCCAGACGCCGCTGCCATAGGGCCAGGTGGTGCGCATCCAGCGGCTGTCGAAGAGCTGCTTCCACTCCTCGGCGCTGCGCTCACCAAGGGCCGCCATGTCGTGCTGCACCTCCAGCAGCCCACCGGAGCGCGAGTAGTACACAACGTCGGTGAGCGGGTAGCGTTCGTCGGGGTCGTCCTGGGCGGCGAACCAGGCCCGGTATCTGCTCATGGCAACTCTGTTCGGTGGCTTCAAGCGGCGGAACCGGCCCGATTATAGCACGGCCGGCCCGGGCGGGCCGCCCTCGCGTTCCAGGCTGGCGATCTGCCGGGTGGCCTCCTCGCGCCAGTAACCCGCCGGCGCCAGCTCGACGAAGCGCCGCAACTCGCCCACCGCCCGCCCCGGCGCGCCGTTGAAGCGGTGGAGCAAGCCCCGCTGCAGGTAGGGCTCCGGCCACTCCGGGCGCAGGGCGCTCGCCCGCTCAAGATCGCTGATGGCTGCGGCGTACTCGCCAAGCTCTCGCCCACGGATGAGGCCGCGCTGGTAGTGTGCCGCGGCGAACTCCGGCCAGAGCCGCGCGGCGCGCGCGAATGACCAGACCCCACCCCTGTAGAAGGAGCGGTCAGCCAGCAGGTGGCCGCTGTAGCAAAGGCTCAGCCCCCAGAGGTACCACCAGCGGGCCGCCAGGCGGCCAAGCGGCGAGGTGCGCGAGCGTTGTGCCATTCGTTCCTCCCGATCGCATGAGCTCCATCACGCCACGGCGGGGGAGCGCGCCGGAACCGGCGTGGATGCCGCTCCATGCCATCGGCACCCCGGTGGGCCCATTATATCCCTCGACCGTGCTATAATCCTCCATCCGGCCCACCAGGGGGATGGTGTGCCCATCCCGGCCGCGCCCCGGGGCTTGCCGGACAAGCACATGATCGAAGCACCATGCGTATCGGCACCGCGCCCCACGCTGTTGGGACGATCCCCGACACATCCGGCGCGCTCTGCCCCGCTGTTCCGGGCCCGGGCATGCGTGAGACGGCACGACCACGGGCTCGTATCCTCCATGGCACGACGACAGGCGTTAAGGGCTGGCAGGAGAGCGGCTCAAAGGGTCGAACTGGTCTGGAGCACGCATGGTGAGGACATCCCAGGAGGTTGCAGTTGATGCGCCATGTGCGCGCCCTGATGCTTGGAGTCGCCCTGATCGCGCTGGTGGTCGCCTGCGGCGGCTACGTGGCCCTCAGCGAGCTCCGCGCCCCGGCCGATCCGGCAGGCGAGCCGGTTGAGTTCATCATCGAGGACGGCGAGTCGACCTCGGCGATCGCCACCAGGCTCCAGACCGCGGGCCTCATCCGCCAGCCGGTTCTGTTCACTCTGCTCGCTCGTGCCCAGGGTCTCGATGATCAGCTTCAGGCGGGGCGCTACGTGCTCAGCCCGACCATGACCATGAGCGAGATCTTGATTGCGCTCCAGAGTAGCCGCGTCGAAGAAGTGCAGGTGACCATCCCCGAGGGCCTGCGCCTCGAAGAGGTGGCCGTGCTGCTCGAAAATGCGGGCGTAGTGAGCGGGGATGCCTTCCTCAGTGTTGTGCAGGACAGCGATCGCTTCCGCGACTCCTACTTCCTGCTCGGAAGCCTGCCCCCCGGCGCAACCCTGGAGGGATACCTCTTCCCCGATACCTACCGCTTCCCGCAGCGGGCCGAAGCCGAAGAGGTGGTGCGCGTGATGCTGGACCGCTTCGTGGAGCAGTACAGCTCGATCGAGCGCGATGTGCGGGTCCCCGGGGTGAATGTCCACCAGCTAGTGACGATGGCGTCGATCGTGCAGCGCGAGTCGGCCCTGGAGCGTGAGATGCCTCGTATCGCCGCCGTCTTCTGGAACCGGCTGAAGCCCGAGAACGCCGCGAGCTTCGGCGGCGGGCTCCTCGGCGCCGATGCCACCGTGCAGTACGCGCTCGGCTACAGTACCCAGGAGGGAACCTGGTGGCGCCGCCAACTCACCCAGAGCGATCTGCAGATCGCCAGCCCGTACAACACCCGCACCACGCCCGGCCTGCCGCCTGGCCCCATCGCCGCCCCGGGGCTGGCCGCCCTTGAGGCCGCCGCGCGCCCCGACGAATCCAGCCCCTACCTCTTCTTTGTGGCCGACTGCGCCAGGGACGGCACGCATAACTTCGCTACCACCCTCGAAGAGTTCCAGCAGTATGAAGCCGAATGGCTCGCCTGCCAGTGATGCAGAAGATCGTGCTCATCGGCGACCCGGTCGCCCATAGTCGCTCGCCGCTGATGCAGAATGCGGCCCTGGCGCACCTGGGAATTGCCGCCCGCTATGAGGCCGTGCGCACGAGCGCCGAGGAGCTCGCCGAGCGCGTGGCATCGCTGCGCGACCCCACCTTCCTCGGCGCCAATGTGACGCTCCCCCACAAGCAGGCAGTGGTGCCGCTGCTCGATACCCTGGAGGACGAGGCGGCACGGATCGGGGCGGTGAACACGATCTACAAGCACGCCGACGGCGCGTTGCGAGGCGCCAACACCGATGCGCCCGCGCTCCTTGCCGACCTGGCTGAGGCCGGGTTTGCGCCGGCCGGCCGCACGGCTCTGGTGCTGGGTGCCAGCGGCGCCGCCCGGGCCGCCGCCTTCGCCCTGGCCGGCGCCCGCGTGGCCGCCCTCGTGGTTGCCAACCGCACCGCCGAGCGCGCCGAAGCGCTGCTCGCCGATGTGCTCCTTGGCATCACCGACGAGACTGGCCTGACTCCCGATGGCACTCCGCCACCAACCCTCGTGGCCCTCGCTCTCGATGACCCGGAGCTGGCCGACTATGTGGCCGGCTGCGACCTGCTCATCAACGCCACAGCCCTCGGCTGGCACGATGACGAGACGCCGCTGCCCGCCCCACCCGTCGGCCCCCATACACTGGTGTACGACATGGTCTACCGGCCTACGCGGCTGCTCCATGAGGCGGCCGCGCGAGGCGCGAGCACCCGAACCGGCATCGGCATGCTCCTGCACCAGGGCGCCCTGGCCCTCGCCCGCTGGACAGGCCGCGAGCCACCCCTGGAGGTGATGCGCGCGGCACTTGGCAGCTAGTGGCTCACCACGGTGATCTCGCTCGATTGCGACCCCGCTGAGCCGCCCCTGGAGGTGATGCGCGCGGCACTTGACAGCTAGTGGCTCACCACGGTGATAGCGCTGGATCGCGACCCCGCTGAGCCGCCTCAGGCGGTGCTGCGCGCGGCGCGTGACAGCTAATGGCTCACCACGGTGATCTCGCTCGATCGCGACCCCGCTGAGACGCCTCAGGCGGTGCTGCGCGCGGCACTTGGCAGCTAGTGGCTACCACGGTGAGCTCGCTCGATCGCGACCCC
>SFCB01000262.1 GCA_004367505.1 Chloroflexi bacterium OHK40 | reverse complement strand
TTGTACCCCTGCCCACCGAGACAGCGAGTCCCACGCCTCCGCCCGTCGCCACGGCGACCAGCACACCGGTCGAGCTTGTACCCCTGCCCACCGAGACAGCGAGTCCCACGCCTCCGCCTGTGGCTGGCGTCTTTCCGATCGGCGGCAGCACCAACGGCGTAGCCGGCGCCGTGCTAGTGCCCGGCTACAGCCAGCCGCCCGTGCCGCCGGATGCCTTCCGCGACTTCGTAGCCTTCCGCGTAGACGCCCGCGACCCGGCGGTAGGTCAGAATGATGGCGCCGGCATCGAGCGGGTAGAGTTCCGCGTGCAGCAGGTAGACGCCGACGGCAACCAGACCGATGTCTACGAGCGCACCGAGCTGAACGCGCCCTACTGCATGTTCAGCGGTGACGACCCGGCCTGCAACCCGATCGCCCTCGTACAGGGCGCCACCTTCCCCAACGGCACGCCCCTTGTCACCGGCCAGTACCACGTCGAAATCGCGATCTTCGGCCTGAACCAGGAGGTAAACGCCTTCTGGAACTTCGATTTTGTGGTGGAATTGCCGTAGCGCCGCCCCATCAGGGCGGCGCTACGGAGCGGGGCGGTGCAACGCCAGGGCGCCTATGCTAATCCGCCGTGCCGCCTGCCACTGCCGTGGCCGATTGCTGCTCGGTGGTGCCGGTGCTGATCGGGCGCTTGAGCACATAGAGCATACCGGCCGTTACCAGGGTGCCCACGAGGATGGCCACCAGGTACATCCCCAGGTTGCCCACCGCGTTGGGAATGGGCAGGACGAAGATCCCACCGTGGGGCACCGCCAGGGTGGCGCCAAACACCATCGAGAGGGCGCCTGCTACAGCCGAGCCGACCATAATCGACGGGATGACGCGGAAGGGGTCTTTGGCGGCGAAGGGGATCGCGCCCTCGGTGATAAAGGAGATGCCCAGCACCGCAGCGGCCTTCCCCGCCTCGCGCTCCTCGGCGCTGAAGCGATCCTTGAAGAGCAGGGCCGCCAGAGCCAGACCGAGGGGCGGCGTCATGCCAGCGGCCATCACCGCCGCCATCGGCGCCGTCACCTGCGAGGCCAGCAGGCCGGTGGCGAAGGCGTAGGCGGCTTTGTTCACTGGCCCGCCCATATCGAAAGCCATCATCGCGCCGAGGATCAGGCCGAGCACCAGCGCGCTGCTCTGCTGCATACCCTGGAGCCAGGCGGTCAGGGCGGCCAGCGCGCCGGCCACCGGCTGCCCGATCACGTAGACCATCAGTAGGCCGACCACCGACGCGCTGATCAGGGGCAGGATGAGCACCGGCTTGAGGCCCGCCAGGGTGGGCGGCAGCTTGAGAGTGCGGTTCAGCCACAGCGTGAAGTAGCCGGCGATGAAGCCCGCGATGATCCCGCCGATGAAGCCCGAGCCGGTGGACGAGGCCAGCATGCCGCCGATCATGCCCGGGGCCAGGCCCGGCCGGTCGGCGATCGAGAAGGCGATAAAGCCCGCCAGGATGGGGACCATCAGCGCAAAGGCCGAGGGCGCGCCGATCTGGAAGAGCGCCCATCCGAGTGTGCCCCGGTTGGCCTCCTCGTAGACGTAGATGCCGCCGAGGGCGAAGGCCAGGGCGATCAGTAGGCCGCCCGCCACGACGAAGGGCAGCATGTAGCTCACGCCCGTCATCAGGTGCTTGTACGGGCCCGTCACCCCTGCGGCGCGGGCCGCCTTGGCGCTGGCCACCTGATCAACCAGGCTCGCGCCGCTCGCGGTAGTCGTCACGCCGTAGACCTTCGCCTGCTCCAGGGCCGCCCGTACCACCGCCGCCCCGTCGTGGATGGCCGCCTTCGTCGAGGTCTCGTAGACTCGCTTGCCCACGAAGCGGCTCAGGTCCACCTTGGTGTCGGCCGCGATGACTACCACATCGGCCGCAGCGATGTCGGCCTCGCTCAGGGTGTTCTGGGAGCCGACGGAGCCCTGGGTCTCCACCTTCACGCTGTGGCCGAGCGACTCGGCACCGCGCTGGACACCCTCGGCCGCCATGAAGGTGTGGGCGATGCCGGTGGGGCACGAGGTGATCGCTACAATCGTCGCCATTGCAGGTTCCCCTTTCGTAGGAGGTCTGGCTCAGCCGGGCGCGCTCGTGGCGCCCGCTGCGCGGCCTCAGGCCGCAGTCGTACGAAGGACATCCGGCGCCAGGATCATCACACGGTTGGCGGAGGCTTCGAGCTCGGCTCGGGGCGGCAGGTGGGCCCCCACCCGGGCGAGGGCGGCAAGCGAGAACGCGGTGGCGAGGCGGGCGATGGCGGCGAGCTCCAGCCCCTGAATGAGCCCGGCGATCGTCCCGGCCACCATCGCGTCTCCGGCGCCGACCGTGCTCGTGACGGCCACCGGGGGTGGCACGGCGAGCACGCTGCCGGTGGCGGTGGTGAAGAGCGCGCCTTTTGCGCCCATCGAGATGATCGCGAGCTCAACGCCGCCCGCGCAGAGCTCACGGGCTGCCCGCGCCACCTCACCATTCCCGGTGAGGGGCGCCTCGCTGATCTGGCGCAGCTCATCGAGGTTGGGCTTTGCCAGGGTTGGTCCGGCGCGCAGCCCGGCCTTCAGGGCCGCCCCGCTGGCATCCAGGGCCACGCGGCAGCCACGCGCCTTCAGCCGAGCGATGATCGCGGCGCTCGTGTCGGCCGGCAGGCCCGGCGGCAGGTTCCCCGCGAGCACGAACCAGTCGTGGTCGGCCGCGAGCGCATCGATCGTGGTGAGCAGGGCATCCATGGCGCCGGCGGGCGGCTCGGCGCCGGGCATGTTGATGTCGGTGGTTTGCTGGCGCGCCTCGTCGACGATCTTCACCCCGATGCGAGTGAGCCCTGGCACCCGCACGAAGCGGTCGGCGATACCCTTGGCCGCGAAGTGACGCTCGAAGATCGTCGCGTTGTCGGCGCCAAGGAGCCCGGTGGCCGTCACCGTCAGGCCGTAGTCCGCCAGGAACGAGGCGACATTCACCCCCTTTCCGCCCGCGTCGTGCTGCATCGCCCGGCCGCGGTTCACCTGATCCACGCAAAAGTTGTCGACAAAGACGGTCTGGTCGATAGCGGGGTTGAGGGTAATCGTTGCAATCTTCATAGCGCCCGCACCTCCTGGGCGTCGCGGCAGGCCAGGGCCCGCTGTGCCAGGGCTCGTAGCTCATCGGCGCGCAGGCCGCGCAGGTGAGCCTTGACGGTGGCTACGCTGGGGATGCTCACGCTCAACTCACGCACACCCAGGCCCACCAGGATGGCCGCGCCAAGGGGGTCGCTCGCCACGCCGCCACATACGCCCACCCACTTGCCCGCAGCCTCGGCCGCTGTCACCGTGCTGGCGATCATGCGCAGTACTGCCGGGTGCAGCGCGTCGGCCTGCTTTGCGAGCTGCGGGTGCAGCCGGTCCATCGCCAGCACGTATTGGGTCAGGTCGTTGGTGCCCACCGAGAAGAAGTCCACCTCGGGCGCGAACTGGTCGGCCATGATCGCGGCTGAGGGCACCTCGACCATCATGCCGATCTCGACTGCGGGGGCACCGAGCTCGGCCCGCACCCGCTCGGCGACGGCCTTCGCCTGCCGCAGGTCGTCCAGGGTCGCGATCATCGGAAACATGATCTTGAGCGGGCCATGGCCGGCGGCACGGTAGAGCGCGCGTAGTTGCGGCTCAAAGAGATCGGGCCGGGCCAGGCAGAGGCGGATGCCACGGATGCCAAGGAAGGAGTTGTCCTCTCTGGGGATGTCGAGGTAGGGCACCTCTTTGTCGCCACCAATGTCCAGGGTGCGAATGATCAGCGGCCGGCCGCCCATCGTCGCGACCATGGCGCGGTAGGCCTCGTACTGTTCCTCCTCGCTCGGAGCACTGTCGCGCTCCAGGTAGAGGAACTCGGTGCGCATCAGGCCCACGCCGTCGGCGCCTGCCTCAACCGCCCGGGCCGCGTCGGCCACGCGGTTCACATTCGCGGCGACCTCAACGACGTGGCCGTCGCTGGTGGCTGCCGGCAGGTGGCGGGTGGCCTGGGCCTCGGCTTGTTCCTGGCTGAGGCCCTGCTGGAGCGCTCGCACCGTGGCGATGTCGGGTTCGCTCGGGCGCAGGTAGAGCCTCCCGGCGAAGCCGTCGAGGATGGCCGGTGTGCCGTCGGCAAGCTCTAGGGCGGCGGGGCCGGCGGCCACGACGGCTGGCAGGCCCATCGAGCGGGCGATGATCGCGGTATGGGAGGTGGGGCCGCCGAGGGCCGTGCAGAGCCCGAGCACCTGGTCCGGGTCCAGCGTAGCAGTGTCGGAGGGTGTCAGGTCGTCGGCCACGAGGATGACGGGCTCGCCGAGGGCGAGGTGGGGCATCTCGCCAAGCCCCAGCAGGTGGCGGAGGACGCGCTGGCCCACGTCGCTCAGGTCGACCGCGCGGCCGGCGAGCACCGGGTCGTCGAGCTTCTCAAGCTGGGCCACTCGCTCGCGGATGGTCTCCTGCCAGGCCCAGGCGGCGCCGTGGCCGTCGAAGATGCGGGCGATCGTCTCGCGCAGGAGCCCCTGGTCGGCCAGGAGTTCGGCGTGGGCGCGGAAGATTGCCGCCCGCGAGGAGCCCAGGCGGGTGGATACTTCGGCGGCGACGCGCTCGAGCTCGGCGGTGGCGGCGTCGAGGGAGTGCTGGAGTGCCTCGGCCTCGGTCACGCGGTCGCCGGGGGTGTCGGCCACTTCCAGGGCGCGGCGGCGGTGCTGGCGGATGGGGCCGTAGGCCAGGCCCTCGGCGGCGGCGATCCCATCGAGCCGGCCAGCAACGCTGCGGGGGGTCCAGTCGCGGCGGTAGCCCGGGAGAACGGCTGGCGCGGGCGGCTCGGGCTCCTCGCCCTCGCCCAGGCCGGCGGCCACGGCGGCGGCCAGGGCATCGAGGGCCGCGCTGGCGTCCGGACCCTGGGCCGAGAGCCGCAGCGTGGCGCCCGTCGTCACGCCGAGCTGCAGCAGGGCGAGCAGGCTCTTACCATCGGCGACCTCCTCACCGTGGCGTACGCGGATGTCGGCGCGGAACCCTCTGGCCAGCTCCACGAAGGCGGTGGCCGGGCGGGCGTGCAGGCCGGTGGGGTTGCTGATCGTTACCTCCCGCTGCAGGGCGTAGTCGGGAATGCGGGGTGATGCCGGTGCGGGGCGGGCACCAGTCAGCGCCTCGACGATGTCGGCTGCGTCGCCGGTGCTGCAGAGCCGCTCCACGAGGGCAGCGTCTCCGAGCACGCGGGTGAGCCGGCGCAGGACGTCGATGTGCTCGTCGGAGCGGGCCGCGATCCCGACGATCAGGCGGGCGCGCTCCGCGCCGTTCCAGGGAGCACCAGCGGGCACCTGGAGCACGGCAATACCGGTGCGGGCGATCAGCTCCCGGTCCTCGGGCTTGCCGTGGGGAATGGCGATGCCATTGCCGAGGTAGGTGTTGGCGATCGCCTCCCGACCGAGCATACTCTCCACGTAGGCCGGTTGAATGTTCCCGTTCGCCACGAGGATGGCACCAACCTGGCGGATCGCCTCCTCCTTGCTGGCCGCGCTCGCGCCAAGCCGTACGCCGGCGGTGGTCAGGTCAAGCATCACGCACTCCTTTGTGGCCGTCCCTGCGCCGGACCGACCGCCGGCGCCGCGCTGGGTGTTGGGTGGGGTGTCGCTGGTATGGGATGATACTATCATATGATTTCGTTTTGTCAATAGATCACTTTCGATTATTTTCGAAATTTGGACGATTCGCGCTATCGGGTTTCCTTGACTTTCGGATTGCCGAAGCCGTACAATGGAAGCCCGAACGACGCACCGAGGAGGAGAAGGTGCTATGGAGCCAACAACACCGCCACCGGGCGCCGGCGACGGGCGCGCCCCGCTCATGCTTGATCGCCGCGCCCGCATCGTTGAGCTCGTGCGCCAGCAAGGCTCAGCCCGGGTGAGCGAGCTCGCCGAGCGTTTTGGCGTCACCCCGGTGACGATCCGCAGCGACCTGGCGCAGCTGGAGCGCGAGGGCGCCCTGGTGCGCGATCACGGGGGGGCCGTTGCTAGCGCGCCCGCCAGCGCGCTGATCGCTTTTGAGCAGCGCACCGGCATGGAGCGGGAGGCCAAGCAGCGTATCGGTGAGGCCGCCGCGTCCTTCGTCGAGCCGGGCGACTCGATCCTGCTGGACGCGGGCACCACCGTCGTGGAGATGGTGCGGCATCTCCGCCAGCAGACGCCGCTAACCATAGTGACGAACGCGCTGAATGTGGCCGCTGAGCTGCGCAACCTGAGTGGCGCCGAGGTCTGGATGCTCGGCGGCACGCTGAACTACGCCACCTTCGGTACCCTCGGCCCTCTGGTGGAGCAGAGCCTGCGCGATCTGGTGGTCCAGAAGCTCTTTCTGGCCGCCGAGTCGATCGACCCGGTCTTCGGGGTGACGGACTCAACCCTGGAGATTGCCCAGGTCAAGCGCGCCATGGCCGGCGCAGCCCGCCAGATCTTTCTGCTGGCCGACTCGAGCAAGTGGCGCCGGAGCGGCTTCATCAAGGTCTTGCCTTTCAGCGCGATCCACACGCTGATCACGGACGACGGCCTGCCCGATCAGGCGCGGCGCGCCGTCGAGCAGGCCGGAGTGAGGCTGCTGCTGGTCTAGGGCTGGGGTTCAGGCGCCGGCAAGCTGCCGCAGTTGTGCGGCGAGTGACCGTGCCGTGGCGAGGGCGCCGGGGCTACCAGCCTCGGCTGCGGCGAGTGCGGCGTCGAGCGCGTCGGCGAGGGGGGCGAGCCGCGCGGCACGGGCGGCCTGGCTGGCCGCCAGCGAGGCGGCGCGCAGGGCCAGGGCCACGTGGCATGCGCCGAGTTCGAGCAGGCTGAGCTCGGCGGGGCCAAAGAGCCTGCTCTCGGTTGTCGTCACAGTCAGCGCGCCGAGTGGCTGAGTGCCACAGCGCAGTGGCACCGCCATTGCGCAGCGGGTGCGCTGGTCGCTCTGGCTCAGGCGCAGGCTCAGCCAGCGCCGATCGGTGTCGGTCTCGTCGATGATCAGCGGGGCACCCTCTCGCAACACCATGCCGGCCAGGCCGTGCGCAAGCACCTCGCGGGCCCGCTCCGGCCGTGAGCGTGTACCGTTGCTGAGCACGAGCGCTGGCGGTTCATCAGGGGTGACGGGCAGCAGCAGCACCGAGGCGCGCTCACCGCCCACCAGGGTAGGCAGCGCCGCCGCGACCGCCAGAGCTACGCCCTCCGGGCTGGCAATCGTGCCCTGGACGATCCGACCGAAGCGCTCGAGCCGCTCAAGCGCATCACCGCTGGCTCGCGCCTGGCTGGTGTACTGCTCGATCTGGCCGAGCAGGGTGCTCTGCTCAAGCACGGCGCCGACGATCTGACCCAGGGCGGCGATCAGCGCCCGGTCGTCCTCATCGAAGGGCCTGGATCGGCGGGCTTCGATCCGGCCAACGACCCGTCGCCCGATCGTCACCGGGCCGCACAGGCGCCCCGGGTCGTCGAGGTAGAGTGGCGCGGTGCCGGCGGGGACGGTGATCTGCACATCCTCGGCGTGCAGCCAGTCCCCGGCGAGGTCGCTGAGGGTTGCCAGTGGGTCGGCTTGCCGCGCGGCACTAAAAAATACGCCGCAGCCAGTGATGGCCTCGCGTAACCGTGCGGCCCTGCTCTGGAGTGCGATGATGTGTGGGGTGAGAGCGGCGGTTGTCACGGCTTCCTCTACGTTCTTGCGTCGTTGGTAATGATGCGGCCTTGATCATCGTGTTGTCTCTATAGTATACATGATCTTTGTTGCTTCTACATTGCCTCTTTTCGGTTTCTTACCACTCTTCAAGCCAGATAACAAGCTGTTCACCGGGGTGTTTGGCCATGTATAGCGCAATATCGGTGCCATAAAGATTGATTCGATCGCTGGCGATCATCACAGAGTGAGAAGATTGTTATCCAGAACAACACCGAGACGCCCCGTCGGGGCGTCTCGGTATGTGATACGAGGCTCTCGGGCCGCTCGCGGATCAGCGGCTACTCAGCGCCGAGGGGTTCAGCCGGGCGCTTGCTCTCCATCTCCAAGAGGCCACCGCGATGGAGCACGAGCTGGCCGTCCTCCAGATCCACCTGGATGGTATCGCCCTCCTTAAAGCCACCGCGCAGCAGTTCGCGGGAGATCGGCGTTTCGAGCAGGCGCTGCACGGTGCGCCGCAGAGGGCGAGCGCCGTACACCGGGTTGAAGCCCTCGGTAGCGAGGTGCTCCTTGGCGGCCTGGGTCAGCGTCAGGGCAATCCGCTGGTCGTGCAGGCGGGCCACCAGTTCGGCCACCTGCAAATCCACGATCCGGGTAAGATCCTCCATCGACAGGGGGTGGAAGAGGATAATGTCGTCGATGCGGTTGAGGAACTCGGGCCGGAAGGCCTGCTTCAGGGCATCGTCCACCTTCTTGCGGGCCTCGCGCAGGTCGATCTGGCGGGGGCCCTTGCCGCCAGCGGAGAAGCCGATCCCACCGCCCTGGAGGTGCTCGGTGCCGGCGTTGCTGGTCATTATAATCACGGCGTTCCGGAAGTCCACCGTGTGCCCCTGGCCATCGGTGAGGCGGCCATCGTCGAGCACCTGGAGCAAGGCGTTGAAGACATCGGGGTGGGCCTTCTCGATCTCATCGAAGAGCACCACCTGGTAGGGCCGGCGGCGGATGCTCTCGGTGAGCTGGCCGCCCTCGTCGTAGCCGACGTAGCCGGGCGGGGCACCGATCAGCCGGCTGACGGTATGGCGCTCCTGGAACTCGCTCATATCGACGCGGGTCATCGCCTCTTCGCTGTCGAACATGAACTCGGCCAGAGCCTTGGCCAGCTCGGTCTTGCCGACGCCAGTGGGGCCCACGAAGATGAAGCTGCCGATCGGGCGGCGCGGGTCGCGCAGGCCACTGCGAGCGCGGCGGATGGCGTCGGAGAGGGCGACGATCGCCTCGTGCTGGCCGATCACCCGCTCGTGGAGGCGCTCTTCCATATGGACGAGCTTCTCGCGCTCCGTTTCGAGCATCCGGCTCACGGGCACGCCCGTCCAGCTAGAGACGATCTGAGCGACATCCTCATCGTCGACCACTTCGTCGAGGTTGGCGGCGGTCAGCCAGGCGGAGCGCTCGGCTTCGAACTCGCTCTGCAAGGCCAGGAAGCGGGAGCGTAGCAGAGCGGCGCGCTCGTACTCGCGACGGGCGCCGGCCTCTTCCTCCTCCTGCTGGAGCCGCCGCAGCTCGGCCTCCTTCTCTTTCAGGCCCTGGGGCATGGCAAAGATGTCGATACGGAGCTTGGCCGAGGCCTCATCGATCAGGTCGATCGCCTTATCGGGCAGGAAGCGATCGTTGATGTAGCGGCTCGAAAGGGTTGCTGCCGCCGTGATCGCCTCGTCGCTGATCGTGAGCTGGTGGTGCTCCTCGTAGCGTCGGCGCAGACCCCGCAGCATCTCCACCGTCGTTGCGATATCGGGCTCTTCAACGAAGACCGGGCTGAAGCGGCGTTCGAGCGCGGCGTCCTTCTCGATATGCTTGCGGTACTCGTCGATCGTCGTAGCGCCGACCACCTGGATCTCGCCCCGGCTGAGGGCCGGCTTGAGCATATTGCTCGCGTCGATCGAGCCGGCGGCAGCGCCCGCACCGACAACCGTATGGAGCTCATCGATGAAGAGGATCACCCGACCCTTGGCGTTGCGTACCTCGTCCATCACCGCCTTAAGGCGCTCCTCGAACTCGCCGCGGAACTTCGAGCCCGCGACCATGCCCGCCAGATCCAGGGCGAGCAGCTTTCGGTCGCGCAGGGTGGGCGGCACGTCGCCGCTCACCAGGCGCTGGGCCAGGCCCTCGGCGATCGCCGTCTTGCCCACGCCCGTCTCGCCGACGAGCACCGGGTTATTCTTGGTGCGCCGCGAGAGGATGCGGATCACGCGGGTGATCTCGGCCTCCCGACCGATCACCGGGTCGAGCCGGCCCTCCTTGGCGAGCTGCGTCAGGTCCGTGCTGTACTTCTCAAGGATCTCGTAGCGGCTCTCCGCGCCTGGGTCGTCGGAGCGCTGCGAGCCACGGATCTCCATGAGTGCCTGATAGATCCGCTCCTGGTCGATCGCGAAGCTATTGAGGATGCGGGCCGAGGCGCCCTCGCGCTCGCCGCTCAGGGCGATCAACAGGTGATCGATCCCTACGTACTGGTCACCGAGGCGGTTCGCCTCCTCCTCCGCCCGCTTGACGAGGCGCTGGGTGCGCGGGGTAACATAAACCTGGTTCCCAAAGCCGTACTGGCCGTAGACCTTCGGCGACTTCTCGAGCTCGCGCTCGACGCGCTGGGATACCGTCTCTGGGTCCACATTTAAACGGGCGAGGGCACGGGCGGCCAGGCCGTCGCGCTGGCGCAACATCGCCAGAAAAACATGCTCCACATCCAGCTGGGTGTGGTGCTGCTCCTGCATAATCTCCTGCGCCGCCTGGAACGCGTCCTGCGCCTTCTCGGTAAAGCGCTCGAGTCTCATGGGACGTTCCCTCACTTGTGGTCTGGCTGCCGGCCCCATGGGCGCCACGGTGGTGCATCGTTGCTCCACCGCGCCGCACCGCCGGTGTGCTTGCCCGGCGGCCGACAGACACTGGTAGTATAGCACACGGCTTTTCGGCTGTATGGGCGCGAGTGTAAGAGTTCTGTTGGTTAGGATCGGCCTGGTGCGCGCAGCTCTCACCCCCGCGCCGGCGGGGGGCTGGGTTCCCGTGTGCGCTGGGTTCCCGCTTTCGCTGGGTTCCCGCTTTCGCGGGAACGACACGCTCTATGGTCGGTGGGCAAGCCTCCGTGGGGGCACGGCGTCCCACGCGGCACACCCGCCCCGCGTTGACGATCCGGGGCCACCGTGCTACCATAGATTTCACAACTGCATTCTGCTCGGGGTGCCGGGAGAGCCCGGCTGAGATTGCGGCCCCACCGATGCCGCTGACCCGTGGAACCTGACCTGGGTTATGCCAGCGTAGGGAAGCGCCAGTCGCCACCGTGGCCGCCGATCCTATCGCAGGGTCGGCGGCCTTCGCTATGGGCGCCGGCGCTCCAGCGCACCTACTGGAAAGGAGCTTCGATGCGCCGCTCTGCTCTGCTGTTCGCCCTGGCCCTGCTTATGGTTGCCTGTGGCCAGCCGGCCGCCAGCCGCCCCACCCCCCCACCAGTCGTTTCGCCCGCCGCGAGCATCGTGCCCGCCGCTACCCCCGCCGACGGGCCGGGCCGCCTGGTTGTCATGAGCCACGACAGCTTCAACGTGAGCGCGGAAGTGCTCGCGGCCTTCACCGCCGCCACTGGCGCCGAGGTGGAGTTCCTCAAGGCCGGCGATACTGGCAGCGCGCTCAACCAGGCCATCCTCAGCGCCAGCGCGCCCCTGGCCGATGTGCTCTACGGCGTCGATAACACCTTTCTGAGCCGGGCCCTCGCAGCCGACATCTTCGTGCCCTACGCCTCACCTTACCTCGCCGCCATTCCGGCTGAGCTTCAGCTAGACCCGAGCAACCGGCTGCTTCCCGTAGACTATGGCTACGTGGTGATCAACTACGACCGGGAGGCCCTGGCCGCCGATGGCCGCACCCCACCGGCAAGCCTGGAGGAGCTTGCCGGGCCCGAGTGGCGCGGGCAACTCGTGGTGCAGAACCCGGCCACCTCTTCGCCCGGCCTCGCCTTTCTTCTGGCCACGATCGCCCACTTCGGCGAGGACGGCGACTACAGCTGGCAGGACTACTGGCGCGATCTGCGGACCAACGAGGTTTACGTCAGCCAGGACTGGAGCGACGCCTACTACACGCAGTTCAGCGGGAGCAGCGGCGAAGGCCCCTATCCCCTGGTGGTGAGCTACGCCACCAGCCCGGCGGCCGAGGTCTACTTCAGCGAGGGCCGGCTCAGTGAACCGCCCACGGGCAACCTGCTGGTGCCCGGCGGCAGCTTCAAACAGATTGAGTTTGTGGGCATCCTCAAGGGCACCCAGAACGAAGCGCTGGCCCGCCAGTTTGTGGACTTTATGCTGCAGCCCGAGTTCCAGGCTGATATTCCGCTGCAGATGTTCGTCTACCCCGCCAACCCGGAGGCGCCGCTGCCCGATCTGTTCACGCAGTTTGCTGAAGTACCTGCGGAACCCGCCGCGATCACGCCTGAGCAGATCGAGCAGGGCCGCGAGGCGTGGATCGAGGAGTGGACGGAGATCGTGCTCAGGTGAGGGCGGGGCTCCTGGTGGTGGGCCGCCTTCTGGCGGCCCTACCCTTGCTCTACCTGGCCCTCTGCTTCTTCTACCCACTGCTCGCCATCCTGCGGCTGAGCTTCGCCGGGGGCTACGCGGGGCCGCTCCGCGCCCTTGGCGCCCCCTACTACCTGGGGGTGGTGGGCTTTACCTTCGTCCAGGCGACCCTCTCCACGCTACTCACGCTGGCCGTTGGTCTGCCCGGGGCGTACATCTTCGCTCGCTACAGCTTCCCCGGCAAGGGTCTGTTACAGGCCGTTGCCGGGGTGCCCTTCGTGATGCCCACGGTGGTGGTGGCGGTGGCCTTCGGGGCGCTGCTGGGGCCTCGCGGGCTGCTCAGCCAGGCACTGGCCGCCGCCGGCCTGCCCGTGGCGCCGCTCCGGGTAGGAGGCCTCTGGCTTGTACTACTCGCTCACGTGTTCTACAACTACACCGTGGTGCTGCGACTCGTGGGCGGCTTCTGGGCCAGCCTCGACCCACGTCTGGAGCAGGCGGCGGCGATGCTGGGCGCCTCGCGCGTGCGCACCCTGCTGCACGTAACGCTCCCCTTGCTGCTGCCCGCCGTCGGGGCTGCGGCGCTGCTGATCTTCATCTTCACCTTCACGAGCTTCGGCGTGATTGTCATCCTCGGCGGCCCGCGCATGGCTACGCTCGAGGTCGAGATCTACCGCCAGACGGCCCAGTTGCTGCGGCTCGATGTCGCCGCGACACTGGCCATGGTGCAGATCGTCTGTACGTTGCTGCTGAGCCTGGCCTACACGCGGCTGGCGGCCCGCAGCGCCATACCGTTAGAGCTCCAGCCGCGCTCGGCTGTTGCCCGCCGTCCCCGTGGCGTGGCGCGCCTGCTGGTTGGCGCCAATGCCCTGCTCATCCTCCTGCTCCTCGGTGGTCCGCTCCTGGCCCTCGCCCTCCGCTCGCTGATCGGGCCTCCCGGGGAAGGTGGCCCTCTCACCCTGGCCTACTACACCGCCCTCGGCGAGAACCGCACCGGCTCGGCCTTCTTTGTGCCTCCCACGGCCGCCCTCGCAAACTCGCTGCGCATCGCCAGCACAACGATGGTGATCGCGTTGCTGGTGGGGGTGCCGGCGGCCTACCTTCTGGCTGCGCCAGGCTCGCAGCAGGCCCACGCGCCAGAGCAGCAGAGCTGGAACAGCCACAACGGTCAAGGCGGACGAGACCGGCGGCGTAGCGCGTGGCCTATGGCGCGTGTGGCCGTGCTGGATGCGCTCTTCATGCTCCCGCTGGGCACCTCGGCGGCCACCCTGGGCCTCGGCTACCTGGTGGCGTTGAGCACGCCGGGCCTGGGATGGCTGCGCACCTCGCCGTGGCTGCTCCCGCTGCTCCACAGCCTGGTGGCCCTCCCCTTTGTGGTGCGGGCGCTGCTGCCGGCATTGCGCGCCCGCTCGCCGCGCCAGCGCGAGGCAGCCGCGATGCTCGGCGCGACCCCGCTGCAGGCCTGGCTGCGGGTGGAGTTGCCGCAGATCGCGCCCGCTCTCGCCGTCGGCGCGATCTTCGCCTTCACCGTCTCGCTCGGCGAGTTCGGCGCCACCCTGTTGCTCACCCGGCCCGACCAGCCCACCCTGCCGGTGATGATCTTCCGCTTTCTTGGGCAGCCCGGCGCGCTCAATTACGGCCAGGCGCTGGCTCTCAGCACCATCCTGATGCTCACCACCGCCCTCGGCTTTGTGCTGCTGGAGCGGGTACGGCCGCCGGGCGGAGAGTTCTGAAGCCATTGCAACGCCCCTACCCCCCGTCTACGACCTATGGTATACTCGTAATGGCCGCCATGGTGCGGCCCATCTTTGTCTTGAGACGCTGACGCAAGGCATCGGCGCGTTCGCTATGTGGTTCACCCTGCTGCTGACACTGTTGCGGGCCGTAGCGCTCGGTACGTGGTTTGTGCTGAAGCCGGTGCTAGGCTGGACGCTGATCGTCATTGGCCTGATCGGGATGCCGATGCCGATCGTGAACGGCCTGATCTTCCTGGTGATCGGGCTGGCGCTCGTCGGCCCGCGCAACCGCGTGGTGCGCTGGAGCCGTGTGCATATCAAGCTGCTGCTTAACCGCTGGGCCGCGCTGCCCACACCCATCATCGGGGCTCTCGGCCGCCTCGCGCGGCGATCCGCCCAGGAGATCTCGCGGCAGCACCGTCGGCTGTGCTGGTGGCTGATGGAGCGCCGGGCGGCCCGGCGGCTCGCCCCGGGCGACTGAGCCCGGGCCGCGCCTCGGCTGCCGGCTCCAGAGGGTTGTTGCGTGTGCGCCTTACCGCCTGCTAGCTCATGAAGCTCCGTACCGATCTGACAAGCCGCGCGGCGCGGGTGGCGTACCTCGCCGAGGCCCTGGGGGGCCTTTTTCGCGGGCCCGCCGAGCCAGCGCCAGCCCCGGGCGGCCGGCGCGCGGCGCTGGCCCGCCTCGCCGCCTTCGACCCACGCGACTACGCCCGGACGCGCAACGATGTCGTCCGTCGTGGCGTCTCGGCCCTCTCGCCCTACATTCGCCACGGGGTGCTCGGGCTCGCCGAGGTGCGGGACTATCTGCTTGCCCGCTTCGGGCGGGGCCCAGGAGTCGAGAAGTTCGTCAACGAGTTAGGGTGGCGCGCTTTCTGGCAGCTCGTCTACGCCAGCCTCGGTTCCCGAGTGCACGAGCCGATCGAGCCGCGCAAGCTCCCGACCACCGCCGAGCCCCCTGTCCGCGAGGTCCCCGACGATGTCGTGGCTGCCGCGACGGGCCTGGCATGCATCGATGAGTCGCTGGGCGAGCTCTACCGTGACGGCTACATGCACAACCACGCCCGCATGTGGGTGGCGGCCTATCTGCAACACTGGCGCCGCGTCGATTGGCGCGCTGGCGCCCGGCTCTTCTACCGCCATCTGCTCGACGGCGACCCGGCCTCCAATAGCCTGTCGTGGCAGTGGGTGGGTGGAACCTTCAGCCACAAGCCGTATTTCTTCAATCGGCAGAATGTCGAGCGCTTTAGCGGCGGTGCGTTCTGCCGGCGTTGTCCGGCCGCAGGGGGTGCTTGCCCCTTCGACGCGAGCTACGAGCAGCTGGCGCAGCGCCTCTTCGGCGTCCCGCTTGAAGTTCTTGAGCAGGGCCCCCGGCGCTGAGCCTTATCCCGGGCCGCCTGTGGGCCTGGCCCGCACCCTGATGCGCACGATCGTCTGGCTCCATGGCGACAGTTTGAGCCCCGCCGACCCTGCCCTCGTGGCGAACCCCGGCGCGCCGGCAATCTTCGTCTTCGACGAAGGCTTCCTCGCCCGGGTGGGCCTGAGCTTCAAGCGGCTGTTCTTCCTCTACGAGTGCGCGCTTGAGGCGATCGAGGGGCGGGACGGAGAGATCCATCGCGGTGACGTGGTGGCTGAGGTGTGGGCATTTGCCGTGGCCCGTGGCGCTACGGCTGTGCACGTCACGGCCAGCGTAGCGCCCGGTTTCCGCAGTCGCCTCGATGCGCTGCGCGCGCGCATGCCTGTGGTGGTGCATGAGCCGCAGCCGCTGGTGGCCTGGCGCGGAGCGGCGCCGCGCCGTTTCAGCGCGTTCTGGCGTACAGCCGAGCCCGAGGCACTCCGGCCCACCGGCGCCGGGCCCGCCGAGCTCCGTGATGAAGGAGGGGACGGATGATCAGCGTGCGGGTGCGCTACTTCGCCGGCCACCGCGACATCGTCGGGCAGGCCGAGCAGCAGATGGCCCTGGAGCCCGGGGCGACTGTCGGCGACCTGTGGGGCCTGCTCGTTGAGCGTCACCCACGGCTGGCCGGCTATAGCGGCCGGCTGCTCTTCGCCGTCAACCAGGAGTTCGCCAGCCCCGCGACGACCCTGCACGATGGCGACGAGGTGGCCTTCATCCCCCCCGTGAGCGGCGGCGTCTAATACGCTCCGGAGCTACAAGCAATGAGCGACTTTCGACCCTTTGAGATCACCGATCGCCCGCTCGACCCGGCGCCCCTGGTGGCCTATGTGCAGACACCAGGCGACGGTGCCGTGGTCACCTTTGCCGGCGTGGCCCGTAACCATTTCGGTGGCCGGCCTACGGCCTTCCTCAGCTACGAAGCCTACGCCGAGATGGCTGGCCCGGTGCTGGCGCAGATCGCCGAGGAGGCCCGGGCGCGCTGGCCGATCGGGCGCGTGGCCGTGCACCATCGGGTTGGGCGCCTGGCGATCGGCGAGACGGCGGTGCTCGTCGTCGTGGCCGCGCCCCACCGCCACGAGGCCTTTGCGGCGGCAGCCTATGTGATGGACCGGATCAAAGAGATTGCGCCGATCTGGAAGCAGGAGCACTGGGCCGACGGCGAGGCCGAGTGGCGTGAGTAAAGGCGAGGCTACCGTCGCTGCCTGCGTGCCACGCCTCGGCTCGTACACCTCACCGGTGCGCCACTCATCCTGAGGCTCCTGGCTCCTGAAGCCTAATCATGCCAGAGCTTCCCGAAGTAGAGACTGCTGCCCGCTCGCTGGCCCCCCAGGTCGTTGGCCGGACGATCGTAGGTGTCGAGCGCCTGGACTGGGAGCGCATGGTTGAGACGCCCCCGGCCCCGCTGTTCCGCGAGCTGATCGTCGGGCGGCGCATCCTCGCCGTACGCCGGCGCTCCAAGTGGCTGCTGATCGAGCTTGAGGGCGGCTGGACGCTCGCCATCCACCTGCGGATGTCGGGCCGCCTGACCGTTCACGATGCCGCTGAGCCGGCTCGCCACCACGTGCATCTGGTGCTGCGTCTGGACGACGGCCGGCGGATCTTCTTCGATGATGAGCGCAAGTTCGGGCGTGTGCGCCTGCTCGATGCGGCGGGGCTGGCTGCCCTGGACGCGGCGCACGGGCCGGAGCCCCTGGATGAGCGCTTCACCGCCGAGGCGCTGGCACGCGCATTAGCCGGGCGGCGCACCCGCATCAAACCGCTGCTCCTCGATCAGCGCACGATCGCCGGGATGGGCAACATCTACGCCAGCGAGGCTCTCTGGCTCGCCCGCATCCACCCGCTTACGCCGGCCGCGTCGCTCAATACTGGCGCGATCGTTGCGCTCCACGGCGCCATCCGCCAGGTGCTCGCCACCGCGATCGCCCACGAAGGGAGCTCGCTGCGCAACTACCGCAACGGCTACGGGCGCCAGGGCCAGAACCAGGAGCATTTCCTCGTCTACGATCGCGCTGGTATGCCCTGCCAGCGCTGTGGCACCCCGATCGAGCGGATCATCGTCGGACAGCGTAGTACCTTCCTGTGCCCCGTCTGCCAACCCATAACCGGCTGAGCCCATCGTACGGCGCGAGCTGCACCCGCAAAAGGAGCAACTATGCAAGAGCAGCTGCTTGTGGTCGAGGACGATGTGGTGCTGCAGCTCTCGCTGAGCGCCCTGTTACGGCGTGATGGGCTCGCCGTGATCGCTGCCCGCAGCGTGGCCGAGGCCCGCATGCAGCTTCTGCGTGAGCGACCTTCCGTGGTGCTGCTCGACGTTGGTCTTCCCGACGGAAGCGGCTTCGAGCTCATCGAGACGCTTAACGCCACGCCTGAGCCACCGCTGGTGATTGTGACCACCGGCAGCGACTCGCTATCGACCGTGGTGGAGGCGCTGCGCCTCGGCGCCTTCGACTTTCTCATCAAGCCGATCAACAACGACCTGCTGCGTGCCGCAGTGCAGCGTGCCGTCGAGCACTTCCAGCTCCGCCGCTCGGCCCGGGAGATCGAGCGGCTGCGGGCCCACGAGGAGGCCATGCGCGCCACCGCTCGCGCTGCCGCCCACCATATCAGCCAGCATCTCACTGTGATTATGGGTGAGACCCAACTGCTCCACGAGGAGATCGATGATCCCGAGGTCCGGGCCGGCCTCGAACGCATTCTCCGCGCGACTGAGCAGGCAGCGCAGACGCTGATTGAGCTGCGCGCAGCCCGCCATTTCGTTGTGCTCGATCCTTCAAATCCCAACGGCATTCTCGATCTGAACGCCGCTGGGGAGGGGGACCCCGAATAGCCGAGGGGCGAGGGCACTGGCTCAGGGCACGATGAATGGTGTTGGCGTAGGAGTGAAGGCCGGTACCGCGCAGCCCAGTTGCAGGGCGAGCTCACTGCTGCCGCGTTCGCGTACCTCTACGAGGTACTGACCGGGGCGTTCGGGGCCGATCAGGAGCTCGATCCTGAAGCGTCCATCGGTCCGGGCGAAGCCCCCACCCACGGGCCGGTCGTCAAAGTAGGCGAGCAGTGCCGTGCCTGGCCGCGCCTCGCCCACGAGAGTGAGTGTCTCGCCGGGCACACAGGCCAGTGTCTCGACGTCTGCTGGCAGCAAGCTCCCGGATGTCGGCGTCGGCGGGATGGACGCCGGGTCCCGCGTGGCGGTGGGAGTGGCGCTGGCCGCCAGCGTCGCGGAGGGGGCCTGGGTCGCGGTCGTGGCGGTCACGGTGCGGGTGGCCGTAGGCGTTGCCGTATTGACGACGGGCGGGGGCTGGTTGCCGCTGGAACTGCCGCTCGTACTGGTTGGTGCCGGGCTGCTAGTGCCGGCCTGCTGTGTGCGCTTGCAGTTGTCGTAGCTGAGGTTGGGGTATGCCGGGTCGGGGCAGACCGACACCTGGGCGATGAGGGTTGGAGCTGGTAGCGCGCCGACCATCAGCAGGATGATCAGGGTGCCGCAGGCGGCGATCAGGTAGAGCGGCAGAGCGAGGCTGCGACGTGAGATCATAGTTCAGGCGTGGGGCGTGGAAGCCGGCTACGTGCCCACGTTAGGGCGAGAACCCGGACCCCGCAACCGAGGACCAGGAATCGCAAGCGGATGGCATCCTGACACACTTCCACCACTGTCGATGGCTCAACCTCTTCGGCAAAGGCTCTAGGAGTTGCCGAGGGCCTCGTCGAGGAAACCCTGGAAGACCGCGAAGGGCTGGCCACCAATGATAGTGCGCTCGCCGATGCGGAAGACCGGGCGGGAGCGCACGCCCTCGGCGGTTGCGGCCTCATAGTCGGCGCGCACGGCAGCCTCGTGGGTGGCGGCGTCGAGGCAGGCCTGGAGGGCCTCAGGGTTGGCTTCTGCCTCCGTAGCGGCAGCCACCACTTGCTCGGCAGTGTTCGTAAAGAGCTGGTTGTAGCGCCCATAGATGGCAGCCCGCATCTCCCAGAAGCGGCCCTGATCAGCCGCACACTCCGAAGCCTCGGAGAGGAGCTCCGAACGTTCACCCAGCTGCTGGAGGTGGCGGTAGACAAGGCGAACCTTTCCGGGCCTGATGTACTGCTCGATGATCAGTGGCTCTGTCTCCAGCACGTGGAGCGCGCAGGCCGTTCAGAGAAAGTCGGAGTACATCACCAGGGTCACCGGCGCGTCGGGGGCGCCGAGGTAGGCGTAGCCCTCGGGAGTGCGGCCCTGGGGGATACCGGTGTAGAGGCCACCGCTCGTCGCCACTCGATCCGTTGCGGCCGGGGCGATGGTAGGCGGCGGCGTAGCCGGGGCGAGGGTTGGCGGCGGTGGAGCCGTGGCACCGGTGGGCTCCACGGCGGCAGACCGGCCGCAGGCGGCGAGAAGCAGCCCAAGCACGAGCACAAGCGGGGCGGAGCACAAGCGCATCGAAAACCCTCCCCATCCGCCGACAGCCGCCCACACTCTACCACAGCCCGGGCCGTGCCACAAGCTGGCCATGGGTCCCCCCTGGTGTGGGGGGCGCCCCACCGGGGCGTCTCACCATGCCACCGGGGCGTCTCACCGGGCCACGCCGGGCCACCGGGGCATCGCCACGGGATCGCGATCTTGCAAAAACATCGTGGGGCCCCACTAGCCGGGGCCGCCCGGCTCCAGCAGATGCTCGGCGAAGATCACGCGGCGCGTGCGCGTCTCGCTACGCAGGATGAGCGAGTTCGTGCTCGCACGGTCGCCCTGGTAATGCACGCCCTTGAGGAGCAGACCGTCGGTGATACCGGTGACAACGAAAAAAATCTGCTCGCCCGCGACGAGATCCTCAAGGGCGAGGATCTGGCGCAGGTCGAAGCCGGCCGCAATGGCGGCGCGCCGCTCCTCATCGCTCTGTGGAGCGAGCCGGGCGAGCATACCGCCCCCGAGGGCCTTGACCCCGCAAGCGGCAATGACCCCCTCGGCCGCGCCGCCGATGCCCATGAGAGCGTCCACCGGGCCATCGGGCATCGCCGCGAGGATGGCGCCAGACACATCGCCGTCGTCGGCGAGCATCACGCGGGCGCCGGCTGCGCGAATCTCGTCGATCAGATCTTTGTGGCGTGGCCGCTCGAGCACGAAGATCACCAGGTCGCGCACGGCCTTACCCTTGCTGCGCGCGATCAGTCCGAGGGTCCAGGCGGCGGGCGCATCGAGGCATTCGGGCACCAGGTGGGGGGCAACGTGGCGATCCACCACCAGCTTCTCCATGTACGCGGCGGTGGCGGGCGCCCACATGGCGCCCCGCGAGGCCACGGCGGCCACCGCCACGGCGCCGGGGCGGCCCTGGGCCAGCAGGCGCCGGCCGTCGATGGCGTCCACCACGACGTCGACCGGTGTGCCGCGACCCGTGCCCACCGCGCGCCCGCCGGGCAGGGCTACGAGCTGGCCCCGGCGGGGCTCTTCGCCGATCACGATCAGGCCATCAAGCTCCAGGGTGTCGAGGGCCCGGGCCATCGCCGCGCTGGCAGCGGCGTCGGCCTCCTGGCGCAGCCCCAGGCCCATCCAGCGGGCCGCCGCCAGGGCGGCCGCCTCAGTTGTGCGCACAAGGTCCAGGCCGGTATTGCGGTTCAGGCGGATGTCGCTCATAGGCTAGACCTCCACGGCTGTGAGCAGGTTGGCGCCCTCCCACTGGATCATCCCGCCGCGCAGGACGCGGAGGTGCTCGTAGCCCTGGTTGGCCAGTACGGCGGCGGCGCGGGCGCTACGCCGGCCGCTGCGGCAGGCGAGCACGATCGGCCGGTCCCGTGGCAGGTCGGCCGGCGCGCCCACCAGTTGCGGCAATGGCAGCAGTAGCGCGCCGGGGATGTGGCCCTGGCGGAATTCGCGTGGCTCGCGCACGTCGACGACCAGCGGCGGCGTGTTGCTCTTGAGCTCTTCCCAGAGGGCGCGAGGCTCCACCGTGGGCACAGGCCGGGCGCCGAGGGGCAGCAGCGGGATGGCCGGCGCGCCGCCATTGGGCAGGGTGCGCTTGGGCAGGCTGTGGCACTCCCGGAAGGCTCGCCGCTCGCACTCATAGATGCACACTGCCGGGTCGATCACCCGGTAGAAGAGCGTATCGATCGCGGTGTCCTCATCGAGGAGGTGGCCCGGCCCGAGCTGCTCGATGAAGCCCGAGGCCCGCATCCGCGCCAGCACCGGTTCGCGCACCCGCACGAAGTACAGGTCGCCGCCGCGCTCGCGCAGCTGCCGCAGCAGCCCCTCCAGCATGCGGATGCCGCTGATGTCGAGTTGCTGGACGCTATGCATGCGCAGGAGTACAAAGCGCTGGCCCGGTGTGGCCGCCAGGATGTCCTGGATCGACTCCTCGACATGGTTGACGGCGCCGAAGTAGATGTCGCCGAGAATGTCTACGACCGCGAGTTGCGGGCACTGCGGGCGTTCGGGGTGGAAGCCCCAGTGGCGGAAGGCGCTGTCGGGCAGCACGGCGACCACACGCGGGGTGCTGGTGCGCAGCAGGTAGTAGCCGAGCGACATCAGCACTCCGATCAGGATGGCGAATTGCAGGGGCAGTAGCAGTGTGGCTACCAGTGTGACGATCATGATCGCGGCGTCGCCCGGGGCGCTGCGCCAGAACCGCCCGATCGTGCGCCTATCGACCATGCTCCAGGCGGTGATTGCGAGGGCGCCGGCCAGCACGGGTCGCGGCAGGTGGGCGATCAGCGGGGCGAGGGCGAAGGTGGCCCCCAGCACGAAGATCCCTGAGAAGACGTTGGCCATGGCCGTTCGCGCGCCCGACTGGTAGCTGAGGGCGGAGCGATTGAAGGAGCCCGAGCAGGGGTAGCCGCTGAAGAGGCCCGCGGCGATGTTGGCAATACCCTGGCCCACGAACTCCTGGTTGCTGTCGAGCCGCTGGCGGGAGTAGCCGGCCACCGCCCGGGCGATGGCCACGGCTTCCACCAGGCCGATGATCGCCAGGGCCAGCGCACCATTCGCTAGCTGGCCGATCAGTTCGAGGTCGAAGAGCGGGAGCCGTGCCAGCGGTGGGAGTCCGGCGGGCAGCGGGCCAAGCACCGCTACCCCCTGGCCTTCGAGATCGAGCAGGTAGGCCCCCAGGCTCGCCAGCGACACACCGACGAGCACGGCGGGCACCCGGCGCGTGATCCGGGGCCAGAGCGCGATCAGGACGATCGTGGCAACACCGAGAGCCAGCGAGGGCAGGTGGGTCCCGTCGATCTGCCGCGCCGCACCTACCACCGTCTCGATGAGCCCGTCGCTTGGGGGGAGATCGATGCCTAGCAGCGGCTCAATCTGATTCGACATAATCAGAACGCCGGCGCCCGCAGTGAAGCCCACCGCCACCGAGTCGGAGACGAAGTTGACCAGCAGGCCCAGGCGTGCCAGGCCCATGATCAGGCGGATGCCGCCGGCCAGAACGGCGATCAGGCCGGCTGCCGCGATAAACTCGGGGGAGCCGGGGGCCGCGATCGGGAGGAGCACTGAGAGGGTGATGATCGAGGCCGTGTTGGTCGGGCCGGTGTGCAGGTGGCTGGAGGAGCCCCAGAGTGCCCCGCAGATGGCGGCTACCACTGCCGCGTAGAGGCCCATGGCTGGCGGTAGTCCGGCCAGCAGGGAGAAGGCCAGGGCCTGGGGCAGCAACACCAGGCCCACAGTGATGCCCGCAAGCAGATCGGCCATCAGGGCCGCGCGCGGGTAGGACCGCAACAGCCGCACTGGCTGTGTGAGTAGTACGGGTACGGCCCGAAGCTGTTGGATCATCGTGATCGCGTCTCTCGACTCGTCGCTGGATCTGCACCGTACCACCGGCGCCGGGGTGTGTCAAGGCAAGGCACGACGCGGCTCTGGGCGGCCCACACGCCTGGCGGCTGTCCCGGCGTTCGGCCAGGGGACGGCAGATCTGCCACAATAGCCCCCTCCCCCCTGCACCGGTAGGACGGAGCCGTCTCAGGGCGCTCCGCTGGAGGGTCGCCTTCGCAGTCTGGCATCGCTCGTGCCGCCCCGGGTTGAGGGCCAGCCCCTGGCGTTGCATGGGCTCGTTGTCGCTGCTACAATAGCCGCGTTGCCGAGCGTACGCCCATGATGCAAATACCATCTCGACAATCTGGAAACACTTACGGGCATGATCATTTCCATTGCGGGTTGTATGGTCGGGTTGAACACCACCCGGCACTACTGATAATCATTTACGCCCAGGAACCGGGTTCCCACCACCTCGCGAAGGGTCTGGCATGAGCGCCCCGCCAGCGGCTCGCCCCTTCTACGATGATTTCACAGGTCGGCTGCTGGCGGATATGGTCTATGGCAACCCGCGCGCCGATGCCGCAGTAGCCTACGCGCTCGCCGCCACCCCGTCTGGCGCCCGCGCCATCCTTGATCTCGGCTGCGGCATCGGCTGGTCCTCGCACATGCTCCGCCGCCGGTTCCCACGGGCCGAGGTGCTCGGCGTGGACCTCAGCCCGCGCAATGTAGCTGTAGCCACCCGCCTCTTCAGCCGCCCCGGCCTGCGCTTTCTGGCTGCCGACGTGGGCGCCTGGCCGTTGCCCGAGCGCCACTACGACGCGATCGTGCTCCTTGATCTGTATGAGCACGTGCCTCTGGCCGAGCGCCCGCGCCTCCACGAGTTGCTCCGCCGGGCCCTCGCCCCCGGTGGACGGCTTGTCCTTAGCTGCCCCACGCCCGCTCACCAGCGCTGGCTACGCGAGGAGCGCCCGGCCGGTCTGCAGCCTGTGGACGAGGACGTCACCCCGGCCGACCTGGAGCGCCTCGCTGCGGAGGTGGGCGGTACGCTGCTTGATTACCGCGAGGTGCCGATCTGGCACCCCGGCGACTACCTCCACGCAGCGATCACGCTGCCGGGTGGGCCGGCGCGCAGGCCCGCCCCGTCCCCGCTCCGCCGCCCACCGGTGGGCGCCCTGCAGCGGCTGGTTCGGCTGCGCCTGGGCGTGCGTGTGGCGCGGCCAGGATGGCTGCTGCCCCAGGCTGGCCCCCGGCTCTGCGTGATCCAGCCCAACGACGGGGTGTATTCCGAGAGCTTCATCCGCGCCCACGTTGAGAAACTCCCCGCAACGGTGCGCGCGCTCTATGGGGGCTGGTTTCCCGAGCGCCGCGACGATGGGCGCCCCTTCCTGCCACCACCGCTGGGCCTGGCCCGCCGCAATCTCGCCCGGCTCCCCGCCGCGCTGAGGCTCCCGCTCCGCCTGTTCACCGATATGGCGCTGGCGGTCTACCTGCGCCGGGGCCGCTTTGCGGCGGTGCTGGCCGAGTATGGCCCCACCGGCGCCGAGGTGGCTGCCGCCTGCAGGCGGGCCGGGGTGCCCCTGGTGGTTCACTTCCATGGCATGGACGCCTACCAGCGGCCCACACTGGCGGCCTTCGCGCCGGGCTACCAGCGCCTTTTCGCCGAGGCAGCCGCGATCGTGGTCGTCTCCCGGGCGATGGAGCGGCAACTGCTGGCGCTCGGGGCGCTGCCGGAGCGACTGCACTACCTGCCCTATGGCGTCGACCCCAGCCGCTTTACCCCCGGCGATCCGGCGGCGGCCCCACCCCACTTCCTGGCCGTCGGCCGCATGATCGAGAAGAAAGGCCCCCACCTCACTCTGCTCGCCTTCGCCCGGGTGGCTGCTGCCTGCCCCGGCGCCCACCTGACCTTCGTGGGCGATGGGCCGCTCCTGGCGTTCTGCCGCCAGCAGGCAGCGGCGCTCGGCCTCGCCGGGGTTGTCTCCTTCGTCGGGCCTCGCCCCCACAGCGAGGTGGCGGCCCTGATGCGCGCGGTCCGCGCCTTTGTTCAGCACTCAATCACGGCCTCCGACGGCGACAGTGAGGGGACCCCGGTGGCTATCCTCGAGGCGGCTGCGGCCGGCTTGCCCGTGATCGCCACCCGCCACGGCGGGATCGTCGATGTGGTTGTGGAAGGGGAGACGGGCCTGCTCGTTGACGAGGGCGACGTTGCCGGGATGGCCGTCCATATGCTCGCTCTCGCCGGATCGCCCGGGCTCGCCGGGCAACTTGGGCGGCAGGCCGCCGTTCGGGCCGCCGCCTGCTACGACCAGCGGGAGGCCCTGGCGCGGCTCTGGGCGATCATCGCGGCGGCGCGGGCCGGGGAAGGGCAATGAGCGACCTGCGTGGCGCGGCTACGAGAGGGGTGCGCTGGTCGGCGCTGAGCCAGTTTGTGCGCCAGGCGCTGCTGATCACGACCACGCTGCTGCTCTCACGGCTGGTGGGGCCAGCCGGCTTCGGGCTGATCAGCATGGCCCTGACGGTCACCGGATTCCTGGAGCTCTTCCGCGATCCAGGCACGGGCGCCGCCGTGGTACAGCGTCGCGAGCTCTCACCGGCGCTGCTCTCGACCATCTTCTGGATCAACCTCGGGGCCGGGCTTGCCTGTGCCGCCGTGGTGATCGTCGGCGCGCCCCTTGCTGCCGCCTTCTACCGCGAGCCAGCTCTCACGCCCGTACTGCGGGCCCTTGCCCCGGGCTTTGTGCTCGGCGGTCTCGGCGTGGTGCCGCAGGCGCTCCTCCAGCGGGCGGTAGCCTTCCGCGCGCTGGCTGGCGTTGAGCTTGCCTCCTCCCTGGCCGGCGCGGGCGTGGCCGTGGCCCTCGCCCTGGCCGGCGCGGGCGTGTGGAGCCTGGTGGCGCAAAGCCTCGTGACTACCGCGCTGGCCACGCCGCTGGCCTGGCTAGCGAGCCGCTGGCGGCCGGCCCTGGTTTTCGATCGCGGCGCGGCGGCGGCGGTGAGTGGCTTCAGCACCGGCCTGGTGGGCTTCAATCTGGTCAACTACTTTGCGCGCAACGCCGACTACCTACTCATCGGGCGCTTCCTCGGCCCCACGAGCCTGGGGCTCTACACCCTGGCCTACCGGCTCATGTTCTACCCGATCCAGACGCTTGGCCAGGTTGGCGCACGGGTGCTCTTCCCCGTGTTCAGCCAGGTGGACGACGCGGCACGCTTCGGCCAGATCTTCCTGCGGCTCAGCGCACTGCTCTTCTTCCTGGCCGCGCCGGTCTACGTGGGGCTTGGCGCACTCGCCGACCCACTCGTCGCAGCAGTGCTTGGCTCGCAGTGGGCGCCGGTGGCGCCACTGCTGGTCATTCTCGCGCCCGTGGGCCTTTTCCAGGTGCTCACCAACGCCACCGGGCTGATCTACCAGGCCCGCGGCCGCACCGATCTGATGCTGGCCTGGGGCGTTGGATCGAGCGCGGTGATGATGGCCGCCTTTGCGCTTGGTCTTCCCTTCGGGATCACCGGTGTGGCGACGGCCTACGCCCTGTCGATGCTGCTGCTGGCCTACCCGGTCTTCAAGCTCCCCTTCCGGCTGATCGGCCTGCTCGTAGTGGACCTGCTACGGGCGGTCGGGCCGGGGGCGCTCTGCGCCGCCGCGCTCCTCGTCACGCTCCTCGGTCTGCGCGCGCTCCTCGCCGCCCTGCCGCCGCTGGCGCTCCTCGCCGTCGCCCTGCCGGTGGGCGCGCTCGTCTACCTGGTGCTCTCCTGGCGGCTGAACCGCGAGCCCGTGGTGGAGTGCCTGCGGCTGGCCGGGCTGCCGACACCCCCAACGGCCGGGCCTGCGGCGCCCAGGCCCCTGGCCGGCCCCTAGCGGAGAAGGACCCTATGCCCGGCCTCGCTACCCCCGTCGTTCTGATCATCTTCAACCGGCCTGAGCAGACTGCCCGGGTCTTCGCGGCCATTCGGCGCGCCCGCCCGGACCGGCTCTTCGTCATCGCCGACGGCCCTCGCGCCGAGCGGCCCGACGACGTGGCGCTCGTAGCAGCCGCCCGGGCCGTGGTGGAGCAGGTAGACTGGCCGTGCGATGTGCATCGTGACTACGCCGCGACGAATCGCGGCCTCGCCGACCGCGTGGCCAGCGGGATCAGCCAGGTCTTCGAGCAGGTGGAGACTGCGATCATCCTTGAGGACGATTGCCTGCCCCACCCAAGCTTCTTCCCTTTCTGCGAGGAGTTGCTGGCCCGCTACCGCGACGACGAGCGCATCATGATGGTCGGTGGGGTCAATATCGTCCCCTGGGCCCGCGACGCGGCCAGTTACAGCTTCTCGCACTATATGCTCGTCTGGGGCTGGGCCACCTGGCGCCGCGCCTGGCGCCACTACGATCACGAGATGCGTCTCTGGCCCGCGGCCCGCGATGGCGGCTGGCTGGCCGATGTGCTCGGTAGCGAGGCGGAGGCCCGCTTCTGGACGCCCCACCTGGAGGATGTGTATGCCGGGCGGGCGAACTACTGGGGGCGGCGCTGGCTCCTCGCTTGCTGGTTGCAGCGGGGCCTGGTAATCCGGCCCCGCCTCAACCTGGTGGCCAACATCGGCCACGGCGCTGCGGCCACCCACACCACCTTCGATAGCCCCTACGCCGACATGCCCACCGCGCCGATGCGCTTCCCGCTGGTCCATCCGCCCTTTGTGGTGCGCGATGCCCGGGCCGACGCCTATATCTTTACGCACTTCTTCCGGCTCTCGCCCATGCAGCGTGTCCGCAACCGGTTGCGCCTGCTCTTGCGGCGCCGTTTGCTCGCGGGGAGGGCGCGATGAGGGGCCAGCTTTCGGGCCTTGCCCGCGCGATCGGCGCCGGCGTGGCGCGGCGCGGCGGCCCCTGGCCCGGAGCAGCCGAGGCTCTGCGCCTGCGCCTGCTGCCCCGGCACTGGCCCACCACCACCACACTCTTCGACCGGCGGGTGCAGATCGCCGACGCGGGCAGCTTCCTCGCGGGCGTCGCGGCGATCTTCGACCGGCGTAGCTACGACTTTGTCGTCTCCCGGCCCGATCCGCTGATCATCGATTGCGGCGCCAACATCGGCCTGAGCTGTATCTTCTTCAAGCGGCGCTATCCAGGCTGCCGGCTCATCGCCTTCGAGCCCGACCCAGCGCTCTTCGCTCTGCTCGTGACGAATCTGCGCGCCTTTGCGCTCCACGACGTTGCGCTCTATAATCAGGCCGTCTGGACGAGCACCACCACCCTGCGCTTCTGGGCCGAGGGCGCTTTCTCGGGCCGTATCGCCCTCCCCGGCGATCGCGGCCCGCTGATCGAGGTGCCGGCGCTGCGCCTGCGGGATATGCTGACCCAGCCGGTGGATATGCTGAAGCTTGATATTGAGGGTGCGGAGACGGTGGTGCTTGAAGACTGCGCCGACCGCCTGGATCGCGTAGAGCGCCTGTTCGTTGAGTATCACGCGCCGGTGGCGCAGCCCCAGACATTGCACCGCGTGCTGGCCATCCTGGCGGGTGCCGGGTTCCGCTACCAGCTCCACGAGGCCTACGCCGCGCCCAGGCCGTTCGTCGCCCGGCCCGATCTGCTGGGGATGGAGTTTCAGGCCGATATCTTCGCGTATCGCTGAGAGCCGCTCCGCGCGGTTTGGTCGCGCGGGCAGGGGCGCGCCGCATGTGTAGCCGGCGTCGGGTGAGTACTGGCCTTCCGATGTGTAGCCCGGCGCAAACCGACCCGTGGCAAACCAACTGAACGCCTGGCCCGCTTCCGTCGTCGTGGTGATCCCCGTCTACCGCCCCGCACCCACCCCAGACGAGGCGGTGGCCTTTGCGCGCTGCCTGGAGATCCTGGGGCGCCACCCGATTGTCCTGGTGGCGCCGGAGGGTCTGGCGCTGGGCGCTTATACCACGGGGCGAATAGTGGGCGTGGAGCGCTTCGCGCCGGGCTACTTCGCCGGGATCGCGGGCTACAACCGGCTGCTGCTGGACCCACGCTTCTACGAGCGCTTCCTGGCCTACCGCCATCTGCTGATCTACCAACTGGACGCCTTCGTCTTCGCCGATCGGCTCGCCGAGTGGTGCGCGGCCGGCTATGACTACGTGGGCGCGCCGTGGGTGGGCCGCTCCCTGCTCCGCGTGATGCTGCACATCTGCCGCACCTGGCCGCTAGCCCGACCGAGGCTGCGGGGCCTGCGCAATGTCGTGGGCAATGGTGGCCTCTCGCTGCGCGATGTGAGCGCCCACCTGGAGAGCCTGGCCTTGCTCGGGGCCAAAGCCCGCCGCTGGGATATCAACGAAGACTACTTCTGGTCGCTCTACGTTCGCTGGCGCCGGCCTGCGTTCCGCATCCCCGACTACCGGCGCGCGCTCGCCTTTGCCTTCGAGACCGAGCCGGCTGCCTGCCTGGCGCTGAACCGGGGCGCGCTGCCCTTCGGCTGCCACGGCTGGGACCGGCACGGCCGGGGGTTCTGGCGACCGATCTTCCGCCACTTCGGCTACCGCATATGAGCAACTCCCCTCCCTCGCTCGCCGCCGAGTACCCGCTCTGGGCCGCCTATGCAACTACCGGCCCTTTGCCCCCACCCGTCGTGCGTGACCCATCGCTCCCGCTGGTGAGCGTCGTTACGCCCTCGCTTAACCAGGGCCGCTACATCGGCGCGACGATCGCCAGCATCCTCGGGCAGGATTACCCGAACCTTGAGCTGTGGGTGATCGACGGCGGGAGCCGTGACGAGACCCTCGACGTGCTACGGAGCCACGAGGACGATCCCCGGCTGCACTGGCTGAGTGAGCCCGACCACGGCCAGTCCGATGCGATCAACAAGGGCTGGGCCCGCTGCCGTGGCGCGGTACTGGCCTGGCTGAACGCGGACGACACCTACCTGCCGGGGGCGGTGGCGACGCAGGTTGCGGCGTTGCGGCGTGCACCAGAGGCAGGCGCCGTGTACGGCGATGCGCGCTATATCGACGAGGCGGGGCGTCCACTGGGGCGAATCGCGGGACGGCCCTACACACCGCTGGCGGTGTTGCGGCTGGAGCTACCCGCGCAGCCTACCGTCTTTTTGCGGCGCGAGTTGGTGGGGCGGGTGGGGCCACTGAGCCTGAGGCGACGCTACAGCATGGACACCGACTACTGGGCGCGGGCGATCCGGCTGGCGCCGTTGCGGCAGACGCGGGCCGAACTGGCGACCTACCGGCTGCACGGCGCCTCGAAGACGGTCGCTCAGCCGGCGGGATTCTACGGCGAGTGGCTGGCGATCGCCGAGGAGTACTTCGCCGACGCGGGAGGGCCAGGCGAGCGGCGGGCCGTCCTGGCGGATATCTACGCGGCCATCGCAAACCTGGAGGCGGGCGTCGGAAGGCCGGCCGAGGCGGCCCGCTCCCTGGTGTACGCGCTCACGCTCGGCGGGGTGAGACCGCGCATGCTCAAGCTGCCGCTGGCCCTGATCGACCGGCTTCTGCCGCTGGGCCTGGCGGCCCGCGCAACCGATCTCTGGGGGCGGATGCGGCGAGGGTGAGCGCCCCGGCGCAAAGGGCCTCCCCAGGCCCAATCGCCCGCATAAGTCCACCTATTTGGTGCCCTTGAACTCCCGCAAGACGGGTTCTGTCCGCCCCTGAACGCGCAAGCGGGGCTACCATCGCGCCTGCGTGCCCCGGGAACGCGGGGGCCGGGTGGGACGACCCATCGTGCACGCCAGCCCGCCCCCGCGCAAGCGGGGCTACCATCGCGCCTGTGTGTCCCCGGGAACGCAGGGGTTGGGTTCCCGCGCAAGCGGGAACGACGACAGCGCGTCCGCCAGCCCCCCATTGCTGCACCTGGGTTTCCGCTTGCGCGGGAACGACGGTCCCAGGGCCGGCTGGGGCGACCCATCGTGCGGGCCAGCCCACCCCCGTGCAAGCGGAGGGCAGGCTGTCCGTGGGGGTCCGCGCCGGCGGGCGTCGCCGCCCAAGAGCCGCGTGCTTCCGCGCTACGGCACGCGGGGGGGCAGCAACATCCGGCACTCCACCGAACCCTGGCGCCTGTTGCGGGCCTTTGCTATACTCAACACATCCACGGCGCAGTGTCGCGCCGTATACGAGGGTGATAGCCGCAATCGATCCGCCCGGTGCGATCTGTTCGCGCCGTGATCACTGGATACTCATGGTAACGACCTCGCGTCGCGCCGAGGCGCCCCCGGCGGTCGCCCCGGCCACACGCCGCCGCCGCCGCTACATGGCGCTCGGCAACCTGATGCTGATTGGCGGGCTCTACTTGCTCGCCTATGTCGGTGGGGTTTACGCCCAGGCCGAGTATTTGCGCCTTGCCGCCCGTGGTGACAGCGATATCGCCGCGCCGCGAGTGGTGATCGGAGAGGCCCCCGCGCGGCCCGGTCCCTCCCTGGACGTCGGGACGGGCAGTGCCGCACCTGCCGCCCTACCATCCTTCAGCGCGCCGGTGCTCAGCAGCGGCCAGATCGCATCGCCTCTGCCCGAGCCATCGAGCGTCACCCACACCTCAACTGTCGAGCGGGTGATCATTCCGAGCATCGCAGTCGACTCGAAGGTGATCGAGGTGGGCTGGGAGATCGTGGAACAGGACGGCCAGCAGGTCGCCGTCTGGCAGGTGGCCGAGTATGCCGTCGGCCAGCACCGTGGCTCCGCAAACCCCGGCGAGGGTGGCAACGTGGTGCTAGCCGGCCACGTAGGCGGCTATGGCAAAGTCTTCCGCGACCTGTTCTACGTGCGCCCTGGCGACCCGGTGATCATCTACAGCGACGGTCGCCAATACCTCTACACCGTCAAGGAGCGCCTGCTGGTGCAGGAAGAGGGCGTGCCACCCGAGCAGCGGGCCGAAAACGCCCGGCTGATCGGCCCCACCGATAGTGAGGTGGTCACCCTGGTAACCTGCTGGCCCCTCACCGGCCCCGACAAGTTCAGCCAGCGCGTGATTGTGCGGGCCGTCCCATTCACGGTGGCCCCGGAGCCAGCGCGCGACATCGCCTCCCAGACCGTGCGCTAGGAGCCGCCCCATGCATGGTAGAGCCGCCCCCGTGGGGCGGCTCTACCATATTGTTACCGCCCCCACCGGCCGCGCAGGTGGCGCCAGCCGGGGAGCGAGAGCAGGCGGCGACGGGTGACGGTGGCGGACGGGTTGCCTACGAGCGCGAGCTGCTCGCTGATCACCCTGGCGATCTGGTCGGCCCCGTCCCGAGGCACCGCACCCTCCAGGCGCCGGACCGTCTCGGCGTAGCGCTGGGGATTCTCCAGCTCGCGCACGGCGGCCACAATCCGCTCGTTGGTTGGGCAAAAGAGCCCGAGCTCATAGTTGAGCACGAAATCGATATTCCCCTGCTCCTGCATCCCCACCGCCTCGGTCACGATGGCTGGCTTGCGCATCACCAGGGCCTCCATCAGCGTGCCGGGCCCGGCTTTGGTAACCACTAGATCGCTCGCAGCCATCAGGGCCTCCATGTTGTTCACAAAGCCGTAGATATGGCTGTGGGGCGAGCGATGGCGGCGAGTCAGCTCTTCGTAGATCGCGCGGTTCTTGCCGGTGACAACGAGCAGTTGCCTGGTGGGGAAAGCCTGCTCCAGCTCCAGCACCAGGGGTGCCAGGCGGCCCGATCCCACGCCCCCGGCGGTCACCAGAATGGTAAAGCGATCGTCGGCGAGGCCGAGTTCGCGCCGCGCGGCGGCCTGGTCGGCGCTGTAGGCGGCGAACTTCGGATGCACCGGGAAGCCGGTGCGCTGGAGTTGGGTCGGGCGCATACCACGCCGGTACATAATCTCGAAGGCTTCGTCGGTGGGCACCAGGGCCAGATCCACCCCGGGGAAGGTCCACGAGGCATGGAGACTCACCAGGTCGGTCACGACAGTGATCACGCGGAAGGGCATGCGCAGGGCCCGCCGGGCGGCCACCACCAGGCGGTGGACGAGGGGGTGGGTGGAAACCACGAGGCGGGGCCGGCGCTCGCGCAGCAGGCGAGCCAGATTGCGGCGGGCCGTCACGAAGACGAGACGCGAGAGTACATCGACGGTGCGGGTCGTGTTCGTGAGCTGGAAGGTGAGATCGTAGAGGCGCAACCAGCGGGTGGAGAGCTGGTCGTAGAGCTCGGGTGCGCCACGAACGCCGGGGAAATCGGTCAGGCGGAGGATATCATCGATCGACCAACTGAGGTCACCGCCGCTGGCCTGGTCAAGGGCGGCACTGATGGCCACAGCGGCGCTGCGGTGGCCGCCACCGGTGTCGGAGATTGCAAAGAGCACATCAACCGGCTGCCCTGTCATGATGGCGCGCTCCTCATCTGGCACCGCACAATGCTGGTAGGTGCGCGGGACGTGCCGCGCGGCGCCCATGGGCCGGGGCGCGTGCTCGGGTGGTGGCTACAACCGGAGCGGCGCCACCGGTGGGCCAGGTGCTCACCGGTAACGCCGGCTGGTGTAGTCGGTAATCACCTGCTCGGCGATCTCCAGGGCGGCCCGGGGCCGCCCAACGTGCCGCGCGGCCGCGCGCATCGCTTCGAGCAAGTGGGGGTGGCCGAGCAGCCGCTCCACCGTGGCAGGCACCGACTCGGCCATGCGCAGCTGGACGCCAGCGCCCGAACTGACCACAAAGTCGGCGTTCCACTCCTCCTGGCCGGGGATCGGGTCGATCACCACCAGCGGCACGCCACGGGCGAGCACTTCACTCACGATCAGGCCACCGGCCTTGGTAATCACCAGGTCGCTGGCGACGATCAGATCGTCCACGAAGTTAATATACCCATGGAGGATCAGCCGCAGGCGTGGCGTAGAACTCAGATCGCTCAGGCTTTCGAACAGAGTCGGGTTGCGGCCCGCCACCACCACCAGCGTGGCCTCAATCTCGCGGTGGAGCAGGCCCTGGACGATCATGCGCACGTGGTCGTCGTCCACACCGCCGCCGAAGAGGGTGATCACCCTTCCGTCGGTGGGGAGCCCGTGGCTGGCGCGCATCTCCAGGCGGTCCTTCGGCTCGGCAATCTCTGGCTCCACCGGGATGCCGCTGACGGTGATCTGGGCGGGCGTCACGCCCCGGGCGATCAACTGGTCGCGGGTTTGCGTATCGGCCACGAAGTAGCGGTCGATCTCGGTGTAGGTCCAGAAGGTGTGGGCCGCAAAGTCGGTGATGACGCAGTAGATCGGCTGGGGGAGCTGGGCGTTACGCTTATAGCGTACCAGCAGCTCCATCGGGAGAAAGTGGGTGCAGATAATCACCTCGGGCACGAAGGAGCGCAGCACATCCTTCAGGCCGTTGGTGCCGATGCTCTCCACGAGCTTACGCACATTGTTGGTAAACTCGGCCAGGTTCGGGTCGGCGTTGGTCTGGGTATAGAAGTAGCCCCACACCAGCGGGGCCCGGTCGGTCAGTTCGAGGTAAGAGCGGGCGTAGGCCACGCGGAAGAGCCGGGGGGTATGGTCGAGCACATCTTCGACGCGCACCTCGCCGGGCTGGCGGCGGGTGAAGGCGGTGGCGAGGGCCTCGGCGGCGCGCTTGTGGCCAGTGCCAACGGAGGCGTGGAGCAAAAGCACACGGGGCATGGAGGTGATCCCCTGACGCAGCGGGTGCCGGACGGGGCCGGCCCTGGTCATCCTACCATGTTTTGGCACGGAGGCGCGCACCAGTTCGTGTGTGGCGTAACGCATTGCCCGCCAGCACGCCGTGGGTGTCAACGCCGTGGCGCGCGCTGCTCCCACCCCCGCGCACGCTTGTGGGGCGGAAAGTACGTCTGGTCGGAACCGTGGTTCATGGTGTTGGGACGGGCTGCTGGCCCTCCCCCCGGCGCGGGAGCGGGGGGACGCCGCCCAGCAGGATGCGGCAAACTGCCGATCACACACGGGTTCTGACCGCCCCTGAACCGCGTACGCGGGGGGCAGGCTGCGGGCGTCCCGTCCTGGCCGCTCACCGCCGCAGGCGTGCCTGGGCGTCGTTCCCGCGAAAGCGGGCACCCAGCGCACACGGGTTCTGACCGCCCCTGAACCGCGCATGCGGGGAAGAGGCCCCGACGGCAGTCGCGGGAGCCCATACAGGCGGGCTTTGCGCCCCGTTGCCGCGCGCTGCAGCGCGACGGTACGCGGGGGGGCAGGCACATCCGGCCCCCCCACCGGTTGACGCGCCAGACACGGGATGCTACAATGCCGCTGTCCTTTAATGCAGCCCTGTGAGGCTGTAAAGGAGCCAGCATGCGAATGACTCCGCGCCGTCGCGGCCCTCCCCGTGGCTCGCCCGTGCCCCACCCCCTGGTGGGCGGCGAGTCTTTTTGTTGTCGTGTGGCCTGAAGGCTGTTCGTCGGGCCGTGGTTGGGGCAGGGCCACCGCACCCGTAGCGAGATTTCGCCTGCCATGTATCGCCAGCGCGTATGCCATGACAGATCGCAAACAGATCCTCACTGCCGACGACATCCGCCGGGCGCTAGTGCGGATCGCCCACGAGATCGACGAGCGCAACGGCGGCCTGCAGGACGTGATCCTGGTTGGTATTCGGCGCCGTGGGGTGCCCCTGGCCGAGCGCATCGCCGCCGCGATCGCCGATTTTGAGGGTGTGCGTGTGCCGGTCGGCCAGCTCGACATCACCCTCTACCGCGATGACCTGAAGTTGCGCGGCCCGGCTCCCCTGGTGCGCAAGACGGAGATCGGCCCCGATATAACCGGCAAGGTGGTGGTGCTGGTGGACGATGTGCTCTACACCGGGCGGACCGTGCGGGCGGCTCTCGACGCTGTGGCCGATCTTGGGCGTCCCGAGCGCATTCAGCTCGCCGTGCTGGTGGATCGAGGGCATCGTGAGTTGCCCATCCGCGCCGACTTTGTGGGTAAGAATGTGCCCACCTCTCGCACCGAGCGGGTGGAGGTTCACTTGCAGGAGGCCGGTGATGGGGCGGACGAGGTGGTGATTGTGAGGACGAGCCCATGACGAGTGCGCCTGCCCGTCGCCACGCGATCGACCTCGACGACTTTAGTGGCGACGAGATCGAGGCCCTGCTGGAGACTGCGGAGAGCATGAAGGAGGTGCTCGCCCGGGAGATCAAGCAGGTGCCGGCCCTGCGCGGCCGCAACGTAGTGAACATGTTCTACGAGGAGAGCACCCGGACCCGCATCTCCTTCGAGCTCGCCGCCCGGGCTCTCTCGGCCAACATCGTCAACTTCACCGCGCGCGGTAGCAGCGTCGAGAAGGGCGAGTCGCTGGTCGATACCGTACGCACGCTCCAGGCCCTTGGCGCCGATATCGTGGTGATGCGCCACAGCCAGGCCGGCGCTCCCTACCTGGCGGCCCAGCACTTCCGCGGCTCGGTGATCAACGCCGGCGATGGCCGCCACGCTCACCCCACCCAGGCCCTGCTCGATCTGTTCACCATCCGCGAGCGGCTCGGCCAGGTTCGCGGTGTGCAGGTGGTGATCGTGGGCGACATTGTGCATAGCCGGGTGGCTCGCTCGAACCTCTGGGGCCTCACCCGGATGGGCGCCCACGTGACGCTCTGCGCGCCGCCCACGCTGCTTGGCCCGGCCGCCTACTGGACGGCAACCTGGCCCGAAGTGCGTGTGTGTCACCGCTTCGACGAGGCCCTGGCGGGCGCCGACGTGGTGATGGCTCTGCGCCTCCAGAAGGAGCGCCAGCAGGCTGGTCTACTACCTTCGCTGCGCGAGTACACCCGGCGCTATGGCCTCACCCCGGAGCGGCTGGAGCGGCTCGGCGAGCGCACGCTGATTATGCACCCCGGCCCCATGAACGAGGGCGTTGAGATCGCGCCCGAGGCAGTGGTGGCGCCCAACGCCGTGATCGAAGCGCAGGTGACGAACGGTGTGGCGGTGCGCATGGCCCTGCTCTATCGCCTGGCGGGGTAAGGACGGGAAGCTCGGGGAGGATCTGCTCGGCGGCGAGATGGAGGCAGTGGGGCTGGAGCTCAGGGCGCTTCGGTCCCCCAGGGGCAACATGCGATACCTGATCAAGAGTGGCTCGATCATCGACCCGGCGCGGCGGGTGGCCACCGTGGGCGACATCCTGGTGGCCGATGGCGTTGTGCAGCACGTGGTTGACCTCGCCGAGCTGCATGCTGAGACGGAGCAGCCGGACGACGACGTGGTGGTGATCAATGCCCGTGGCGCGGTGGTGGCCCCAGGCTTCACCGACCTGCACGCCCATCTGCGCGAGCCTGGCGATGAGCACAAAGAGACAGTAGCGACTGGCACGCTGGCGGCCGCCCGTGGCGGCTTCACCACCCTCTGCGCGATGCCGAGCACCCGTCCCACCCCCGATAGTGCCGCAGCCGTGCGCCTGCTGCAGGAGCTCGCCCGGCGCGATGGCCACGTTCACGTCGATGTGGTGGGCGCGCTTACGGTAGGCCGGGAGGGGCGGGCCCTCGCCGAGCTCGGCGAGCTGGCCGAGGCCGGCTGTATCGCCTTCAGCGACGCCGGCCGGCCCGTGGCCGATGCTGCGCTGATGCGGAACGCCATGGCCTACGCCGCCGAGCTCGGCCTGCCCGTCATGGCGCACTGTGATGACCCGCGCCTCAGCGCCGGCTGGGCCATGCACGAGGGGGTGGTGAGCACGCGGCTGGGGTTGCCCGGTACTCCCGCCGCCGCCGAAGTGGCCGCCGTGGCCCGCGAGATCGCCCTGGCCGAGGATACCGGCTGCCACCTGCACCTCTGCCAGGTGAGCACCGCCGGCGCCGTAGCTCTGATCCGCGCCGCCCGGGCGCGGGGTGTTCACGTGACGGCTGAGGTATCGCCCCACCACCTCACCCTCACCGATCGCTGGGTGCTCGGGAGCCTGGCTCCCCGGCCCGAGCCAGCCGCGCCTGTGAACAAGCCCCGCCGTCGCCGCAACCCGAACCCGGAGCTCAGCCTTCCGTCCTGGCTCGACCCGGCGCTCCTGCCGCCCTACGACTCCAGCACCCGCGTGAGCCCGCCCCTGCGTAGCGAGGAGGATGTAGAGGCGCTACTTGAAGGGCTGCGCGATGGCACGATCGACGCGATCGCTACAGGCCATACGCCCCAGTCACGGGTGGAGAAAGAGTGCGAGTACGGCCTGGCGGCCCCGGGGATCTCCGCGCTGGAGACGGCCCTGGCCCTCGTGCTGACCCTGGTTCATCGGGGTGAGCTCGATCTGGTCGACCTGGTTGCCAAGCTTACCGAGGGACCCGCCAGCGTACTCGGCCGCTCGCCGGCCACGCTCCGGCCTGGTTCGCGAGCCGACATTGTGATCTTCGATCCGGACCGGGCCTGGACAGTCGATGCGAGCCAGTTCGCTTCGCGGAGCCGGAGTACCCCGCTCCAGGGCCAGCGCCTGAAGGGCCAGGTGATCCTCACCATGGTTAGTGGGCGGATCGCCTATCGTCGCGACGAGGGTGAGGCTGCCGGGTCCGCCCAGCCGTCGCCGTCACGGCTGGAGGGCATCCTCGGTAACGAATAGGCGAATAGTTGTCTTGTCCAGTAAATTCTTTACAAGATTAACACGAATGTTCAGGCGCGCCGCATTCTGATGCGGCGCGCCGTGCGCTTCCCGATCGGCTCGACTTGACAGTCCAGGGAGAGGTATGCTACCTTTAACCAATCCACACAGCCCGATGTAGTGTTAAGGTACCGTTGGCCGCTATCAACCTTCGTGCTGCAGCGTCGCACATCTACCACGTGGTAGCGCCCCAGCCAGCGAGCCGGCCATGTGCGCCGCAGGAATGCCCATGCTTGAACGTCGAACGCCAAGTTGGGTGTCTCCGCGCATGCGGCGATCTGGTGCGGCATCAGCCGGGATGACGAGCGAACGGCGGGGTGCGGGCCCCCCCGGCGCTCTGGCATCTAGATATCGGAGATGGTCTTGAATCAGGAGGTCCCAGTGAACCACAAACGGCTCTGGTCCTGGCTGCCAGTCTTCGCCGCGCTAGCGCTCCTGCTGGCGGCGTGTGGCGGCGCTCCCCCCGCACAGGCTCCTCAGGCTACCGAAGCCCCCGCCGCTCAGGCGACGGAGGCTCCGGCTCCCACCGCGGCCCCCGCAGCCACCGAGGCTCCGGCGGCCACTGAGGCTCCGGCTCCCACCGCGGCCCCCGCAGCCACCGAGGCACCAGCCGCAGCTGAGCCGGGCGGCAAGCTGACGATCCTCTACTGGCAGGCGATCACCATTCTCAACCCGCACCTGGCCTCGGGCACAAAGGACTACGACGGCGCGACGCTGATCCTCGAGCCGCTGGCTCGCTTCAGCGAGACGGATGAGCTGGTGCCCTACCTGGCCACGGAGATCCCCACCGTTGAGAATGGTGGGATCGCCGAGGACAACACGAGCATCACGTGGAAGCTCGTGGAGACGAACTGGTCGGACGGCACGCCCTTCACCGCCGATGATGTGGTCTTCACCTGGCAGTACTGCTCGACGCCAGAGACGGCCTGCACCAACGCCTCGAACCTCGAGCCAATCGAGACGGTTGAGGCGGTGGATCCGCAGACGGTGCGGATCACCTGGAAGGAGCCGAACCCGAACCCCTATATCTCCTTCGTCGGCCCCCTGGGTATGATCCTGCAGAAGGCCCAGTTCGAGAACTGCATTGGCGCCGCCGCGATCAGCGATGCGGCCTGCCAGGCCGCGAACCTGGCGCCGATCGGCACCGGCCCCTACAAGCTCACCGAGCTGCGCCCCGGCGATACGGCGCTCTACGAGCGGAACCCTGAGTATCGCAATGCCGATAGTGTCTTCTTCGATGAGGTGGAGATCAAGGGCGGCGGCGATGCGGCCTCGGCGGCCCGCGCTGTCTGTGAGACCCAGGAGGTTGACTACGCCTGGAACATCCAGGTGCCCAAGGCGGTGCTTGAGCCTATTCTCGCCAGCGGCAACTGCGACCCGGTGGCCGGTGGTTCCTTCGGCGTCGAGCGCATCGTGGTGAACTTCTCCAACCCCGACCCCGCCCTCGGCGATCAGCGCAGTGAGCCCGACCAGCCCCACCCCTTCCTGACCGATCCGGCTGTGCGCCAGGCGATCAACCTGGCGATCGACCGCCAGGCGATCGTGGACCAGCTCTACGGCCCCACGGGCTACCCCACGTGCAACGTCCTGGTGGTGCCCGCCCAGGTGAATTCGCCCAACACGACCTGCGACCGCAACGTCGAGGAGGCCAACCGGCTGCTCGACGAGGCCGGCTACACTCTGAATGGCGCGGTGCGTGAGAAGGACGGCGTGCGCCTGGTTGTGGACTTCCAGACCTCGATCAATACGCTGCGCCAGGGTGAGCAGGCGATCGTGAAGGCCAACCTGGCCGAGATTGGCATCCAGGTGAACGTCAAGGCGATCGATGCGGCCGTCTTCTTCAGCGGCGACCCGGGTAACCCCGACACGCTGAATAAGTTCTACGCCGACCTGCAGATGTACACCAACGGCCCCGATAGCACTGACTCGCAGGCCTACCTCAGCTCCTGGCAGTGCTCGGAGGTGAACTCCTCGGCCAACCAGTGGAACGGCAACAACGACGGTCGCTACTGCAACCCTGAGTACGATGCGCTCTTTGCCGAGTACGCCGCCGAGTTCGATCAGGCTCGCCGCGCCGAGCTGGCCATCCAGCTCAACGACATCCTGGTCAACGACGTGGCAATTATTCCGCTCGTCAACCGCGTGACGCCCCAGGTGAAGCTGAAGAACCTGGAGGGCCCCACCTACAGCACCTTCGACTCGGTGCTGTGGAACATCCAGGAGTGGCGGCGCGTACCGTAAGGTTCGGACAAGGGGCAGGGGGCGGGTTCGCCCCTTGCCCCTCCCTACTTCCTGCATGCCGGTGTTGTTTCCGGCCTCCACCCCGTATCGCGGTCGGTTGACTGAAGGAGTGCTTATGGGTCAGTATGTTGTCAGGCGCCTGCTGATCGCCATACCAACCCTGCTGATCACCAGCCTGGTGATCTTCGCCATCCTGGCGCTGGCCCCCGGTGACCCGCTGGCCCAGTTTGCGTTGAACCCCGCCGTGCCCGAAGAGGTGCGCGAGCGCATCCGCGAGCAGCTCGGCCTGAACCAGCCCTGGCCGGTGCGCTACGTTAAGTGGCTCCAGCAGGTTTCCCAGGGGAACTTCGGGATCTCGTTCAATACCAAGGCTCCGGTGCTCGACTTGATCGGGCAGCGGTTGCCCCAAACGCTCCAGGTGGTGGGGCTGGCCTATCTGATCGCCGTGCTGATCGCTATTCCGATTGGGATTATATCGGCGGTAAAACAATATTCGCTTTTCGATCAGATTGCGACCTTTTTCTCCTTTGTTGGCTTCTCGGTGCCATCCTTCTTCACCGGCCTTGTGTTGATGCTCGTCTTTGCGATCAACCTCGGCTGGTTCCCAATTGTCTATAGCTCGACGCTGAAGGTGACCGATTGGGACAGCTTCTGGCAGCAGATCCGCCAGATGGTGCTGCCGATCTCGGTGCTGGTTGTGCAGCAGACGGCTGCACTGACTCGCTTTATGCGCTCGTCGATGCTCGATAACCTGACGCTGGACTATGTGCGCACGGCGAAGGCCAAAGGTCTAACCGACCGGCTGGTGGTGATGCGCCACGTGGTGACGAATAGTCTGATCCCGGTGGTGACGTTGATTGCCCTCGGGATCCCGACGATCTTTGCCGGCGCGATCATCACCGAGAACCTCTACCGGGTGAATGGCCTCGGCCAGCTGCTGATCACCTCGATCAACAACTCCGATACCCCGGTGGTAATGGCGCTCACCTTCATCTTCGCGATCCTCACCGTGATCTTCAACCTGATCGCCGATGTGCTCTACGGTGTGCTCGACCCACGCGTGCGCTATTCGTAAGCGAGGTTACCCATGTCTGAGGCAACCCCTACCCTCGATACGCCGCTCTCCAGCGCTGGTGTCGAGCGCCTGCAGCAGCTCAGCAGCACGCTCGCGGTGAAGCCGCGCACGCTGCTCGGTGATGCCTGGCGCCGCTTCCGCAAGCATCGCCTGGCGATGCTCGGCGTCGCACTCCTGGCCTTCCTCACGCTCACGGTGACGATCGGCGCCCCGCTCTATATCGATCGGTTCGCTCGCATCAGCGCTGAGGAGGGTGCCCCACTCCTGCAGCAGAACCCCACTCTGCGTGACGCTACCGACCACCTGAATTTCATTGCCATTCTCGCGCCGCCGTCGGCTAACCATCCCTTCGGCACCGACGATCTCGGCCGCGACCTGTTCGTTCGCGCGCTTTACGGTGGTCGCATCTCGCTCGCTGTCGGTTTCACCGCCATGCTGATCGCCATTACGCTTGGCTCGGTGGTTGGCGCCGTGTCCGGGTTTTTCGGTGGCACCGTGGATCAGATCCTGATGCGGATCACCGATCTCTTCCTCTCGCTGCCCGGAATCCCGCTCATCCTGCTGACGGTCTATCTCTTCCGCGACCCGGTGATCAAGGCGATGGGTTCGCCCGAGGCGGGGATCTTCGTGATTGTGGTGACGGTGATCGGTGGCCTGGCCTGGATGCAGACGGCGCGTGTGGTGCGGGCCTCCTTCCTCTCGCTCAAGCAGAAGGAGTTCGTTGAGGCCGCTACGGCCCTTGGGGTGAGCCGCGCGTCGATCATGTTCAGGCACATTCTCCCCAACGCGATGAGCCCGATTATCGTCGCGGCGACGCTTGAGATCGGCACCGCGATCATCACGGAGTCGACGCTCTCCTTCCTCGGTGTTGGCTTCCCCGCCGATACGCCGACCTGGGGGCGCCTCGTTACCGATGGCAGCCAGTACCTGCAGGGCGCGCCCTGGCTGGCGCTCATCCCCGGCTTCCTGATCTTTATCACGGTGCTGAGTATCAACTTCGTTGGCGATGGCCTGCGCGATGCGCTCGATCCGCGCTCGCGGCTGTAGCCTCGCGCTGACTAGTGGCTAAACGGCGAGGGGACGGGGAGCACCGCTCTCTGTCCCCTCGTTCGTTGCCCTGCTGGGCGCTCGCGGCCTGATATCACGCCCCGCTTGATGCCGTGCAGCGGCGGGGAGGCGCGGAGGAGCCGCAGGCCCCTGCGCAACCCAACGTTGTGCGCCCGGTCAAACCGGGCTTGGTATGGGCCGTATCTTTGTCGGGGATGCTGCGGTATACGTATAGAGCTACGTGCTACCGATGGCTCCCCATGGCACTGTGTCGTCGCGCTACAGCTACTCGCCGCGCCAGCCGTCTACTCGGCCGCTTCGTCGTTGCCGCGCTGCTTGCGCTGGCCGCGTTGAGCGGCCAGGGCCTTCTTGATCTGCCAGGCCTGCTGCGCCGCGCCGGGATCAACCCGGCAGGCGTGCTCCCGCCCACGCCAGGCCCCGCTGTGGTGGCGGCGCTCGCCGGTGGGACGGTGGAAGTCTTTTTCACCACCCCGGAGCTTGTCTATCCCGACCTACCGGGCCACCGGATGCCGCCGGCCCCTGAGCGGGCGCTCCTCGCCGATATCGAGGCGGCCACCCGCAGCATTGAACTGGTCAGCTTTGAGTATAACCTCGACAGCATCGCCGAGGCCCTGGCGCGCGCCCGGGCTCGTGGTGTTGCCGTGCGCCTCGCCCTGGACCGCGAGGGCCTCGCGAACCCGGTGATGGCCAGGTGGGCGGGGATCGTTGAGGAGGCGGGCATCCCGGTGAGCTGGGAGCAGAGCGACGCCTTCCTCCACAGCAAGTTCGTGATCATCGACGATCGCCTCGTCTGGACGGGCTCGTGGAACGCGACGATCAATGATACGTACCGCAACAACAACAACCTGCTGCGCATCACCGCCTGGCCGATCGTCGCGAACTACGCCGCCGAGTTTGAGCGGATGGCCGCTGGCCAGTTCGGAAACGGCAAGTTCGGGCCGACACCCCACCCGCAGCTGCGTCTCAGCGAGACCAGGCTGGAGAACTACTTTTCGCCCGTGGAAGGGGTGAAGAGCCGCGTCCGCGATTGGGTGGACCAGGCACGGCTAAGCGTGGATGTGCTCGCTTTCTCCTTCACCGAGAACGACGTGGGTGATGCGCTGATCGCGCGCCAGCAGGCTGGCGTGCCGGTGCGGGTAGTGTTCGAGGCGCGTAATGCCGGGGGTGAGGGATCCGAGTTCGCGCGGCTGAGAAGCTTCGGGCTCGCGGTGCTTGAGGACGGCAACTGCTACACCATGCACCATAAAGTGATCATCATCGACCGGCGGGTGGTGATCACCGGCTCCTACAACTTTACCGCGCGGGCCGAGGAGGTGAACGATGAAAACGTGCTGGTGATCGAGCACCCCGAGGTGGCCCGCGCCTATCTGGAGGAGTTCGAGCGGGTCTACCGGCAGGCCCAGAGCCCGCCCCGTTGCATGTGAACGTGAGGCACCCGCAGGGCGCGACACGCGCGAAGGATGGTTAAAGGTGTAAACCCGTTTCTCGGACTTTTGGCGGATTTCCGGGAGGAGGGGGAACCGGCGAGGTAATGGCCGCGTCGTAGGTGTGTAAGCACAATTCCCGGATTGCGGAGAGGGCTGTGGCAACCTTCGCAATCGTGTGAAAGGGTACGACGATGGCCCGTAATTCCTTACAGCCCCGCTGGCGTGTGGCGCTGGCGCTCCTGATGGTAGTGCTGTGCGCGGCGACGCTGGCCCCGGTGTTCGCTCAGGGCGAACCGCCCGCTGAGCCGCTGGTGCCGAATGTTGAACCGGCGACGCTCGCGGCAGATCCAGCTCCCTGGGCGGCTGGTGAGCGTGCCGCCGTCGAGGCCGCCCTGGCGGCCCTGGCCGAGCGGGGCGACCTGACCCCCCCTGAGGGCGCCTTCCTGGAGTTGACCGATGTTACCGCGCTGAGCGACGCGCAGCTGGCCGCTACCTACCGCATCTACCTGCCCTTGCTGCGGCGCCGTGCCGAGCTCGGTCAGCAGCCGCCTACACCGACCCC
>SFCB01000187.1 GCA_004367505.1 Chloroflexi bacterium OHK40 | reverse complement strand
TCCGGACGGGTAGGGCATCCGGGGTCGAGACGCCCCATCGGGGCGTCTCTCCGGGGCGTCCGGACGGGTAGGGCATCCGGGATAGAGACGCCTCATCGGGGCGTCTCTCCGGGGCGTCTGTACGGGGGCATCCGGGGTCGAGACGCCCCATCGGGGCGTCTCTCCGGGGCGTCCGGACGGGGCGTCTCTCCGGGGCGTCTCTCCGGGGCGTCTCTCCGGGGGCATCCATCCGGGTGCGTCCATACGGGGGGGCGCCCTGCCAGGGGGTTCCGCGTGGTGGCGTTTGGATATACAATGCCGTGCATGTACGCGGTTGAGCTCCCTACCTTTTCCGGCCCGCTCGACCTGCTCCTGCGCTTGATCGAGCGGGCGGAGCTCGATATCACGACGATTGCGCTCGCCAGTGTCGCTGACCAGTACCTGGCTCACGTGCGCACGCTTGACGCGCCTGACCCGCGCGCGCTCGCCGAGTTCGTGGCCCTCGCCGCCCGCCTGCTGCTGATCAAGTCGCGGGCCTTGCTGCCGCGCCCGCCGGCCGGGGCCGCTACCGGCCCGCAGGACGATGGCGACGCCAGTGCGCTGGCCGACCAGTTGATTGCCTATCGCCGCTATAAACAGGCGGCGGCACTCCTCCGTGCCCTGTACGAGGAGGATCGCCGCACGTTCCTCCGCCTGGCCGCGCCGCCCGTTGCGCCCGCCCCCGCTCCGAGCGTCAGCCATACGCTCGCCGAGTTGATCGGCGCCCTCGAGCGCCGCCTGCAGCTCGCGCTACCCCTCGACAGCGCCGCAGTGCTGAGCCTTGGCCCGCGCCTCACGGTGCCCCAGGTGGTGGCCCGGGTGCGCGAGCGTCTCGCGCAGGCCCCGTGGTTCAGCTTCGACGATCTCTTCGGCGCCGTGGTGACACGTGAGGAGGTGATCGTGACCTTCTGGGCCGTGCTCGAGCTGCTCAAGCGCCGAGTGATCGTCCTGGAGCAGCGTGAGCTCTTCGGGACGATCAGCGTGGGCCGGGGCGAACTGCCCTTCCCGGAAGCTTTCATCGACCCTGAGGAGCTCTGATGAATCCCTCCGCGAATGCGCCGCCCAGCGGGGGCCTCCCTACCTTACCCCTGGGCGACTTGCTGGCGCTCGGTAGCCAGATCCGCGCCGATGACTCGCCCGAGAGCCTGCTGCGTGAGCTCGCCGAGACTCTTCGCCGGGTTGTGGCTAGCCCGATGGTCTATGTGCGCTTGCGCAACATCGATACCGACGCCCTGGAGGCCGCCGCCTTCGCTGGCGTGCCCGCCGAGATTGAGGCCCGCCTGCGGGCCGATCCAGTGCCCCCGGGCGCTTACCAGACCCTGCTGCGCCCGGAGCATCGCGTGAGCAACTCCTACCTGATCGGCCCCGGCGAGCGCATCGCCGGGGCCGCCGACGCCGATGCCACCGCCGGTGGGGCGACCCTGCTCGTGCCGCTCCGGGGGCGCGGTGAGCGCCTGATCGGGGTGGTCTTCATCGGGCTTCCCACCGCCGCCGCTACCTTCGACCCCACCGCCGCCCTGGTGATTGAGGCGATCGCCCGCCAGGCCGCCATGGCCGTTGAGAATGTGCGCCTCGCCGAGCGTAGCGCCCGCCTGCTCGCCAAGGAGCAGTTGCTCGCCGCCCTTGGCCGGGATGTCAGTGCGACACTCGATCTCGGCGCCATCCTCAGCCGCACTGTCGAGCGTGTGGCCACGGCCTTCGGGAGCGGATCGCTGGCGCTCCTTACCGCCGAGCGCACGCTCCAGATCGTCGCGGCCGCTCCATCCGAGGCCCACTTGCTCCACCGAAGCTTCCACCTCGGCCAGGGGATGGTCGGCTGGGTGGCCGAGCACGGTCGCTCCTACTTTGCCAACACTCTCGGCGAGGCGCCCGATTTCCCGCCCGCCGACCCCTCCGCGCGCTCGGCGATCGTGGCCCCGCTCCGGAGCGGTGGCCAGGTGATCGGCGCCTTGATCGTCGGCGCCCCCCGGCCCCACGCCTTCACCTACGAAGACGTGGACTTGCTCGAGGCGATCGCGGCCCAGGTGGGTGGCCCGATCACCTCAGCCCGTCTCTACGATGAGGCCCAGCGCCTCGCCGCTCAGGTGCAGCGCCGCGCCGACCAGCTTGCGGTGCTCAATGCTATTGCCCGCAGCGCCTCTGCCTCGCTCGACCAGGAGGCCAGCCTGCCCGAGGTGACCAGCGAGATCCGCAATGGCTTTGGCTACCACCAGGTCGATCTCTTTCTGCTCGACGAAGAGACGAACGAGCTCGTCCTGAGCGCTGCCGCTGGCGCCTACCCGCCAACCCCGCCCGGTTACCGCCAGCACCTCAACCTCGGCCTGCTCGGTCGCGCTGCCCGCACCGGCGCCATCGTTCGCGCCGACGATGTGCGTGAGCACGCCGACCTGCTCTCGATCGCCGAGCGCAGCGCCACACGTTCCGAGCTTGTCGTGCCGATCGTTGCCAGCGGCCGTACCCTCGGCGTGCTGAACGTCGAGTCGCCCGAGTTGGCCGCTTTCACCGACGAGGATGAGAATATCCTCGAGACGGTCGCCGATATGCTCGCCGGCTCACTTGAAAATGCCCGCCTCTACCGGAAGGCCCAGGCCGCCGCTGTCTTTGAGGAGCGGAACCGCCTCGCTCGTGAGCTCCACGACAGTGTGACCCAGCAACTTTTCAGTATGACCCTGACTGCCCAGGCCGCCCGCGCTCAGCTTGAGCGCAACCCCCAGCGCGTTGCCAGCCAGCTCGAGCGGCTCCAGGAGACGGCGACCGCCGCGCTCGCCGAGATGCGTGCGCTGATCTTCCAGCTCCGCCCGCCCGCCCTGCGCGACCAGGGCCTCGTGGCCGCGCTGCAGCAGCACGCCCAGCTCCTCGCCCGTCGCGAGGGGATCGCCATCGGGCTGAGCGTCGTGGGCGATGAGCGGCTCGCCCGGGGCCTGGAGCAGCCGCTCTACCGCATCGTTCAAGAAGCCCTCAACAATGTGATCAAGCACGCCAATGCCCAGAATGTCCAGGTTAGCCTCGAGTTCGGTGCCGAGCGCATTCGGGTGCGCGTCGTCGATGATGGCCAGGGTTTTGACCCCAATGCCACCCCCAGCGGCGACGGGCGCCATCTCGGGGTGCTGGGCATGCGCGAGCGGGCCGCCGAGATCGGTGGCACCATGGAACTGCGCTCTGCCCTCGGCAGCGGCACCGAGGTGATCGTTACCGTCCCACGGGCGAGCGGCGGTGTACAATAGGAGTCCGAGCGTGGGCCAGGCAAGGAGGACGTATGGAGACCATCAGTGTGATGCTCATCGACGACCACCGCGTAGTCCGGCAGGGCCTGCGCGATTTCCTCGAGCTCCAGGGCGATATCGAGATCGTCGGGGAGGCCTCGAGCGGTGAGGAAGGGGTGCAACTCGCCCGTGAGCTCCTGCCCGATGTTGTGCTTATGGATCTGGTGATGCCCGGCATCGATGGGGTCGAGACGACCAGGCGCATCAAGGCGGCCAGCCCCAGCACCCGGGTGATCGTGCTGACTAGCTTCGCCGATGACAATAAGGTTTTCCCCGCCATCAAGGCTGGCGCGATCTCCTACCTGCTCAAGGATGTCTCCCCAGAGGAGCTCGCCCACGCCATCCGCGCCGCCCAGCGCAATGAGGCCGTGCTTCACCCGGAGGTCGCGGCGAAGCTCATGCAGGAGTTCAGCGCCCCCCGCCCCGGTGAGGCCCCCGTCGATCAGTTGACCCCCCGCGAGATGGAGGTGCTCCGCCTGATCGCAAAGGGCCAGTCGAACAAAGAGATCGCCGATACGCTGATCGTCTCGGAGAAGACGATCAAAACGCACGTGAGCAATATCCTCTCGAAGCTCCATCTCGCCGACCGGACCCAGGCGGCGATTTATGCGTTGCGCCAGCGGATCGTTCCGATGGAATAACCTCAAACCCGGTCTGGTTCGGGGGCACACGGCGGGTTGCCCAGGGGCCTGCCGCCTTTCCGCGTCTCCCCGCTGCCGCACGTTCTCAAGCTGGATGTGATCCCGGTGGAGCCAGTCTGGTATCCCTGGCCGGGCGGCGCGCCGCCTGGTGGTGAGGCGCTGCCGATGTTCCTCCCGCGCGAGGGCGCGGCGGGGCTGATGGCCTCCAGCGCATCACGAGGCTCCATCCGTGCATAGACTCACGCCGTCTGTCCACCCTTGAAGAGGGTGTGGGTGGGGGAACGGCTGGCGGATGTTCGGTACGCGGTACAATGATAGGCGGCGGAGCTGAGTGTAGGGAGTGAGCGATGGCGCGAATCATCCTCCTGGGGACGGGCACCGGGCTGCCGGACATCGATCGGGGCAATACCCACCTGGTGTGGGACGGGCCGGGCGGCCCGCTCCTGATCGATGCCGGGGGGAGTACCTACGAGCGGCTGCTGCGCGCGGGCGTGAACCCGCAGGGACTCGCGGGGATGCTGCTCACCCACAGCCACTGCGACCATATCAACGGTGTGCCGGGGCTGCTCTTCAGCATGCGCCTTGGCGGGCGCGAGGAGCCGCTGCCGATCTACGGCCTGCCCGCCACGCTGGCCATCGTCCGGGCGACGCTGGAGGCGATGCAGGTTGAGCTCCACGTGCCGGTGGTGTGGCGCGAGCTCGCGGCGGGCGATGCGATCGCCCTGGCCGATGGGTGGCAAATGCGAACGGCCCTCACGGCGCATAGCCGGCCATGCCTGGCGCTCCGCTTTGCACGGGGCGCCGATCAGGGGGGCGTCGCCTACTCGGCCGACACGGAACCCTGCCCTGCGGTGCAGGGCCTGGTGACCGGCGCGACGACGCTCATCCACGAGGCGACGACACCGGCCCCCTTCGCCGGGCATACCTCGCCGCGCCAGGCGGGGGCGGTGGCGGCGGCGGCAGGGGTGGCACGGCTGGTGCTTGTGCACTACAGCCCCCGCTGGACGATGCCCGAAACCGAGGCTCTGGCGGAGGTACGGGCCGGAGGCTTTGGTGGCGTGGCGGAGATCGGGCGTGACGGCCAGGTGATTGAGGTGTAGGCCAGCATGGACGAGCGAGCGATCCGCGAACTACTCGAGCGGGTGCGGCGGGGCGACACACCGCTCGACGAAGCGGTGGGCGCCTTGCGCCGCCTCCCCTTCGACAACCTTGGCTTTGCCCAGGTCGATACACACCGGGCGCTCCGGGCAGGCTTCCCGGAGGTCGTCTTCTGCCAGGGGAAGCAGCCCGAGCAGGTCGCGGCGATCATGGCGCGGCTGGCGCAAGGGCCGGGGCCGGTGCTCGGCACGCGGGCCGGCCCTGAGCACTACGCCCGTGTGCGGGAGGTGGTGCCCGAGGCGAGCTACAGCGAACTCGCCCGGGTGATTCGCATCGAGCGCGAGCCCCTGCCGAAGCGGCCGGGCCGCATCCTGGTTGTCTGTGCGGGCACGGCTGATCTCCCGGTGGCCGAGGAGGCGGCTCTCACCGCCGAGGTGATGGGCAACCGCGTCGAGCGGCTGGCCGATGTGGGGGTGGCGGGGCTCCACCGGCTTCTCGCGCACGTCGAACTCCTGCAGGCTGTGAGCGTGCTCGTCGTCGTCGCTGGTATGGAGGGTGCGCTTCCGAGTGTCGTGGGCGGGCTGGTGCGGCGCCCCGTCATCGCGGTGCCAACAAGCGTCGGCTATGGCGCGAGTTTCGGCGGCCTGGCGGCGCTCCTCGCCATGCTCAACAGCTGCGCGGCGGGGGTCACGGTGGTCAATATCGACAACGGCTTCGGCGCCGGGTACGCTGCGAGCATGATCAACGCCCTGGCGGCCGGGCCGAGTTGAGGGGGCGCTCCTGCCGCTCTCCGGCACGCTGTGCGGGTGACCGTCACGCCAGTAGGCGTACGATCTCATGCGCCGCCGCCCGCTGGATCTGGTATCATCCCGAACTGGCGCGATAGCACCGCACTGGCTCAGTTCCCACAACCCCACCGGGCCACAACGCCCGGCGCGGGGACGCATGGTGAAGCTGGCCCCGGACCAGATGAGGCCACCAGAACCCATTGAAGGATATGGAACAAACCCCGGATCTCGATCAGAAGCTGGCCCGGCTGCGGGCGATCTTGCGCGACATGGGCGGCGTCGTCATCGGCATGTCGGGCGGGGTTGACAGCGTGCTGCTGGCGCGCGTGGCCCACGAAGTGCTGGCGGAGCGCGCGCTGGCCGTCACGGCCGATTCCCCTTCGCTCCCACGGCGCGAGCTCCGTGAAGCCGAGGAACTCGCGCGACTGGCCGGGGTGCGGCACCGCGTGATCAAGACCGCTGAGGTGGCCGACCCGCGCTACGCCGCCAACCCCACCAACCGCTGCTACTTCTGCAAGCACGAACTCTTCGCGCGGCTCAGCGCCCTGGCGGCTGAAGAGGGGCTGGCATGGGTGGCCTACGGCGAAAATCTGGACGACCTCGGCGACCATCGGCCTGGAGCGCAGGCGGCGGCGGAGCAGGGTGTTCGGGCCCCGCTGAAAGAGGCCGGCCTAAGCAAGGCCGACATCCGCGCCCTCGCCCGCGCCTATGGCCTGCCCGTCTGGGACAAACCTGCCTTTGCCTGTCTCGGCTCGCGTTTCCCCTACGGCACCGCGATCACCCCCGAGAAGCTGGCCCAGGTCGAGGCGGCGGAAGATGTGCTCTGGGAGCTCGGGCTGCGCCAGTTCCGGGTGCGCCACCACGGCGATCTGGCTCGCATCGAGGTTGAGCCCGAAGCCATGCCCCGGCTGATCGAGTTGGCGTCGGCGGTGGTGCGCGGCGTGCGCGCGGCTGGCTTTCACCACGTCACCCTGGACTTGGCTGGCTACCGGCGTGGCAGCATGAATGAGCCGGCGGGGGCGACCATCGCGCTCGAACCGCTGGCCCGGGCAGGCCGGTGATGGCAGGTGGTCGATCAGGCCAGCCCCTGCCGGCCAGGGCTGCCACCGGGGCGTGGCTGGGTGAAACCCTGCTGGGGCGCCTGGTGCTCGGGCTGGCGCTGCTGGCGGGCCTGGCGGCCTACGGCGTCGGGCTGTGGCTGCTGATCCTCCCCCGGCTGGCCATCGGCGGAGTCGAGCGGACCACCGTGGGGACCACGCCGGCGCGGGTGTACCTGCCGGCGGGAGGCGTGGACGGGCCGGTTGTCGTGATTGCGCACGGTTTCGCCGGCTCGCAACAGCTCATGGAGCCCTTCGCGCTGGCGCTGGCCGGGGTGGGCTACCGGGCGATTACCTTCGACTTCCCGGGCCACGGGCAGCACGTGGTGCCGCTGCGAGGCGGGCTGGTGGATCGCGACGCGCGCGGCGCGCAGCTTGCGGGCACCCTGGACGACGTGGTGGCCTATGCGCGGGAGCGCTTCGGCGGCCCGGTGGGCCTGCTGGGGCACTCCATGGGGAGTGAGGCCGTGGTGCGCTACGCCCAGGCCCACCCCGAGATCGAGGCCACCGTGGCCGTCTCCCTGGTCTATGAGGGTGTCACCACGACGAGCCCGCGCAACCTGCTTGTGCTCACTGGCGCCCTGGAGTCCGGGCTGCGTCCGCTCGCTCAGGCGGTTGCCGACGCGGCAGCCCGGGGGCCGGGTGTGGCCGGCAGAACCTACGGCGACGTTGCCGACGGCAGCGCGCGGCGCGTGGTGTTCGTCCCCCGGGCGGAGCACCTCGGGGTGCTGTTTAGCGCCGTAAGCCTGGAGGAGAGCCGGGCATGGTTCCAGGCTACCATGCCAGCGGAATCAACGGCGGCAAGCGCTCCCCCGCTGGGCAGCGGGCGACTGGCCGCCCTCGGGCTGCTCTACCTGGGGGCAGTGTTGCTCTTCTGGCCCCTCGCCAGCGTGATCCGTCCGATCGTTCGACCGGAGCGGGGCGTGGAGCCACTCGGGCTGCGGGCATGGTGGGCGGTGGCGCTTGCGCCCGCCCTGCTGACGCCACTCCTCCTGAGCCTGCTCCCCACCAGCGACCTGCTGCCGATCCTGGTCGGCGGGCCGCTCGCCGCCTTCTTCGGCCTTTACGGTCTGCTCACGGGCCTCGGGCTGCTTGGCGCGCGGCTCGGTCAGCTCGGGGGAGAGCAAGGGCGCGCCCGGGCCGGCCCGGGGCGGCGCATGGCCGCGTGGTGGCGCAGCCTGCTGATGGCGACGGCGGTCGCGCTCCTCGTGGTGGGCTACGTCTTCCTGGCCTTCGGGCTCCCGGCACAGCAGTTTCTGCTGAACTACTTCCCGCCGCTCCCGCGCCTGCCGGTGTTTCTCGCCGTCTTTGCGGCGCTGCTCCCGTATATGATCGCCGACGAGTTGCTCGCGCGGTGGCCGGGGGCGCCGCCTGGTGCCTACGCCATCACCAGAGTCTGCTTTCTCGGCTCCCTGGCGCTGGCGATTGCGCTGAATCCCGGCGAGCTCTTCTTTCTGATTCTCATCGCGCCGCTCCTTGTCGCCTACTTTGTTGTGTACGGCCTCTTGAGCGGGATTGTCTACCGGCGCAGTGGCACGGTGCTCTGCGGCGCCCTGGCCAACGGTGCGATCTTTGCCTGGATCATCGCCGCGACCTTTCCGCTCGTACGCTAGGGATCGTGCCCGCTACACGCCTTAAGCACAGCAAGCTGCGGTAGCTTGCACGGCCTCGGTCTATTGACAGGCCGAACAGTGTTGAGTAAAGTGAAAACGTTCACACAAAAAACTGTTATCGTTCACAGCCGCCCGCGCGCAGCCGCAGGAGAAGAGAACGTCCATGCTCATCATCGTCGCCAGCGCAAACATCTTCCGGCGCGAGCTGACGAGCTACGTCCTGGGTGAGGCAGGCTACCGCGTGAATGAGGCGCGCGACCGCGCCACGCTCCTCGCGAGTCTCAGCCGCAGTGGTCCGTTGCTAGCTGTTATCGATGCCCAGATCGACGGGGGGCCTCCAGCCGGGCTGCTGGCCGACATCCGCAGGCGCAGCCAGGTTCCGTTGCTCTGGATCGCCGAGCCCGACGCCGCGCGATCCTTGCTCATGGGCGACGAGGAGCCAGCGGCGGCGATCCCCTGGCCCTACCACCCGGACGACCTGCTGGCGCAGATCGGTGCGCTCCGCGAGCGCCTCGAAGCCCGCTGGGCGAGCGGTATGCCGCGCGCGCGCTATGCGGGCACCGCCGAGTAGCGCGCCAGGCGCGGGTAGGTGGGAGTGAGCCTCCGGGCGTCGCGGGCGTGTGGCTGGCACCACCGGGAATCCCGCCGCACGCGGGCGAGACGGCCCGCGCTTGATTAGCCCCCGCGCAGTGGCTATAATACAGCCACTGATGCAGAGCCATGTCCCAACAACTCGTGTGGCCCGACCGCCGGGCGCAGGCCGCAACGGGCCTGCGAGGTGGTCTGCTGCACGTAGCTGCGGCGACGAGTGCTGATAATCGGCGCCGGCCGCAGGGCTGGCGCTGCCCACCCATGCGCGACCGGGTCTATCGAACCGAGGCCCTGATCCTGCGGCGGAGCGACTTTGGCGAGGCCGATCGTCTGGTGCTGATCGCCACGCCGGGCGGTAAGCAGCGGGTGGTCGCCAAGGGCGCCCGTAAGACGACGAGCAAGCTCGCCGGCCATATTGAGCTCTTCACGCGGGCGAGCCTGCTGCTGGCCGTCGGCCGGAACCTCGATATCATCACCCAGAGCCAGATTGTGGCCAGCTACCCTACCCTGCGCCGTGAGCTACCACGGCTGAGCAGCGCCTACTACGCCGCCGAGCTCTATGACCGCTTCACCGAGGAGGGTGACGAGAGCCGCCCGATCTTTGAGTTGCTCGAAGCAACGTATGCGGCCCTGGACCGTACCATCAACCCCGATCTGGTGCTGCGGGCCTACGAGCTCCGGCTCCTGCACCTGACGGGCTACCGGCCCCACCTCCACCACTGCGCCACCTGCCAGGAACTGCTCACCGAGCAGGCCGACCGCTTTAGCCCCCAGCTTGGCGGGGTTCTCTGTGAGCAGCATCGGGGCGCCGACCGGGCGTCGCTGGCGATGAGCGGTGCCACGTTCCGGCTGCTGCGCTACCTCCAGAGCCAGCCGCTGGATGCAATTGAGGCGCTTCGTCTCTCTCCGGCCGTGCGCGGCGAGGCTGAGCACCTGCTCCGTGCCTACGTGCGCCAGCTCCTCGAGCGTGACCTGAAGTCGGTTGCCTTCCTCGAAGACGCTATGCGTGCCGACTAAGGAGCTCCTCATGGCCTACATCGACAGCCTGCTCGGGCGGGGCGAGCAGATCCTCTATGTCGCCCGCCAGCACATCTTCGTCCTCGTGGCCAATATCCTCACCGAGCTGGCGCTGATCGCCATCCTGGTGGCGGCCGGCGTGGCCTCGAATATGGCCTTCGATACCTCGACGGTGGTTGTCGGCGGACTCACCGCCAGCAACCTGATCCTGCTGATCTGCGTCGGGATCAGCGTGATCGTGCTGATCAGCGGCTTTATGGATTACCTGCGCTGGACGAGCGAGCAGTACATCATCACCGACCGGCGCGTCATCCAGGTGCGCGGCATCCTCAATAAGCGAGTCACCGACTCTTCGCTCGAGAAGATTAACGACGTCGAGCTGCGCCAGAGCTTGATCGGCCGCCTGCTCAATTTCGGCACGGTTGAGATCTTGACGGCCACCGGCGATGAGGGAGCCAATTTGATGGACCGCATTCAATCGCCGCTGGAGTTTAAGCGCGCGATGCTCGAGGCCAAGCACAATCACGAGCGTGGTTATGGCTACCTGGACCCGGCCTACCAGCCCGCCCGCGTTCCCGCCGGCGCCCCCGCCGATATCCAGCGGACCCTGGAGGAGTTGGCCGCGCTGCGCGACCGGGGTATTCTCTCCGCAGACGAGTTTGAGGCGAAGAAGCGCGAACTGCTGAGCAGGATCTAGGGTCTATGTACGATCTCATCGAACAGGCCCGTTCCGTCGTCGCCGGTCGGATTCGGATTCGGCCGCGCGTTGCGCTCATCCTGGGATCAGGCCTTGGCACGCTCGCCGACCAACTCGATGAGGCGGTCGTTGTGCCTTATGCCGAGGTGCCTGGCTTCCACGAGCCGAAGGTTCCCGGCCACCGGGGTGAGCTCGCCGTCGGGCTGCTCAGCGGGCAGCCCGTGGCGGTGCTGCGCGGGCGCTTCCACTTCTACGAGGGCTACAGCATGCAGGAGGTGACCTTCCCGGTGCGGCTCCTGCGCGCCCTCGGCTGCCATACGCTGCTGGTTACGAATGCGGCTGGTGGGCTGCGCGCCGATTGGCAGGTGGGCGACATTATGCGGATCGCCGACCATATTTTCCTGCCGGGCTTCGCCGGTCATCATCCGCTGATCGGGCCGAACGATGAGCGCTTCGGCCCGCGCTTCCCCGCGATGCTCGGGGCCTACGAGAGTGATCTTGTGCCGGTGGCCCGGGCAGTCGCCGCCGCGCAGGGCCTGACCCTGCGTGAGGGCGTCTACTGTATGCTGGCTGGACCCAGCTTCGAGACGGGGGCGGAGATGCGGATGCTGCGGGCCCTTGGCGCCGACGCGGTTGGGATGTCGACGGCGCCCGAGGTGATTGTGGCGCGGCACGGTGGGATGCGCGTGCTCGGGTTTTCTTTGATCACGAATCTGGCGCTCCCCGATGGCTCTCCCGCCAACCACGCGGAGGTGCTCGAAGCGGGCGAGCAGGCCAAGCCCCGCTTCGCTGCGCTGCTACGCGGCATCCTGGCGCGCATGCCCGCGTCACCAGACTCGAGTGCCCCGTGATGTTCGCGGGCCGGCGCGTGCCCCGCTCCTGAACGCTGGCCAGGGTGGGTTGCGCAGAGGTTCCCGAGGGCGAGTGTGCTCGACCGCATCTGCCCTGACGACTGAACAGCGAGTGGCGAGGGGTACGCGCTCCCCACCGGAGGCCTTCCGTGGTCCGTCGTGCCCGGCCATGCCACGCGCGTAGGCACGGCCCGGCCTGTAGATCGAGGCAGCACCCATGCGCGAACTGACCCCCCTGGACAAAGTGAGCGCGATCGATGCGGCGACCCGTACGAAGCTGGCCGACTTCTGGATCACCAGTGTTGAGGAGTTCGTCTCTACGGCCAGGGCGAGTAACCAGCAACACCAGAGTGGCCGGAAGGCCCTGGCGCTAGCCCTCGGCCTCAGTGAGGCCCGCCTCAACGAGTTGCTCGAAGCGGCCATGCCCCACCTGCCCGCCGATGTCTCCTTCAGTGTGCCCGTGGAGCTCGACGTTGGCGACGGGCTCTTCCTCGACAACTTTAGCGATCTTGACGAGGCCGCCTTCAGCCCTCCCGTCAATCTTCCCCCGAAGGTCGAGCCGCTGGCGCCGCTACCGGCGCCGCAGTTCCAGGGCGTGCGCAACAGCTGTGTCGCCTTCACCCTCGCCGCGATCTATCAGGCCCTCAGCAAGGATCCGACCGATCTTTCGGAGCAGTTCCTCTACTGGGCCTGCAAGGATCGCGATAAGATCCCCGGCGATGTTGGCACCGACCCGCTCGTAGGGATGCGCGTGCTGCAGGAGGTGGGGATCTGCACCGAGGCTACCTGGCCCTACCGGCCCTCCCCTCGCGACGACGCCAACCCGGGCCACGAGCGGCCGCCGGAGCCGGCCTTCGTCGAGGCCCAGACGCGCCGGATCAAGGCCTTCCAGCAGCTTCCCGGCAAGGACTTCCGCCAGATCAAGGCGGCACTGGCTGCTGGCAAGCCGGTGTTGATCGGGCTGCCGATCTGGGAGCACTGGCAGGGCGCCTGGCAGGGGCAGAGCCTGGGGAAGCTGCGGAGCCCACTCCCCGGCGAGCGGCGGCGGGGCGGGCACGCGATGTGCGTCCTGGGTTACCGCGACGACCCGGCCGCCCCCGGCGGGGGGTACTTCATTGTGCGGAACTCCTGGGGGCCGGAGTGGGCCCGCGATAACCCCGACGGTCCCGGCTACTGCCACGTGCCCTACAAGCTCGTCTTCGAGCAGGGCCTGGCGGCGATTGCCGCCGAGGGGGTCGCCGTGGCCCCGCCGGCACCGGCGCGCGGCGCGGCGCGGGGTAAAGCTGGCCGCCGCAGGCTTGGCGGCTCCGGCGAGGACGGCGAGGTGAGCCTGGAGGAGGTGTACGCCGAGCTGCAGGAGCTCCGGGAGGAGTTCGCCGAGGGCCTGCGGGCAGTACAGGCCCGGCTCGATGCACTGGCGGCACGGCTGCCGGGCGGCGTTCCTGTGGTGGAACCGGCGGAGGCGCCAGCACCGTCCACCGCCCCTGAAGCAATCGTGGCCGATGAGCGGGCACCCAGCCCCGGCGCGCCGACCAGAGCGCCCGACACCGTCTTCAGCGGCCCGCTGGTGCTGCGCCGGGGCACGGAGGGCCAGGCAGCCGAACTGCTCACCCCGCTGGGGATCTCCCCGGAGGGGAAGCCACTGCTCACGATCGACGCCGCAGCGGCGGCGGAGCAGGCCAGAGGGCGACTCGGAGGCGAGAGCAAAGAGCGCCAGCAGCTCTACCGGGCTAAAGAGAACTCTCGGGCCGGGCACCTCGGCGTGGTGGCCGATATCGAGCAGAACGACCTTGCCCAGGCCCGCTGGGCGGTGGTGGTGAATGCGTTCGAAGACTCAGCGCTGATCAAGGCCGTCTGGCCGCTGATCGAGCATCGCATGCGCCAGATGGGCCACACCCCGCCGGCCGTCACCTTCCGCGACGGTGAGAGCGCCGGGGCCTGGCACGCCCGCCAGAACGGCGACAAGAACCTCCGCCAGCACTGGGGCCAGGTTGCGCCCGTGTTGATCTACCGCCACGGTGAAACCGCCGGGGCCTGGCTGGCCCGGCACCAGGTGAGCCAGGGCCCCGTCGACCCACGGCGCGGCGTACCCTTCTACCTGATGCTGCTCGGACGTCCGGGGCCGCTCAACCCGGCGGACGAAGCCTACATCCCGCTGACCTTCCAGTATGAGCTCGACATCTTCTGGGGCGTTGGCCGGGTCTGCTTTACCGACGAGCAGGGCCACCACCGCCTGGCCGACTATACCACCTACGCCGAGCGGCTGGCCGGCTTCGAGCAGCGCCAGGACGCCGCGAGCCGTCTGCGCAAGGAGGTGGTCTACTTCAGCACCCGGCACCAGCTCGACACCTCGACCATTCGCAGCACTCAGGAGCTGGTGGTGCCGCTCACGGAGTGGCACGCGAACCCGGAGAACATCCCTAGCAAGCGGGGCTTCGGCAAGCGCGCCTTTATCGCGGACGATGCCACCCGCTCGCAGCTCGAGGCGGTGCTTGGCGGCAGCGGTGAAGGCAAGCCCCCAGCGGTGCTCTTTACCGCAAGCCACGGGCTGGGGCTGCCGCTCAGTGACGCGCGCCTGGCGCTTCACCAGGGTGCCCTCGTTACCCAGGACTGGAGCGGCGAGGGGCCGGTTCTGCGCGAGCACTGGCTGGCCGGCGAGGATCTCGGCGCCAGCACGCAGGTTGAGGGCATGATGGCGTTCCTCTTTGCCTGTTATGGCGCTGGCTGCCCTGACGAGGATGAGTTCATCTTCGATGAGGAGCGGGGCCGGCCACGGATCGCTCACTTTCCGCTGATCGCGCAGTTGCCCCAGCGCCTGCTCGTGAGCGGCGCCCTCGCCGTGCTCGGCCACGTTGAGCGGGCCTGGACCTACTCCTTCAGCGGTACCGATGGTGCCAGGGCCCAGACGCAGGGCTTCGAGGACGTGCTCGGGCGGCTGCTACGGGGCGAGCGGGCCGGCAGCGCAACCGACGACTTCAACGTCATTCAGGGCTCCCGCGCGATGGCGCTCACCCAGGAGCTCGAGAACATCCGCTTCAACAAGCAGGTGGAGCCGCTGGACCTCGCCCGGCTCTGGATGGCCCGCAATGATGCGCGTAACTACGCCCTCCTGGGCGATCCGGCGGCGCGGCTGCCCTACTGATGCCCGCCATCCGGACGCTAACGGGGATCACGACAGGCCCCACGCCGGTGAGTTGGGCGGGGCGGCGTAGCCGTGTGCGGAGTCGGCTGGCCTCTATGTGAGCAGAGGGAATACGAAGGGTTCGCGTTGCATTCAGGACTCCGTATGGACACCTTACCATCGACCCTCGTAGACTGGCTCGCGCCACGCCAGGAGCGCTTCATCGCGGAGCTGGCGGAACTCTGCGCGATCGAGTGCCCTACAAGCCACAAGCCCGGCGTCGATGAGGCGGGGGCCTGGGTGCGGCGCTGGGCAACCGCGCGGGGCTGGGAGTTGACCATCTACCCCGATGCGTGGGCGGGCGATGGGCTTGTGGCCACCTTGCGAGGTACGGGGCGGCTCCGCGCCATGCTCGTGGCCCACCTCGATACCGTCTACCCGGTGGGGGTGGCGGCCGAGCGCCCGCTGCGGCGCGAGGGCGATCGGCTGATCGGCCCGGGCAGCGCCGATAACAAAAGCGGGTTGCTGGCCGGCCTCTACGCCGCCGAAGCGCTGGCGGCTCTTGCGTCGGACAGCTTCGGCGTGCTCAGCGTGGTCTGCGGCGGCGACGAAGAGACCGACTCGCGCGCGTCGGGCGCGATGCTGCGGAGCCTGGCGCCCGCCTACGATCTGGCCCTGGTGCTGGAGGCGGCGCGCGAGAATGGCGACATCGTGAGCGCCCGCAAGGGCAATGGCCTCTTCACGCTTGTGGTTCACGGACGGGCCGCCCATGCCGGGGTGGAGCCCGAGAAGGGCGCGAACGCCGTGCTCGCCCTGGCCCACAAGATCGTCGAGCTCCAGGCGCTGAATGGCCGCTGGCCAGGGGTGACGGTGAACGTGGGTGTGATCAGCGGGGGCAGCGTGCCCAACGCGGTGCCCGACCAGGCCGAGGCCCGGGTGGACGTGCGGGTGGTGCGGCCGGAGGAGATGGCTCCGGTGGAGGCGGCAATCCGGGCGATCGCGGCGGCGGAGCACGTGGTGGGCACCCGGGCAGAGGTGAGGGACGGCTGGGGCTTCCCGCCTATGGCTCGGACCCCGGCCATCCAGCAGTTGGTTGAACTGGCCCGAGGCTGCGCCCGCGAGCTGGGCTTCAGCGTCAACGACGCGGCCACTGGCGGCGTAAGCTACGCCAACCTGCTGGCAGGGGCGGGGCTGCCCGTGCTCGACGGCCTGGGACCCGTGGGAGGGCTCGACCATAGTCCCCGCGAGTATATCGATGCCACGAGTATCGTACCGCGCACCGCGCTGCTGGCGCTGCTCGTAGCCCGGGCGAACGCCTCGCAGTAGCTCCTGAATTCGCACGAAAGCTCAAGCCGTTGCCCCTACCCGCGATCCAGCTGGTAGAGAAAGGTGAGGATCCTGCGGTTGCGCGGGTTGGGGTACTCGGCCACGCGGCGCATGCCGATGCGCTCGGCCACTCGCTGAGAGGCGCGGTGGTTGTGGGCCATGTTGGCGAAGAGCGTGGTGAAGCCATGGGCCTGGAAGGCATGGGCGACGAGGGCCCGGGCAGCCTCGGTAGCGTAACCCTGCCCCCAGGAGTCGTGGTGCAAAATGTAGCCTAGATCATCGCGCTCCTCACCGTACAGCTCGGCGCGAACGATCCCGGCATCGCCGATGAGCGTGCCGCTGGCCTTGAGGATCACGGCCCGGCGCCCGTAGTGGGAGTGCTCGCGGCGCTCGATATTGCGGTAGAGCCAGCTCACCACCTCATCGCGGCTGAAGGGGCGCGGCCAGAAGGCCATGGTCCGCGCGTCGCCGAGGATCGTGGCCAGCGCCTCCAGATCCTCCTCCACATATGACCGGATGATCAGCCGATCTGTCTCGACTCCCATATGCTGTCTCCCGGTCTGTACCGATCGTGGCGCGCCGCGCGCCAGCAGTGGGGCGATCATAGCGCGTGGCCGGAGGGCCTGCCTCAGGCGAGGGACTGAGCCGTAACCATGCGATGCCTGACGGGCATCCTCAGGCGCGCGGATGGAGCCGTAGCGCCAGCAGCAGCGTAGCGGCCTCAGCGGCGGAGCTGAGAGCGAAGGCGGAGGGAATCGCGGCGGGACCGAGTGGGCCGATCAGGGCGGCGCAGAGAGCGGCGCGGCCAACGAGCTGGGCCAGGTTGGTGAGCATAGGCGTACGGGCGTCGTGGCGGGCGATCAGGGCGCGGGTGGCGATCTCGGTGGCCACATAGGCCGGCAGGCCGAGGGCGTAGAGCGCCAGCAGGCCGTAGGTCAGATCGCCTGCGGCCTGGTCGAAGGCGCCCCGCTCAAAGAGCAGCGCGATCAATGGCCTGCCGAGGAAGAGCAGGGCCGCGGCGGCCAGGGTGGCGAGCCCGCAGGCCATCAGGAGCGTGCGGCGGAGGAGCCGGCGGAGCGCCCGCTGGTCGCCACGCAGGCCGAGCAGGGCGGCCTCGGGCAGGGTCGCCTGGCCGATCGCCATACCGAGCAGGCGCACGGGGAGGCCCACCAGGAGCGAGGCATTGAGCAGCGCGCCCACGGCGGCGGTGACACCGGTGAGCGAGGCGAAGGCGGTATCCATAACGCCGCCAGCGTAGTTGGCCGCCCCGGACACGGCGTTGGGGGCCAGGAGCCGCGCGGCTGCGCGCAGCTCGGGGTCGTGGAGCGCAAGCTCGAAGCGGGGGCGGTAACCGCGGCGGCGCAGCCCGGGTGTGAGGATGGCGAGCTGGATGAGCGCGTCGAGGATGGCGCCGATGGTCGGGCCGAAGATCCCCACGGCGGGCACAGCGATGGCGACCAACACGCCACCGATCAGGGTTAGGTTACGGAGCGTGATCGCCAGGGCGGGCAGCAGTACCTGGTTGCGGCTCACCAGCAACGCCACGAGGGCGGCTTCGCTGATCACCAGCAGCACCTCAAGCAGCATAATCCGCGTCAGCGTGGCGGTAAGTGCCTGGGTGGCCGGATCGAAGCCTGGCGCCAGGAGGTAGCGGACGAAGGCAGGTGCGGTGAAAGCGGCGAGCGTGGCAAGAGGCGTCACGAGCAGGAGCAGGGCGGTAAGCGCGCGGTTGACCAGACGAGCCGCTGCGTGGTCGCCCCCGCCGTGTGGACCCCGGGCCACCTCGGCCCGCAGCAGTACCGGCACCAGCGCATTGGTGAGCGCGCCGCCAGCGATCAGGGTGGTAACCGTCTCGGGCAGGCGGAAGGCGGCGTAATAGGCAGCGGCCTCGGGACCGAGGCCGAAGCGGGCGTTGAGCAGTGCCTGGCGAAGGATGCCAAGGGCGGCGGAGAGCAAGAACGCGCCCGCGTACACAGCCGAGGCCTCAGCCACACTGAGCTCGAGGGTTGGCCATTCGCGCAGAGGAGTGCGGCGCAGACGAGTCGCGAGGCTTGTCACAGCGTTGTTGGCCCTGGTTGGGGTGCGTCAGGCAAGGCTTCAGAAAGGCTCAAGGTGGTTCACGGTGCGCCGTGGATCCTCCCCCGCTTTCGCGGGGGCAAGCCCCTGCTCTCTCTCCCAGAGCGGGTTTGGG
>SFCB01000176.1 GCA_004367505.1 Chloroflexi bacterium OHK40 | reverse complement strand
GCCAAGGTCGCCCCCGCCGCCGACGCCCCCATCGGCTCCCTCACGGTCCGCGCCGTGGATCTGCGCTTTGCGCCGTCCACCATCACGGTTGCATCCCCTGGCCGCTACCGCGTGCGCTTCCAGAACGACGATGCCCTTCCTCACGACCTCCTGTTTCTCGACGGCACCGTGCTCTCTGCCGCTCCCGGCGAGGTGGCCGAGGGCGAGGTGCTGATCGGCGCGGCCGGTGTGAGCTTCATCTGCGACCTTGCTGGCCATCGCGATGCCGGGATGATCGGCCAGATCTATATCGCTCCGTAGCGAGCATGCCCCCGCGCAAGCGGGGGGCCTGGGTTCCCGCATGCGCGGGGTTCCCGCGTGCGCGGGAACGACACCTCCGGTACGCCTGGGTCACGCCCGCGCAAGGGGGCGTCCAGGGTGGGAGGCCGGGGTCTGCTCGGGCGCCTCCGCCTCCTGGGGAACACTGGCCGAACGAAGCATACGCCCGAATGCGGGCCGGAGGCTCCGCCCCTAGGGGGTCGGCGTGCGCGCCGCAGGCGGTGGCTCGGTCGTGATCTCTGTGGGCGCCGGAGGGGCCTCAGTGGGTGGCGGGGCCTCAGTGGGCGGCGGGGCTTCGCTGGTTGGGCTAGGCTCCGCTGTAGGCAGCTCGCTGGTGGAGCTGGGCTCCGCCGGCGGATCGGTCGGCAGCGGAATCAGATCCGTCGGCGTATTTGTCGGCGGCGGGATATACGGTGTTGGTGGTGGCGGTGGTGGTGGCGGCGGCCGGGTCGGCGACGGCAGATCGAAGGGCGTGACCGAAGGGGCCGGCGTGGCGGTAGACGGCACCAGGGTGGCGCTCGCGGTCGCCCGGGGCGTGGCCGTTGCAGGGCGCTGAGTCGCCGTGGCCGTACTTGCCGCAGGCGTCCGTGTGGGCGCCCTCGTAGCCGTTGCGGGCGCATCACTCGGGGTGGGGCTGATCGGCGTCGGCGAGGGCGCAGTGGAGAGCCCCGGATCCGATGTTGGCGCGCCGGTAGGCCCGTTGGCGCCGCCGTTGAAGAACGCGCCCGTGCGCAGCAAGCCGATTCCGGCCGCCGCATAGATCGCGAAGATCGTGATCAGCAGCGCGAGCAGCAGCCCGTAGATCGCCCGGTCACGAGGAGCCAGGCCGGAGAGCCAGCCCCGCAGGCCGCCTGCGGGGGCCAGGGCGGGCTCCAAGCGCCCGGGCACCGGCGGCGGCGTTGAAGGCAAACCGGAGCCCGTGTATAATGGGCACTTGATATGGTTGGGAGAAAGACAAAACGCCGTCTGGTAATCTGGCTGGATGAGCGGGATCTCCTGGGCCGTGCCGGCAGCATAGCAACGATGCTCAGGCGTAGGTGAGGCGAAGCGGATCGCCTGATTCTGCTTCAGCCCGAGGTATGGGCAGTGTCCGGTAGGCTCGACCATAGCGGGTGTGTGCTCCAGCCCACGATCGCTGGCTATTATAGAGCCCGGTGTGGGTAGCGTCAAAGAAGCGCAGGACCTGTATGCGTATTGTGGTCGTCTCTGATATCCACTCCAACCTCGTTGCCCTGGAGACGGTGCTTGCCGCGGCTGGCTCCCACGATGCGCTCTGGTGCCTTGGCGATACGATCGGCTACGGGCCGCGCCCGAACGAGTGCGTCGCCCTGATGCGCCAGCACGCGGCGGTTGCCATCACCGGCAACCACGATCTCGCCTGCCTCGACCGGATCGATCTGCGGGATTTCAACCCCGACGCGCGGAAGGCCAATATCTGGAACGGCGCGCAGCTCAGCGATGAGAACCGCGCCTGGCTGGAGAGCCTGGAGCCCGCTGCCACGATCGACTCGCGCTTCATCCTTGCCCACGGGAGCCCCCGTGAGCCGATCTGGGAGTATCTCCTCTCGCCCGAGCAGGCGCTGGCGAACTTCGAGCACTTCAGCCAGGAGGTCTGCTTCATCGGCCACTCCCACGTGCAGCTTGGTTTCCGGTTACGCCCCGGATTCGAGCGCTGCGAACGCTTCCTCCCCGACCGCTCCCGTACCGTGCAGCTCGATGGAACAACCCGCTATCTGATCAATCCGGGGAGCGTTGGCCAGCCGCGCGACCAGGACCCTCGGGCGGCCTACGCGATCCTCGATAGCGACGCCGGTACCATCCGTTTCAACCGTGTCGAGTATGATATCCAGAAGACCCAGCGCCAGATGGTTGAGGCTGGTCTCCCTGGAGCCCTCATCCGCCGGCTCGAGTTCGGGATGTAAAGCGTGTGTCAGAAACGGCGAGCCACTGTGACCATTTGCCCTCAGCTCGACAGAACTCCACCCGGCGCTGCGTCAAGCTGCGGAGGCGATCGGAGGATGGCTCAAACGGTCGAACTGGTGAACCACGCCTGTAGCCAGGGGGCGCGGTGAGCATCCAGCAGCGCTACGAGGCCCGCTTCGCCCGATCGGCCCGGCTCGCCGCCGAGGCCCGCAACACCTTTCCCGGCGGGGTGACCCACGATGGTCGGGCCGCTCTGCCCTTCCCTCTCTTTATTGAACGTGCCTCCGGCGCTTCTAAGTGGGATGCAGATGGCAATCGTCTCATCGATTACGTCTGCGGCCACGGCGCGCTCCTCCTCGGCCACGGCCATCCCGCCGTTGTTGCCGCCGTGCAAGCCCAGATGGAGCGTGGCACCCACTACGGCGGCGAGCACGCGCTCGCGCTGCGCTGGGCCAGCCTCATTCAGAGGCTGGTTCCCGGTGCGGAGCGTGTGCGCTTCACTGCCTCCGGAACCGAGGCGACCATGCTCGCCCTGCGTCTGGCTCGCGCTGCTACTGGCCGCCCGAAGATCCTTCGGCTGGAGGGCCACTTCCACGGCTGGCACGACGGGATTGCCCCCGGCGCCGATCCGGACGATCCCAACGCCGGCTTGCCGCCCGAGTTGCTCGGCCAGATCCTTGTGCTCCCCGCCGATCTCGATCGGATCGCCGGGAGCCTACGCCGCCGCGACGATGTGGCGGCGGTGATCCTGGAGCCGACTGGTGCCGCCTACGGCGCGGCTCCGCTGCCCGAGGGCTTCCTGCCCGCGTTGCGGGCCCTCACCGCCGAGTTGGGGGTGCTGCTGATCTGCGACGAAGTCGTGACGGGCTTCCGGGTGAGTCCCGGTGGCGCTCAGGCCCGGGCCGGCGTGGTCGCCGACCTGACCTGCCTCGCGAAGATCCTCGCCGGCGGGCTCCCTGGCGGTGCTGTGGCTGGCCGCGAGGATCTGCTCCGCCGCCTCGCCATCGGGCCCGATGGAACCCCACGCGAGCGGGTGCGTCACCAGGGCACCTACAACGCCAATCCACTCGCTGCGGCGGCCGGCGTGGCCGCGCTGGAACTGGTGGCGAGCGGCGTACCAGGTGCCGAGGCGGCGGCCCGTGGCCAGGAGTTGGTCGCCGCGCTCAACGACGTTATCCGCGCCAGGGCCGCCCGGGGCATCACCGCCTATGGCGATGGCTCGATCGTGCATCTCTTCGCTGACCCTGCCGCCCCGCTCGAACCCGGTCAGGCACCTCACGGGCTGCCTCTCGCCGCCGTCAAGCGCGGCGGTGATCCGCGCACCCTTGCCGCGCTGCGCATGGCTTTGCAGCTTGGCGGGGTGGATCTGATGCGGGGCCGGAGCGCCTTCGTGAGCGCCGCCCATGGCCCCGCCGACGTGGAGGCCACTGCGGCGGCCCTCGACGATGCTCTGGCCCTGCTCGCGTCCGAGGGGATGATCTAAGTGTCATCCCGGCTGTGTTCACTGTTCAGGCCGGTGCAAGGCCCGAGCCTGATGGTTACAGGTGCCTCAGAATGGGCGCCACTCCCTACAAGGATCGAGAACCCTCCCTTATGCATCAACAGCACACGCGCGTTGCTCCTGCCCCTACGCCTCGCCTCCCCATGCCCCTTGTGGTCGTCTCCTTTGCGCTGCTCGTGGCCGCACTCGCGTTCGGTGCCATCGCCGACCCGGAGTGGTGGAAGGTTGTCATCCTCGGGGTGGTCCAGGGGATCACCGAGTGGCTACCGATCTCGTCAACTGGCCACCTGCTGATCGTCGCCAACCTGCTGGACTTCCAGGGTAGTATCGGCGGCACCTTCGAGATCGCCATCCAGCTCGGCACCGTGCTCTCGGTGGTGGCGTTCTACGCTCGGGATCTGCTTGGCCAGGGCCGCGCGCTGCTTGGCCAGAGCTCGCCCGAGGCCACCGCAGACGCCCGCCGACTCTGGTTGGGTGTGCTGATCGCCTTCATCCCCGCCGCCGTCGTCGGGCTGCTCGCCCGCGATTTCATCAAGGCGGTGCTCTTCGATACGGCCGAGGTGATCGCCGTCGCACTGATCGTCGGTGGGGTGATCTTCCTGCTGATCGAGCGCCGCCCCCCGCGCCTGGCTACTACCGCTGCGCTCGGGCAGATCAGCCCGCTCCAGGCCCTCGGCGTGGGCGTTGCCCAGGTGTTCGCGCTCATCCCGGGCGTGTCGCGCTCTGGTTCGTCGATCGTCGGCGGTCTCCTCGCCGGCCTCGACCGCCGCACCGCGACGGCTTTCTCCTTCTACCTCTCCATCCCGACCCTCGGCCTCGCCACCCTCGTCGATCTGCTGAGTAGCCTCGACCGGATCGGGCCCGCCGACTGGGGCCGCCTCGCTCTTGGCGCCGTGGTGGCAATGATCGTGGGCTACCTGACGATCGGCTGGCTGCTGCGCTACATCGCCCGCAACAGCTTCGTCGCCTTCGGCATCTACCGCATCGCCATGGGTCTGCTGATCCTCGCCCTGGCGGCGACGGGGCTCCTCTAGCGCATTCCCCGGTTGAGTCGTCTGCGGAAGGCCAGAGCGCGTTCTCACGCGCTCTGGCCT
>SFCB01000173.1 GCA_004367505.1 Chloroflexi bacterium OHK40 | reverse complement strand
TTTGCCATCACACCCTCCCACCTCATCTGGTTGCCGGCGGCACTCTACCATGAGCGTCCCAGCCAGATCAAGCGGGGTTTGCCGGCCTAGGTTTTTTCGAATGCGGTGCCCGTAACCAGCGTGTAGGAGCGCTGGCAGTCCCGGCAGCGATAGCTCAGAAAGGCTTGATATGGGCAAAAGTCGCGTCGGTTGGTTGAGGAGCAGCGTGGCCAACGCAAGCCTTCTGGATGCAGGTGTCGCTCCAGCCACCGCAAAAACGCCGCCTCGTCCATCAACTCGCCGATTGGAAACACAAACATGCGGTCGCTCCCCATCACGTTTCTCTGTCACGCTGGTCAGCAGTATCGCATACTCTGCACACTAGCTACAGATGAGCGAAGGAAGGAGACCCGCGATGACCACCTATGTTCCCCGCCCCGTGGCCCCCGAAGTCCTGCAGGAGTTGGACGCCAGCCCGGCCAAGATGCTCACCTACGCCGAGGCGGCCGAGCTGCTCGCCACCACCGTTCGCACCATCCGCCGGCGCGTCGCCAACGGCCAGTACATCACCTACGGTGATGGCAGCGGCAGGCGCCTGTTGTATCAGAGCATCCTGGCCGACATCCGCTCCAAGTGCGGCGACCAGCGCTAGCCCTGGCCTCGGGAGGTACACGCGCCCCTGAAGCCATCGCCGGGGCGCTCGGCTCGCATTGAGTGTCCTGGCCGATTGAACGAGCGACAGCGCACGCGCTGTCGCGCCGGCTTCGTATTACCTGAAACCAGGAGCGAGAAGATGAAGGACTCTCGCACTACTCTCGTCGCCCTCGGTCCGGAGCCCGCCAAAGTCCGCCCGCTGCTGACCTACGCCGAGGCCTGCGCCCTGCTCGCCATCAACTTCCGCACGCTCAGCCGGCGCATCGCCGCCGGCCGTTACCGCACCTACGGCGAGGGCAACGGCAAGCGCATCCTCTACAGCAGCATCCTCGACGACATCCGCCGCGAGTGCGGCGAGGTGCTGTGATGGCCCGGCCGAAGCAGGGGCGCCGCCCGTCGGGCACCGGGCGCGTCTACGAGTTCCCTGCGGGCTCGGGCACCCGGTGGGCGCAGCTGCCCGAGCGCAACGGCAAGAGCGGGCCGAAGTGGCGCGTCCCCGACCGCAAGACGGGCGAGGAGCAGCTCGCCCAGCGGCTCCAGGAGCTCAAGGAGGGCATTCGCGTCTACGACCAGTCGATCACGATGCTTGAGTGGATGCACCACTGCATCGACGACATCCTCGCCCTGGACAACAAGGCCACCACGATCGAGAGCTACCGCCAGGTCACCCGGCTCTACATCGAGCCCTACACCCTGGCTAAGATTAAGCTCGGCGACTTCCGCCCGTACCACCTGCGCGACTGGGCGGTCGAGATATCAGCGGCGGTGAGCTCGACCACCGGCCGGCACTACGCGAGAAACACGCGCAAGAACGCTTACGGCCGGCTGCGCACCTGCCTCCAGATCGCCTACGACGAGCGCCTGATCACCTGGGAGCCGCCGGCGCGCCTGCGTATGCCGCGCAACCCCTCGGTCACGCGCAAGCGCCGCGCCCTCAGCGCAGCCGAGTGCCTCAAGCTCCTCGACGCCGCCCGCAGCCATCGCCGCTACCTGCTCTTCAAGCTGGAGCTGGTGACCGGCATGCGCGAGGGCGAGATCATCGGGCTGAACTGGTCGATGTTCGATTGGAGCCGCGGCGCCATCCACCTGACCTCGCAGCTCAAGTGGCTGCGCGAGGCCAAGCGCTGGGAGCGGCAGACGCTCAAGAACAACCGCGACCGCTACGTGGTGCTCGACGAGGAGACGCTGGGCGAGCTGCGCGCGCTCCACGGGCGCTACCTGGAGGAGCGCGAGCTGCGTGAGGCAGAGTGGAACCCCGAGGGCCTGGTCTTTCCAACCACCATCGGCACGCCGCTCAACGCGAGCAACCTACTGCGTGACCTGCGCCAGCTCACCGAGAAGGCCGGCATCGAGCGGATCACCTTCCACGAGCTGCGCCACACCGCCGGCAGCCTCCAGCTCGCCGAGAACGCGACGATGACCACGGTGAGCAAGAACCTGGGCCACTCGTCGGTGAGCGTGACGGCAGCGGTCTACGCTCACGCCTACGCCGACGACCAGCGCGAGGCGGTGTCGGCGGTGGCCAGGCGGCTGGGCCGGGGCGGGCGGAAGGCCGAGGGGCGCGAGGAAGGAGAGGAGGAGTAGCCGTGCAGAACCGTTCACAAGCCCAAACCGTCTGTGAAACCGTCCGCGGCCGGGCTGAAGAAAGCCCGAGGGCCGGGGCGACCACGTGGATCGTCTCGGCCCTCCGCGTTGTGCTGCTGCAACGATTGGAGCCAATGGCCGGACTCGAACCGGCGACCGGCTGTTTACGAAACAGCTGCTCTACCGACTGAGCTACATTGGCACACCCGCGAATTGTAGCCGAACTCGCTGCGCCTGTCAAGCTGGACGCCCCCATGGCGCAACAGAATGCACAGCTTTCTGGTGCCCTAAACGGCCCCTTAGCCGCCAGTGCCTGTGCTATAATCAGGCCACCCTCGCCCCCCCCTGCGGCTGGTCGAGGCAGCCCCACCGGGAGGTGGCCTGTGTCTGAGGAGCACGCGGTCCTCTTCAACTTTCCCGCTACTGGCACGGCGGAGGCCCCCCGCGATGAGCCTGCCCCCGAGCGGGAGTTGCTGGTACTCCCGCTCCCCGACGGCGTGATCTTCCCGCATATGCTCGCGCCGCTCTTCCTCACCAGCGATACGGCGGTCGCCGTGGTCGAGCAGGCCCTCGCCGGGGATCGCCGTGTGCTCGCCCTGGCCCGCCGCGAGCCCGGCCTCGCCGATACCAGCCTCGCCCAGCTCTATAGCGTGGGCGTGGAGGCGACGGTGCAACGCGCCCGCAAGATGCCGGACGGCTCTACCAGTGTGGTGCTGGAGGGCCACCGCCGGATGCGCGTTGTCGCGCCCCTCGCCGATGCGCCGCTGATCCGCGTTCGCGCCGCCGCCCTTCCCGTGGAGGCCGAACGCACCATCGCCGTCGAGGCGATGATGCGGGCCGCCCTTGCCCTCTTTGAGCGCGTCGTCCGCCTCTCGCGGACCCTCCCCGATGATGCCTACGCCACCGCGCTCAATGTGGCCGACCCAGGTGGCCTCGCCGATCTGATCAGCTCCACCCTCCCGCTGCCCGTCGCCCTCCGCCAGGAGATCCTTGAGACGGTTGACCCCGAGGAGCGCCTGCACCGCGTGAGCGCGATGCTCACGAAAGAGCTCGATGTGCTCGAGCTCGAAAGCCGTATCCAGTCTCAGGTGCAGAAGGAGCTCGACCGGAGCCAGCGCGAGGTCTTCCTCCGTGAGCAACTGAAGATCATTCAGCGTGAGCTCGGCCAGGACGATCCGGCCCAGCGGGAGTTCGCCGCGCTCCAGGAGCGGATCGCCACGACCAGCCTCTCCGAGCAGGCCCGCGCGCGCGCCAGCGATGAGCTCGCCCGCCTCGCGACTATCCCGCCCCTAAGCCCGGAGTATACCGTCGTTCGTACCTACCTCGATACGCTCCTTGCGCTCCCGTGGGGCCGCCTCGCCGAGGATACGGTTGACCTGCGCCACGCTGCCCGGGTGCTCGCCAGAAACCATTATGGCCTCCAGAAGGTCAAGGATCGCATCCTTGAGTTTATCGCGGTGCGCCAACTCGCCGGTACCCGCCAGCGCTCCCCGATCCTCTGCCTGGTTGGCCCCCCCGGCGTCGGCAAGACGAGCCTCGGCCTCAGTATCGCCGAAGCCCTCGGCCGCCCCTTCGTGCGCATGAGTCTCGGCGGTGTGCGCGATGAAGCCGAGATCCGTGGCCACCGCCGCACCTATATCGGCGCGATGCCCGGCCGCATCCTTCAGCGTATGCGCGAGGCCGGCGCGATGAATCCGGTTCTGATGCTTGATGAGGTAGATAAGCTCGGGGCCGATTATCGCGGCGATCCCGCCGATGCGCTGCTCGAGGTGCTCGACCCGGCGCTGAACCACACCTTCGCCGATCACTACCTCGATCTGCCTTTTGATCTGTCACGGGTGTTCTTCATTACCAGCGCCAACCATCTCGATGAGGTGCCCGACCCGCTCGTTGACCGCATGGAGGTGATTGAGATCCCGGGCTACACGGAAGAGGAGAAGCTGCAGATCGCGCGCCGTTTCCTCGTGCCCGCCCAGGCCGAGGCCAATGGCCTTCCGCCCGGGGCCCTTCGCTTCAGCGAGGCCACTCTGCGGGCAATGATCCGTGGGTATACCTACGAGGCCGGGGTGCGTAACCTCGACCGTGAGCTGGGGGCGATCTTCCGCAAATCGGCCCGCCGGGTTGCCGAGGGCCGCCGCCCCCTCCGTGTGATCACCCCGCGCGCCCTCCCCCGCTTGCTCGGTCCCCCTCGCTTCGAGCTCGGCGCCGTTGAACCGCAGGACCAGGTTGGCCTGGCGCTCGGGATGGTCTATACAAGTGCCGGCGGCGACACGATGCCCGTTGAGGTCTCGCTCATGGATGGCAAGGGCCACCTGACCCTCACGGGCCAGCTCGGTGAGGTGATGCAGGAGTCGGCCCAGGCCGCGCTCTCCTACGCCCGCGCCAATGCCGCCGCCCTCAAGATCGACGGCCGGCGCTTCGAGAAGCTCGATATCCACGTACACGTGCCCGAGGGCGCTACACCCAAGGACGGGCCGTCAGCCGGGATCACGATTGCCACCGCGCTGATCTCCGCGCTCACCGGCCGCCCGGTGCGCCGCGACGTGGCGATGACCGGCGAACTAACGCTGCGCGGCCGCGTGCTGCCGATCGGGGGCGTGAAGGAGAAGCTCCTCGGCGCCTACCGCGTGGGTATTCGTGAGGTCGTCCTGCCCCGCAAGAATGGCCCCGACCTCGTCGAGATCCCGGCGGCCGTCCGCGCCAGATTGCGCATCCACCTCGTCGAGCAGATCGGCGAGGTGCTCGACATCGTGCTTGGCCCGCCTCCACCCCAGCCCGAGCGTCGTAGCGCCCGCCGCGTCATCACGAAGGCGCCGTAGGGACGCCATACCAGCCGCATCCGTCGGAGCGGGGCCGGTGGAACGACCAATGGCGCCCCGACACCCGACGGCGCCTCTACGGTGCCGGGGTGAGAAAATCCACCGCCACGTACCCCTCTTGCCCGTCGGGGGCGCGCACCTGGCGCCACACCCGATCGGGACCGGGCACATCCTCGCCGATCTGCTCCAGACGTGTGCCATCGGGCAGGGTAGTGATTGGCTCGCCTTCCGTCGAGGGGCCAGGTCGAAGGAAGAGGCCCTGGCCATCCGTGCCGGTGACGACAAAAAAGCGTGGGGTCGGCGGTACGGTGGGTGCCACGGTAACGGTGGGCAGCACCGCCCCTTCGGCGCCCACCCCCACTGCTGGCAGCGTGGTCTCGGTCGTCTCTGCCCTGCGGGGGAAGCCGGCCGCCCGCTGCTCATTGCGAGCAAAGGCCAGCAGCGCGATCAGCAGCACAACCAGCAGCGCCGCGATCCCCGCGACGTAGCGCCACCCGCCTGCCTGGAGCCAGAGCTGGAACTCCTGTGGCGAGCGGGGCAGCGCGCTCCGGCGCCCGGTGCGCCCGGCCGCGCGCTCACTGCGCCACCCCGGGTTCACCGGCTCGGCCTGGCTCCACTCGTCGCCCGTGGGGGCCAGCCGCTCGGTACGCCGCGGTTCGCCGCGCGCCCCTGCCTCGCTAGCCGGCAGCCGCTGTGTCTTCCCACGCCGCTGCTCACCCCTCGGATCGCTCATGCCCGTCTCCCCCTCAATCCTTGACGGCCTGCGATCGACGCGCTGGCGCCCATCGATCGCAGCCGCACATGCATGCGCCATTCTAGCACACCTTCGCGAGCCCGCGCCTGTGCCGCCGATCGCGCGCTTGTGGCGTAGCCCTGCCAGGCTCCCCATTTCGCCGCGCTAAGATGCTTCACACCAGGCTCTATGCGCTTCGCGCGCACCGCCCGATGAACATCGGCTTCCGTACGACCGCCGCGCGCTTCGGCCCTATCGGCTATCGGATGTTCACGGTAGCATGCCTGTGGCGCTCCCGGCCGGGCCTCAGCCCCACCGCCTCCACTGCGAGCTCTGGCGCGTGGTGGAGCTGTGGGAGGGGGCCGAACCCGTGCAGAGCCATTGCGGTGATCTCGCACGACACGGTGACCATCACGACTGCCGCCCTACGGTACAATGCCTGCGTCACCACGCCTGACGCCGGAGGCTTCATGGAGATCACGCTTCACTCACCGCTCGATATGCACCTCCACCTGCGCGACGGTGCCATGCTCCAACTCGTCGCCCCCCTGAGCGCCCGCGACTTCGCCGCCGCCGTCGTCATGCCCAACCTCGTCCCTCCCGTCGCCGATCTGGAGCGCCTGCTCACCTACCGCGCCGCGATCATCGCCGCCACCGCCGGCACTCCCTTCCGCCCCTTGATGACGCTCTTCTTCCGGCCCTATCAGGAGGAAGAGCTCGTGGCCGCGCGCCCCCACCTGCTTGGCGTCAAGCTCTACCCCGAGGGTGTGACCACCAACAGCGAGGCTGGCGTGCGCGACCTGGAGGCCGTGGAGCCGACCCTGGCGCTGATGGAGCGTCTCGGCATCCCACTGCTCGTCCACGGCGAGGCCCACGGCTTTGTGCTCGACCGCGAGGCGGCCTTTTTGCCGATCTACGCCCGCTGGGCCCGCGCCTTCCCCCGGCTACGGATCGTGATGGAGCACATTACGACTGCGGCTGCGGTGGCGCTGCTCGATGCCCACGAGAATCTCGCGGCAACCGTCACCCTGCACCACTTGCTGATCACCCTCGACGACGTCGCGGGCGGCTTGCTCCAGCCCCACCTCTTCTGCAAGCCGATTGCCAAGCGACCCGAGGATCGGGCGGCACTCCTCGACGCCGCTCTCCGCGCGCACCCGCGCCTGATGTTCGGCAGCGACTCGGCGCCACACCCCGTCACCCGAAAGGAGGCCGCCGGCTGCGCCGCCGGTGTCTTCACCGCACCGGTGATCCTACCGATGCTCGTCGAGCTCTTCGAGCGCCACGGAGCGCTGGATCGCCTACAAGCCTTCATCTCCGACACCGCGTGCCAGGTCTATGGCCTCACGCCGCCCGCCACAACCGTTACGCTCGTGCGTGAGCCCTGGCAGGTGCCGCCGCGCTACGGCGATGTGGTGCCGTTTGCCGCCGGCCAGACGTTGCAATGGCAGGTGCGCCGCTCGAACGGTGAGCGTCCGTAGGCGTCGCCGTTCCCGAAGAAGACCGTCCAGGGGAGATCCTATGCTCAACCAGGAGTCGGTTGCCGCCGTCGAAGCTGCCCGCTTCGGCGCGCACTTTGTCCGCCCGCTCTACGATACCTACGGCTTCGCGCGTATCCCCGGCACGATCGAGCGGCTGCTCACCGGAGTCGGGGCGCCTCCCCTTCCGCCGGCCGCCCTCGCCGGTCTCGATGCCCGCTACACGACGGTGGTGCTCGTGCTGATCGACGCCTTCGGCTGGCGCTTCTTTGAGCCCCGGCTCGACCACGATCCCTTTCTGCGGCGCTTCGCCGAGCACGGGGTCGTCTCCCGCCTGACGACCATGTTCCCCTCGACGACCTCGGCCCATGTCACGGCGCTACACACCGGCCTCGATCCGGCTGCATCCGGGATCTTCGAGTGGTTCTACTATGAGCCCACCCTCGGTCGGGTGATCGCCCCCCTGCTCTTCTCCTATGCCGGCGATAAAGAGCGCGAGACCCTCGCCGCCGCCGGGGTTGATCCGGCCCCGATCCTGCCCTCCGATACCCTCTACCGGCGCCTCGCGGCCGCCGGAGTACGCTCCACCGTGCTCCAGCACGCCAGCTACGCTCAGTCAAGCTATACCCGCGTCGTCTGTGCTGGCGCCGAGGTGCTCGGCTACCGCACCACCGCCGAGGCCCTCGTGACCCTCACCGAACGGCTCGCCGCCCACCCCGAGCCGTCCTACAGCCTGCTCTACCTCGACACCGTTGATGCCCTCGCCCACATCCACGGCCCCGACTCGCCCCACGTGGCCGCCGAGATCGACGTGGTGCTCACCGCGCTCGAGCGCGTGCTGCACCCGGCCCTTCAGCGGCTTGGGCGGCCCGCCCTCCTGTTGCTCAGCGCCGACCACGGGCAGATCACGATCGACCCGGCCACGGCCCTGCTCGCCAACCGCCTCGTCCCTGGCCTGGAGGCCGCAACCCCCCACGGCACCGACGGCCGGCCCCTCGCGCCCAGCGGCTCCAGCCGCGATCTCTTTTTCTACCTGCGCGAGGGCCACGCGGAAGACTCTGCCGCCGCGCTTGCCACGGCTCTCGCCGGCCACGCCGAGCTCCATCGTACCGCCGACCTGATCGCCGCCTGGTTCTTTGGGCCCAACCCCTCACCCGCCTTCCTCAGCCGGGTTGGTTCCTTTGTGGCGCTCCCCTACCCCGGCAGCACCGTCTGGTGGGATGACCAGCGCTTCCCGATGCGCTTCAAGGGCTCACACGGTGGCCTCACCCCCGAAGAGGCCCATACCCAGTTCGCGGCGCTGCACTATGGGTAGCCTGGCCCGCCAGTTGACAAGTCGCGCCGCCAGCCCTACGATCGCCACCTGCCAGTCACGAACGGAGCAGTACTCCAGGTTCCATGACACCACGCCCGCCCATCACCCACGCGCTCGCCGTCCTGGCCCTCGGGGCCGTGCTGGGCATCGCCCTCACCTGGCCTATGGCCACGCGCCTCGCCACCGACTTGCCGGGCGGTGCCCACAAGGACGGGCTGGAGGACGCCTACCAGAACGTGTGGAACCTCTGGTGGACGGTGGAGGCGCTGCGGCGGCCCACGAACCTCTGGGTGACGGACCGGCTCTTCTACCCCGATGGGCCCAACCTGCTCTACCATACGCTCTCGCCGGTCAATACGTTGCTGGCCGCCCCGATCACGGCGCTCTGGGGTCCGATCGCCGGATTTAACGCCGTGGCCCTCGCCTCCTTCGCCCTCGGCACGCTCGGCATGTGGCTGCTCGCGCGGCGTCGCGCTGGCCCCGGCCCGGCCCTGCTCGCCGGCCTTGTGTACGCCGCCAGCCCCTTTCACATGGCCGCCCTTGTAACCGACGGCCAGTTGCAGATCTTTGCCCACCAGTGGCTTCCGTTCTACATCTATTATCTGCTGGAGGCTCTGGCACCCCATGGGCGCCGCCGCGATGCGCTGCTGGCCGGGGTGTTCCTCACCCTGACGGCCTGGACTGATTGGTACTATACGCTCTTTCTGCTGATCTTTTCGGTGGGGGCGGTGCTGTGGCGGCTGGTGCCCTGGCCCGCCGCCCCGGCGCGGCCCACCAACGCTCCCCTGCCTACCAACCAGGCGCTCCCGCCCGCGAGCACGCCTTCCGCTGGCACACCCGCTTTTGCCCCCCCGCATCCCTGGTACCAGCACGCGCGGTCGCTGGCGCTGATCGCCCTGCCCTTTGCCCTCGGCGCTGGCCCCCTCATCGCCGCCATGCTCCTGGAGGCCGCCCGCTCCGAATACATGACCATCCTTCCCGCCGCAGACCCCGCCCGCCTCTCCGCCGACCTGCTAGCCTATGTCGTCCCGCCGCGCATCCACGCGTTCTGGGGCGCCGCGCCCTGGGATTGGGGCGTGAGCTATACCGTCAACCGGCGCTTCTTTGTCGGCCTCACCGTGCTCGCTCTCGCCGTTCTAGCCTGCGCGCGCCGCCCCGCCGCCCGACCCTGGGGCCTCGCCGCCCTCGCGTTCGCCGTGCTCTCCCTCGGCAGCAGCCTGCGCGTCAATGGCGTAGATACGGGCATCCCGCTCCCCTACGCGCTCATCGCCGATCTCCCAATCGTCCGCCTGACCCGCCAGCCCGACCGCCTCAATGTCCTCGTCACGATCGCCCTTGGCGTGCTGGCAGCCATGGGAGTGGCGACCCTCACCACAAGCCTGCCCGGATCAGGCCGGCTGCGCGTGGCGCGCCGCGCCCTCGTTGCGAGCGCCGCCGCGCTGATCCTACTCGAGTACTGGCCCTCGCCGATCGTGACGCGCACACCCCCGGTTCCGCCCTTTCTCGCCGCCCTGCCCCGGAGTGATCAGGGGGCCCTGATCGAGTACCCCTTCCACCCCGAGGTGACCTACCGCGACGCCGAGCGCATGCTCTTTCAGACGGTGCATGGCCGGCCGATCAGCGGCGGCTACCACTCGCGGGCCTACCCCCAGCCTCAGCTCGGCCTCCCCGCCCTGCGCGACCTGCGGGCCGGCGCCCTCAGCGGCGACATCGTGATCGACACCGGTGGCTGGCCCGGCGCGCTGCGCACGCTTGGCTACCGCTACATTATCGGCTACAAGCAGCAGCCCCTCGGCCCCCTCGCCCTCCGCCCCGAGGACGAGGCCCCCTTCCGGGCCCTCGTCGAGGCCGGCCTTGGCGTGGATGGCCCCATCCACGAGGATGAGTGGCTGATCGCCTACGCCGTCCCCGAGGCCTCCCCGATCGCCATGCTGCAACTGCGCGATGGGTGGGGACCCCTTGAGACGGCTGGCACGACCCGTTACCGCTGGCTGCCCGAGGCGGCCGAGCTCGGCCTGATCACCCCGACCGGCGGCCCGTACGTCCTCAGCTTCACCGTCGCGCCCGCCGGTGGCCCCCGCACGCTCCACCTCGCGCTCCCCTGGGGCCGCACCGATCTCCCGCTTGCCAGCGGCCCTCGCCGCTACCGGCTGCTGCTCGATCTCCCCCCCGGCCGCACCGTGGTGGGCCTGCGCACCGCCGAGCCGCCCACCACGGGCCAGGAACTGGAGGGCAACGGCGACATGCGCCCGCTCAGTGCCCGCTTTGAGCGGCTGAGCCTCACACCGCTCCCGTGAGCGCCCCCGGCTACTTCGTCACGGTCAGCGCCCCGAGCTCCAGCAGCTCCCCACCGCCTTCCAGTGGCACCCAGCGCCCCGTGGCGATGTCGCGCACACCGGCGTGGAGCGTGTAGCTCCCGGGCGGAAGTGTGGCCGCCTCGAGGCGGAAGGGCGTGTCGTTCACGTAGGTCTGGTGCCAGACCTCTGCCGGCACGCCACCACAATAGGTGGACGCTTCAGCCACCACCCGCCCTGACTCGTCGAGTGCCAGGAGGGCCGGCGCCAGCGTGCCAGGTTGTGCCGAAGCCGCCCGCCAGTAGAGCGTCACAAAGGCCACATCGCCCGGCCCCAACGCCGATCGGTCCTGGTCGAAGCCGCGCAGCGCGAAGCCGCCCTGCCACAGCGCATCGAGCCGCACCTGGGGAACTACCCCGCTGAGCAGCCGGCGCAGCGGAAAGTTCGGCACCGGCGCCGCGTCGTAGGCGGCGGCGAAGGACTCGGCGGCATAGACCTGCGGCGGCCCCATGGCGGGCTCACGGCTGTAGATCTCGAGTGCGCGCACGCCCCCCTCCGTGATCGTACCTACATGATGGTAGCCCGGCGGAATATAGAGCGGGCGAGCACCGTTGGCGGTCAGAAAGTAATCCGGGTCGCGCTGACACTTGAACTGCCCGCGCAGGTACCAGCCGGGCGTAAACAGCTCCTGATTCGTGTCGTAGGAGCCACGGAGCACCCCCTGCTGGAAGAGCACCGCCGCAGCCTTCCAGCCGTCGCGGGCCGGAAAGCCGAACAGGCCATCGTCGGGCAACTGCTCGCCACCGGGCGGCCGAAAGAAGGGGATCAGTGTGGCGGGAAAGGCGCGCTCATACTCCGGCCAGGGACGCAGCAGGGTCATCCCGCTGTAGGCCAGGCCGAGCGCAACGAGGGTCGTGGCGCTAGCGGCGAGCGCGGCCCGCAGTGGGCGCACAAGCCGGGGCACCGGCATATCCCAGAGTTGCCCGGCGCCCCAGGCCACCAGGAGCCATGCCGGAAGGTGCATCGTGTAGAAATGCGTGCGCGGATCGACAATCAGGAAGGCGTGGGCGGCGAGAGCCCCGGCCATCCAGATCACGATCGCCCGCAGCCCGGCCGGCAGGCGCGGCGCCAGGATCAGCGCCAGTAGTGGTGGCAGCACCAGCAGCGCCGCCAGGCTTGCGTTCGGGCCGACAGCCAGACGCGCTGGCGCGAGCACTGCTGCCAGCCCACCGGCCACCAGGAGCGCCGCCGCGCCATAGCCAGGCGCTCGCGGCCGCAGAAAGCGCGCCAGCAGGGCGGCCAGGACCACCAGCAGCGCCAGGCCTGCCGCCACAGCTACATAGTGGCTCGTATAGACGCTCAGCAACGCGCCGTAGTCCGGCAGGTTATTGTAGAGCGCCACGGAGCTACCCTGGCCGCTACGAGTGCCGAGGTGGCGCAGGGTGCGCCCGAAGTGCTCGTGCAGCGCAAACGGCACATAGAAGCTCAAGGTGAGCCCGAGGCCGAGCACAAGTGGTAGCGCCAGAGCACCCACCCACCTTCGCGGACCCCAGCCACGGCGGTACCCTCCGGCCAGCACCAGCCACACCAGAGCCGGCGCCACATAGATCCCGTCGTAGTGGGCCAGCACCGCCACCGCCGCGCACACGGCGGCGGCGGGCAGCGTGCGAGCAGCAGAGGCGCCCTCGTAGAAGCGCCAGGCGAGCCACAACGCCGCCGCCGACAGCGCCATCACCACGGTCTGATACTGCACCACGCGCCCGAAGGCCACCAGCAGCCCATCGGAGGCCACCGCCAGCGCAGCCGCAAGCGCCGCCACGGCGCCGGCCCGTCCGCCGATCAGCCGGGCCGCCAGGCTCCACACCCCGATCACCGCAGCCAGACCAGCCAGCGCAAAGGGCAGCCGCCCCGCCGTCTCGCTGATCGACCCTGCGGCCACCAGGATGGTGGCTGGCAGCAATGCCTCCACGGGCCCCTTCATGTGGACGAGCAGGATCTCCTCCTGGCCGTGGAGCACCCCCCTGGCGAGCATCAGGGCGTAGGCCTCGTCGCCCTGAAACTGACCCACGCCGAGGCCCCACAGACGCAGCCCGGCGGCGAGGAGCAGCGGCAGGGCCAACCAGCGTGGAGGCGGTCCCGACGCTGAGGCTCCCGTTGGCGCCGCGTGGCGCGGCCGCGCCAGGGCCGCCAGGCCCACCAGGGCTAGCCCATCGGAGGCCACGAGCAGCGCCCAGCGGGGGAGCGGGCCAGGCAACGCGTGGAGCGCCAGGCCGAGCAGCGCGGCGACGCCGAGCCCTCCCGCCACGGCGAGGAACAGATGCTCGGCCCCGTCGGCCTCGCCATCCAGCAGCGCCCGAGCCGCCAGAGCGCCCGGGGCCAGCACGATCATCAGCGCGGCCACCTGCTGCCACAGGGCTGGCGCCGGCGCGAGGAGCAGCACGTGGGCCGCCAGCAGCGCCCCGGCCACACCGGCTACCCGGACCAGGCGCCCCGGCGCCGGTCTGTTGGCTCGGCGCGCGAGCCACAGCAGAGCCACCATCGCCACGGCCCAGCCCGGAACGGCCCAGTGTGTCGGCAGCGCCCAGGCGAACCAGGGCGGCCCGAGCCAGGCCCAGGCCGCGAGGGCCACGCCCAGGCCACCAACCAGGGCCGCTACACGCAAGGGACGCCCGGGGGCCGCCATCGGCCCCCGGCACCAGGCGTCGAGCAGCCAGGCGCCCACCCCGAGCAGCGCTAGCAGCGCACCCAGCCAGGTGGCCCGCCCGAGCGCATGGCCGAGGGGCGGTGGCCCGTCCACCGGCGCCACCTTCAGTTCGGCCAGCGCCACACCCAGCACGCGGGCATCACCGCCGCCGGGCGCAAACGTCGGGCTCGTGAGCGTCAGGGGCGTAAGAGTAGCTCCGGGGGGCAGCAGCACAGTGTAGCGGCGCCAGCCCGGCCCGGCCTCAAAGCTGGCCAGGGGCGTCGCGCCGGCCCTGAGCGAAAGGGGCCAGGCGCGCCCCGTAGTGGCCACCGGTTCGCGGTAGAAGCGTAGCTCAAGCCGCGCGGGGCCAGCGTAGGCACCGTAGAGCCGCAGGCTCGCCGCCTCTCGCGTCCAGCGCAACGGCGTCGCGCCCCCCTCCGGGGGAAAGAGGTCGGTGACAAAATAGGCGTCGCCCGGCGCGCCCACTTGCACCGCCCATGATCGTGGCACGAGCAGCGCCGCCGCCACCAGGGCCGCCGCGAGCAACGCGGCCAGGGCAACAAGGGCCGCGCCGGTCGCCCGATGCTCCATCACGTCGGCGTCCCCCGCTCCGCACAGTCGCTCTCACGCCGCGCCATTCTAGCAGAAGTCGCGCGCCCGGAACGCAGGGCATCGCCGCACGCCGCCATGGGCGTGTCGGCGTGTGGTCATCGTTGTAGGAACACAGCGTGCTGCGCCCCTACCTCCCCGCGATATCCATCCGAGGCGCCGGAGAACCTCCCGTGATCCCCATCAACGAACACCGCTCACCAGCGGCAGGTTGAGCCGATGCGGCGACGCGACCGGACCACGGGTTGCGGTAGGAGTCGGCGGGGTGGGTGTGGGGGCCGCTGGCGGCCCATCCGGATCATCGGGCGGAGGGCCATCCAGCATCACGGCGAACAGCCGCGCAACAGCCCCGGCCTGCGACGTGTTGTCGCCGATGAAGATCACGCTCGGAAGGTAGTAGAAGGGGTAGTCCTGCGGGGGATAGCGTGGATCGCGATAGTCGCGCAGGGGGCCACTGAGCAGCGGCTGCCCCTGCGCCAGCAGGGTATAGCTGTCATCGTGTACCGTGAGGGCCAGATCCACCGGCCCGCCGGCCAGATCCAGGGCGGCACCTTCGCCGTGGGTAAAGAGGGCCGCACCATCATTCTGCACCCAGACCTCATCGGGCCAGAGGCCAAGCTCTACGCCCCGCTGATCTTCGGCGAGCAGCAGCACGCTCAGGCCGGCCCGATCCAGGCTCAGGTGCTGCTCGGCCGTCAGCTGCACGGTGAAGCGCAGCGTAAAGCCGGACGCGCGCTCAAGGGGCGGTGTGGCGCCGGGGCGTACGGCGTAGCCCGCCAGGTCGCCGAGCGCGCCGAGAGTGTCGAGGGTCGTCCCGCCGCCGGCGTAGCTCGCGGTGGCTGCGGCTGGCGGGCTTGGCCGCGTAAGGTAGAAGAAGCCCTGGTCGGCCGGTGTCTCCTCTGGCACCGATCCATCGTAGAGGACATAGGTCGGGGCTCCGGCCGCCGACGACCAGAGCCCCGAGGCGAGGGCCAGGCACACAACGACGGTCCAGAGGGCCCCCCCAGCTCCATCACGTCCCATCGTTGGTGCTCCTCTCGCTCCCCCCGCCGCCACTCTACCTACCCGGCGTGACAGGTTGCTGAGCCCGGGGCAGACCGGGCCTGAATATCTGCTCATCTCGTTTGACACCCGCCCCGGCGCCATGCTATACTCCACCGAACAACTCAATAGTGCTCATCAAGAGGGGTGGAGGGACCGGCCCTGTGAAGCCCCAGCAACCCGGAGGAATGCAAAAGACAATCGTGACAGTGCAACTGTTCGCCAGCAGGCCAGTTTGTACGTCGAAGATTGCCTTTTGCATCGCTCAGTAGGGTGCTAAGTCCGGCAGCGAAAGCTGGGAAGATGAGGTCGAAGCCGCCTTCACGCCAGCCCGCGTGAAGGTTTTTTGTGCGTCCAGCCACGCACCAGAGAGGCACGAACCCGTGACACCGCGCAGATCCTCGTATCTCCAGGCCCTCACCGAGCGCGTCCTGATCTTTGATGGCGCGATGGGCACCAGCATCGACACCTTCGACCTCACCGCCGAGGACTACGGGGGCGAGCGCACCAACGGCAATCGCGACTATCTTGTCATCACCCGGCCCGACGTGATCGCCGCCATCCACACCTCCTTTCTGGAGGCTGGCGCCGATGTGCTCGAAACGTGTACGTTCCAGTCAACCCGGCTACGGCTGGAGGAGTGGGGCCTGGGCGACCAGACAGTGGCGATCAACCGTGCCGCCGCCGCGCTCGCCCGCTCCGTCGCGGACCGCTTCGCGGCCCGGGATGGCCGCCCGCGCTTTGTGGCCGGCTCGATCGGCCCCACTGGCAAGCTCCCTTCCTCCGACGACCCGGCGCTCTCCGATATTAGCTTCGCGGAGCTCTCGGAGATCTTCCGCGAGCAGGCCACCGGCCTCATCCAGGGTGGCGTCGACCTGCTCCTCGTCGAAACGAGTGTGGACATTCTGGAGGTCAAGGCCGCCCTCGATGGCATCCGCCGCGCCAAGCAGGAGCTTGACCGCCCCGACATCGCCGTGCAGGCCCAGGTCTTCCTTGATCTCTCGGGGCGCATGCTGCTCGGCACCGATGTGCCCGCGCTGATCGCCACCCTCGAGGCGATGCCGGTAGACGTGATCGGCCTCAACTGCTCCACCGGCCCCGAGCACATGCGCGCCGCGATCCAGTACCTCACCGCCCACGCGCGCAAGCCGATCTCCTGCATCCCCAATGCCGGCCTGCCCCTTGAGGTGGACGGCCGCACCGTCTACCCCATGGAGCCCGAGCCCTTCGCCCGCATCCTGGGTGAGTTCGTCAGCGAGTATGGCGTGAGCGTGGTGGGCGGCTGCTGCGGCACAACTCCTGCCCATATCGCCAGGCTCCGTGAGGTGGTGGGCTACGAGCGACGGCCCACCCCGCGCCAGATCGAGTACATCCCCGCCGTCTCCTCCGGCATTCGCGCCGCCGCCCTGCGCCAGGACCTTACCCTCACCATGATCGGCGAGCGCGTGAATACTCTCGGCTCCCGGAAAGTCAAGCGGCTGCTCCTCAACGACGACTACGACGGTGTGCTCGAGGTGGCCCGCGAGCAGGTGGACAGCGGCTCCCACCTGCTGGACGTCTGTGTGGCGATGACGGAGCGCGCCGACGAGAAGGAGCAGATGGTCAAGCTGCTCAAGAAGCTGACCATGAACATCGAGCTCCCGCTGGTGATCGACACCACCGAGGCCGACGTCCTCGAGGCGGCGCTCGCCAGCTACCCCGGCCGCGCCGTTGTCAACTCGGTCTCGCTGGAGGGCGGTCGCGGCGAAAAGATCGACAAGGTGCTGCCGCTCGTCGCCCGCTATGGCGCCGCCACCGTGGCGATGACGATCGACGAGGAGGGCATGGCCCACAGTCGCGAGCGGAAACTGGCGATCGCCCGCCGCATCGCGCAGATCGCCGCCGACGAGTACGGCCTTCCCGCCGAGGCGCTGATCTTCGATGTGCTCACCTTCCCGATCACGACCGGCCAGGAGGAGCTGCGCAACGCCGCCGTGGAGACGATCGAAGGCATCCGGCTCGTCAAGCAGCAGATTCCCGGCTGCTTCACGACTCTGGGCGTCTCCAACCTGAGCTTCGGCGTGGCCCCCCACGCCCGCGCCGCCCTCAATTCCGTCTTCCTCTACCACGCCGTCGCTGCGGGCCTCGATACCGCGATCATCAACCCGGCCCATGTTACCCCGTACGCCGAGGTGCCCGCCGAGCAGCGTGAGCTCTGCGAGGATCTGATCTTCAACCGGCGCGACGATGCCCTCGCCCGTTTTATCGCCTACTTTGAGGCCAACACGGCCACCGATACCGGCGAGCGGGCCGACCCCACCGCCGACCTGCCGGTTGACCAGCGGCTCCACTGGAAGATCCTCCACCGCAAGAAGGAGGGCATCGAGGAGGATATCGACGAGGCCGTGGCAACGCGCCTGAGCGCCGGGGCCATCACGAGCATCACCCCCGAGGCAACGCCACAGGGCGCCGCGGCGGTGGATGTGCTCAACAATGTGTTGCTCCCCGCGATGAAGGAGGTGGGCGATCTCTTTGGCTCCGGGCAACTCATCCTGCCCTTCGTGCTCCAGTCCGCCGAGGTGATGAAGAAGGCCGTCGCTCGCCTCGAGCGCTACCTCGACAAGCTCGATGGCGCCACCAAGGGCAAGGTGGTCCTCGCGACCGTCTACGGCGATGTCCACGACATCGGGAAGAACCTCGTCCACACCATCCTCGCCAATAACGGCTACACCGTCTACGATCTCGGCAAGCAGGTGCCCGTCAACACGATCATCGAGAAGGCCGTTGAGGTCGGCGCCGACGCGATCGGCCTCTCGGCCCTGCTCGTGAGCACCTCCAAGCAGATGCCCCTCTGCGTCCAGGAGCTGCACAAGCGCGGCCTCAGCTTCCCCGTGCTCGTCGGCGGGGCCGCGATCAACAAGCAGTACGGCCAGCGGATCAGCTTCGTCGGCGACGAAGAGCCCTATGAGGCCGGCGTCTTCTACTGCAAGGACGCCTTCGAGGGCCTGGAGACGATGGAGAAGCTCAGCGACCCCGTCTTGCGGCCCGCCTTCGTGGCCCAGACGATCCGTGAGGCCGCCGGGGTGCTTCAGCGCCGCCAGGTGGGCCGGGTGGCCCTCGATGCCCTCGGGAAGGCCAGCCTCGGCTCCGGGCACGTTCGCTCGGCCGTCCGCCAGGACGTGCCCGTTCCCACGCCGCCCTTCTGGGGCGCCCGCGCCACCGAGCGCATCCGCCTGGCCGACGTGGTGGCCTGCCTCGACCGCAACGCGCTCTACCGGCTCCAGTGGGGCGCCAAAAACGCCAAGGGCGCCGAGTGGGAACGGCTCAGGGCCGAGTTCGACCAGAAGGTACGCGATCTCGTGCGCGAAGCCGAGCGCGATGGCTGGCTCCAGCCGAAGGTCGTCTACGGCTACTTCCCCGTCCAGAGCGATGGCCACGACCTGATCGTCTATGATCCGGCCGACCGCTCCAGCATCCTGACCCGCTTCGTCTTCCCCCGCCAGCCCGAGCGCGAGCGACTCTGCCTCAGCGACTACTTCCGCAGCGTCGAGAGCGGCGAGTACGATGTCGCCGCTTTCCAGATCGTCACGATGGGCACCGCCGTGGACGACCTGACGGAGGAGCTACAGCGCCAGGGCGACTACAGCCGCAGCTATTACATCCACGGGCTGGGGGTGAGCCTGGCCGAGGCCCTCGCCGAGTATACCAACCGGCTCATCCGCCAGAGCCTGGGTCTTAGCGCTGGGCGTGGCAAGCGCTACTCCTGGGGCTACCCGGCCTGCCCCGACCTGGCGGAGCACGCCCGGCTCTGGCAGGTGCTTCCGGCCGACGCGATCGGCGTCACGCTCACTGAGGCCTACCAACTCGTGCCCGAGCAGAGTACCGCCGCCATCGTCGTGCACCACCCCGAGGCGAAGTATTTCAGCATCGGCAGCACCCGCGAGCGCGCCGAGGAGGACATCGCCGCTTAAGCGGCGCCTGAACCGAGCACCAGGAACCGGGAAGCCGCCATCTAGCGCCAGTGCGCCGCACGACCTCGGAGCGCGCCAGGCATGGAGCAAGCCTCTATGCCTGGCGCGCGTTGCGTTCTTCGCCTGGCGCTCGGCCTGGAGGGCGCCACACGGATGTTCAGCACGCAGGGCGCCGCACCAGTAACGGCCTGCGCACGGCAGTGTCCTCGTGTGCCACAGGTACTAGTACGGCGACCGTCAAGAGGGTAACAAGGTACCGGCAGAGCGGATAGCTCCGCGCCTGATCCCATGATAGGCTGCTGTTAACTAAATTTTAATCCATGAACGCCAGCAGTGGTGTCTCAGGGTTAAAAAATAGTAAGGAGCAGCTCTCGCTCATGGTCCAGAAGCACCTTACCCGCAGCCGCACCCCGCTCCTGCTTGCCTTGTTCTTCCTATTCAGCGCACCGCTCACCTTCCTACCCCGCCAGGCCCTGGCGGCCGGCATCGTGGGGAACGGGACCGCGGCCAGCTGTACAGAAGCGGCCCTGCGAGCCGCCATCGCGGGCGGCGGGCTCGTCAGCTTTAACTGTGGCCCCGACCCGGTCACGATTACGCTCAGCCAGCAGATCACGATCAGCCAGGACACCACGATCGACGGCGGCGGCCCCACCCAGGGTGGCATGGTCACACTCAGCGGGGGGGGCGCCACCCGCATCTTCGTCATCGATCGGAGCTCCCGAGTCACGATACGCAACCTCACACTCCGTGATGGCTACAGTGAGCGTGGCAGCGCGCTGCGCATCGTCTACTACAGCGACGTGACGGTCGAGAATAGCCGCTTCCTTGGCAATGATAGCCGCAAGGCCTTTGAGGCCGAGGGCGGCGGCGCCATCTCCGTGCGCAGCAGCAAGCTCACCGTCCGCGCGAGCCACTTCGAGGGCAATAAGGGGATCAATGGCGGCGCGATCTATAGCCTCGGCACGACCCTCACCGTCGAGGAGAGCAGTTTCGTCAATAACGACAGTATCGCAGGCGGCACCGCCGCCCCCGGCTACGACGGGGGCCACGGCATGGGTGGCGCTATCTTCACCGACGGCGCCCACACGCCCAAGGGCGACCCGGCGGGCGTGATCACCATTCGCAAGAGCCTCTTCCGGGGCAACCGCTCCGCTCACGCTGGCGGCGCCGCCTTCCTGTACATTTACCCGCCGCACGAGCGCATCGTGATCGAGGGGAGCATCTTCGAGAACAACGAGGCCGGCCGCTCCGCCACGGGTGGCTCCGGCGGCGGCGCCATCCGCCAGGGCAACGGTCCGATCACCATCAGCGGCAGCCTCTTCGTCGGCAACCGCTCGGCAGGCAACGGCGGCGCGATCCTCTTCGGGAAGGTGCCAGACAGCCGCGTGGAGAATACCACCTTCAGCGCCAACGAGGTGCGTCACCCGGCGAGCACGGGCGAGGGCGGCGCCATCTTCATCGCCGGCGAGGGCGACCTGGCCATCGTCAACTCGACGATCGTCGGCAACTATGCCGACTACAGCGGGGGCGCCGTTGACGCCGGCGACGACGTGGTACGCTTCCACAATTCGATCATCGCTGGCAACTGGGCCAACGATGGCACCCGCCTCGAACAATGCGGCCGGGCCTTCTCCCGTGGCGACCACAATCTACAGACGCCACCACGAGCCGCGCACGCGACCAACCACCCCTGTGCCCCCGGCATCACCTATGGCGACCCGCTCCTCGGCGAGCTCGGCAACTACGGTGGCCCCGTCCCCACCATCCCCCTGCGCGGCGACAGCCCCGCGATCGATGCCGGCGCCAGTTGCCCGCCCACCGATGCCCGTGGCGCTGCCCGTGTTGGCCCCTGCGACCTCGGCGCCTTCGAGTTCGGCGGCCAGGTCGCGGGCTTTGAGCCGCCACCCACACCCACCCTCCGCGCCGTCAGCGCCGACGGGCCGACCCTCCACGTCAGCTGGGAGCAGGTGAGCGGCGCGGAGTGGTACGAGCTCGCCGTCACCCGCGATGACGCGCCCGCGAGCTTCACGCACTGGGCCGCCGCCGGGCGCGGCGAGCAGCGCCTGGTGCTCGGACGCGGCAGCTATGCCGTGCGCATCAGGGCCTGCAACACGGCTGGCTGTAGCCCCAGCGGCACGCCCGCAACCGCCACGATCTCCAGCGACCCGGAGCGACTCTTCCTGCCTCTCGGTCGCGGGAGCTGAACGCTGGCGTGCGGGCAAAACAGCCAACCACTTTGAAGCCAGTGGCTCGGTGTCATGCCGTCCCCGCACAAGCGTTCAAAGGCGGACAGCTCCGGCGTGTGATTGGCGATGTACCCCATCCTGACGGTCCGCGCCCCCCTCTCCTGCGTGCGGGAGAAGGGGCCATGGGCCTGCCCCCGCGCAAGCGGGGTGAGGGCCAGCGGCGCATCCCAACGCCGTATACCCGTTGGGGGCTCACATGTTCTGTTCGCCCCTGAACGCACAAGCGAGGGCACGCGCCCCGCACCAGAGCAGGGGATGTTCCATGGCCCGTGCTGGGACAGCGCGGCGACTCACGCCAGGCCTGCTGGAGCCTCGCTCCTGCCGGGCTCAACCACGACGGCGGTGCCGTAAGCGAGGACTTCCGTCATCCCCTGGGCCACCTCGGTAGTATCGTAGCGGAAGCCGATAATCGCGTTGGCGCCGAGCTGCGCGGCGTGCTCCAGCGCCATGAGGAAGGCGTCGGTGCGCGCGTGCTCGCATACAGCCGTCATGCGGCCGATGGTGCCGCCAGCCAGCGACTGGAAGGCCGCGACAACCTGCCCGCCCAGGCTGGCCGAGCGCACCGTCAGCCCGCGCACGATGCCCAGCGAACTCACGATACGGTACCCCGGCAGTGTAAAGGCCGACGTGACCATCGCCGGGTCCAGGGCGAGCCCACGGGGAGCGTCGAGCCGGCTGGTGGCACCCGTTGCGGCCGGAGCCACCACGGCCCCACAGACGATACAGAAGCGGGCGTCGTCGGGAATGGCGGCGTCGCAGGTGGGGCATTGCATCAGGCACCTCTCATAGCTGCGCGTCGTCGAAGGCCACCTCGCTGATGGGGATACCCAGGTAGGTGGCCAGCACCGCGACGATCAGGGCATGATCCTCGCGCTGCGGCAGCCCCGAGACAGTCACGGTGCCGACGGGGCCGGAGCCCTGGAGGACGAGCGGAAAGCTCCCGCCGTGGGCGGCGTAGTCGCGGGTAGGAAGGCCGAGCCGCTCCTCCAGACTACCGCCGTCACGCGTGAGCGCCAGGCCCACCGCGTAAGAGCTCTGGCCATAGAGCTCGGCCACATTGCGCTTGCGGCGCGCCCAGTCGGCGTTGACAGGCGCGGTGCCCTCCATCGCGTAGAGGAAAACGGTCTGCCCGGCGAGGCGGATCTCGATCGTTACCGCCACGCCACGAGCCTCGGCAGCGGCCTTCAGCCGCGTGCCAAGTTCCCAGGCGGTTTGGGTGTCGAAGTGGGCGAAGCGCAGGCGGCGCTCCTGCTCGGCGATGCGGGCCAGGTCGCGGTTGATCTCCATGGGTGACCCCTCATTGTAGGCGGCAAGATGTGGACCGATTGTACGCCGATTCTATCCTCGGGCCGCAGGGCACCGCAGCTGCTGTTCTGGTTAGCCCTGGCGGCTCTCCACGCAGATGGCGCCGGATGGTGGCGTTGGGCGCCCACAAGGGGCGCCCTCCAGCCATTTCGCAAGATCACCCTGCCCGAATCACACCGCCGAAGAGGCGTCGGGAAAGCAGGGCAGCCTCGTTGGCGCCGAGCAGCACCACCTCGCTCGCGGCGAGCTCGGCGGCAAGGGCCTGGTCGCTGGCGGAGCGCTCAAAGAGTTCCAGGATCGCCTCGGCCCAGTCATCGGCGGCGATCCGGTTGAGCACCAGCACACCACAGCCAGTGCATCGGTGGACGATCATCAGCTCGCCGTCACGCTCGCGGGCATACTTGTTGCGGCTGCGCCTGGTGGTCAGGCCGACGGGGCGCATCCCCGCCTGGCAGTTCGACAACCGGTCGCCTGGGGTGCGCCAGTCGAGGTGGCGCGACCAGAGGCAATAGGGGCAGTGGTTACGGTTCTGCACCCCGGCGATCTCCGGGGCGAAGCCAACGAAGTGCCCGCAGTGCAGGCACGTGAACTCCTGGGTGCCGTTGTAGCTCTGTCCGTAGCGCTGGGGCGACGCCGACTGGCGCCGCTGGTTCCGTAGCTGCTTCAAGGTCTGGCTCCTGATTCCAGAGGCGCGGCCCTCACCTCGCGCGGCGAGGGCAACAAAAACCGGCCACGGCAATCCCCGTGGCCGGCGCCCGCGTGCGGCGGCGGCAGAACCGCACACACACGCTGCCCTGGTATTCAGGCGTGATCGGGCTCGGAGCGCCTTACGCTCCACCCCTCACGTCGGCGACGCCACGGGTCGCGAGCGCACCCGTGGCGAGGCGTCCATCGTGCAGGCTAGCGCACTCCAGCAGCGCCAGCGAGCGCGACGCCGTAGCGCCGGCCCGCAAGCCCTGCCAGGCCCGCCAGGTTCCCTACACGATGAGCGGCTCAGGCCTCGCTCTGCAGGTGTGCCCGTGCGATGCTGTGGATACCCGCCGACGCTGTAGAAATCAGGAGCCTCCTCTCACGCTCGTTAGAAGCAGGGATCGTTGCGCCGCAGTATCACGGCGCTCCCCATCCCGGCACTGGCCCGATGGTAGCACGCGAGACACGGCATGCCCTCGGCCTGGTGGCCGAAATTGGACCTCAAGCCTTGTACTCGCCGCCGAGCACTACCATCCGCTCTCCCGCCCAATCGAGTCGGTCCACCGCCATCTGGCGCCCGCTTCCATCATCGGCCCAACGGTGGTAGACGCAAAGGAGCTCGTGATTGTTCGACCCGCGCACCACCGAGTTGTGCCCGGGGCCTACCACGCGGCCAGGGATGGTCCGCGGAATCGGCAGCACCGCGGCGCCGTCGGCCATCTGTGCCCACTCTTCGGGCCGCTCCAGGCTCTCGCTGATGGCGAAGGGCCAGCAGTAGCCTCGCTCGCCGGTCACCCGCATCCGGGCCGATCCCACGTCAGCGGCCGGTGGGGCTGCCAGATGGTACGCACCCCTGCGCAAGCATCAAAAACTTTTGACATATAGTAGGGCGGGCGGTATAGTTTGGGGCGGCATTGGAACGCGCCAGGAGCTAGGAGGCTCAGATGAGCAAGAAGTGGGTCTATCTCTTCCGCGAGGGCAACGCCACGATGCGCGACCTGCTCGGCGGCAAGGGTGCCGGCGTCGCCGAGATGACGCGCACCGGGGTCCCGGTGCCCCCCGGCTTTACGATTACGACCGAAGCCTGCAACGCCTACTACGAGAACGGCCAGCAACCCCCTGAGGGGCTCTGGGAGCAGACGTTTGAGGCCCTGAAGGAGATCGAGGCCCAGACGGGCAAACGCTTCGGCGACCCGTCGAACCCGCTGCTCGTCTCCGTCCGCTCCGGCGCCAAGTTCTCTATGCCGGGCATGATGGATACCGTGCTCAACCTCGGTCTCAACCAGGCGACCCGCGAGGGGCTCGCTCGCCTGACCGATAACCCCCGTTTCGCCGCCGACGCCTATCGCCGCTTCGTGCAGCTCTTCGGCAAGATCGTGCTCGGTGTCGAGGGCGAGCGCTTCGAGCACGTGATGGACGAGGCCAAGGGCCACGGGCAGCGCCAGGATACCGATCTCTCCGCCGAGGAACTCTTGGAGATCGCCGAGACCTTCAAGCGGATCATCAAAGAGGAAACGGGCGTCGAGTTCCCCGAGGACCCCCACGAGCAGCTGCGCGAGGCCGTGATGGCCGTCTTCCGCTCCTGGAACGGCCGCCGCGCCCGCGACTACCGCCGGATCAACAAGATCCCCGACAATCTTGGCACCGGCGTGAACGTACAGGCTATGGTCTTCGGCAATATGGGCAACGACTCCGCCACCGGCGTGGCCTTTACGCGAAACCCGAGCACCGGTGCCCCCGAGATCTTCGGCGAGTACCTCGTCAACGCCCAGGGCGAGGATGTGGTGGCTGGCGTGCGCACCCCCCAGCCGATCAGCAAACTCCAGGAGACCATGCCCGAGGTCTACCAGCAGTTCCACACGATCGCCAAGCAGCTCGAAGCCCATTACAAAGACGTCCAGGACGTTGAGTTCACGATCGAGCGTGGCAAGCTCTGGATGCTGCAAACCCGCGCCGGCAAGCGCACCGCCGCCGCCGCCGTGAAGATCGCCGTGGACCTGGTGCACGAGGGCGTGATCGATAAGGCCACCGCCGTGCAGCGGGTGGAACCAGCCGCCCTCGACCAGTTGCTCCACCCGATGATCGATCCAGCCGCCCGCAAGACGGCCCGGGTGCTCACCACCGGCCTGCCCGCCTCCCCCGGCGCCGCCAGCGGTAAGGCCGTCTTCGACCCGGACGAGGCCGAGCAGCTCGCCCACGCCGGCGAGAAGGTGATCCTCATCCGTGTGGAGACCGCCCCCGAGGACTTCCACGGCATGGTCGCGGCTCAGGCTATCCTCACGGCCCGTGGGGGCATGACAAGCCACGCCGCAGTGGTTGCCCGTGGTATGGGCAAGCCCTGCGTGGCCGGCGCCGGCGACCTGCGGATCAACTACCGTGAGCAGTCGGTGGCTGTCAACGGCACCACAATCGCCAAGGGCGATTGGGTGACCCTCGATGGCAGTACCGGTGAGGTCTTCGCCGGGCAGATGCCTACGGTGGAGCCCGAGCTCTCGGCCGAGTTCACCGAGTTGATGCGCTGGGCCGATGAGTTCCGCCGGCTCGGTGTGCGTGCCAACGCCGACATCCCCCGCGATGCGAAGGTGGCCCGGCAGTTCGGTGCCGAGGGTATCGGCCTCTGCCGCACCGAGCATATGTTCTTCGAGGGAGACCGGATCGACGCCGTGCGCGAGATGATCCTCGCCGATACCGAGGAGGAGCGCCGCGCCGCCCTGGCCAAGATCGAGCCGCTCCAGCAGGGCGACTTCGAGGGCCTCTTCCGCGAGATGGCCGGTCTGCCGGTGACGATCCGCACCCTCGACCCGCCGCTGCACGAGTTCCTGCCCCACGAGGATCAGGAGATCGAGGACCTGGCCAGCAAGCTCGGCGTGGACGCCAGGAAGGTCAAGAGCCGCGTGGAGGCCCTGCGCGAGGCCAACCCCATGCTTGGCTTCCGTGGCTGCCGCCTGGGTATCATCTACCCCGAGATCACCGAGATGCAGGCCCGCGCGATCTTCAAGGCCGCCGTGGCCGTCAAGCGTGAGGGGATCGAGGTGCACCCCGAGGTGATGATCCCCCTCGTCGGCAATCTCAGCGAACTGAAGCCCCAGGAGGAGCTGGTACGCAAGGTGGCCGCCGAGGTCTTCGCCGAGTCCGGAGTGGAGATCCCGTATCTGGTAGGTACGATGATCGAGCTCCCCCGCGCCGCGCTTACCGCTGACGAGATCGCCCAGACGGCCGAGTTCTTCAGCTTCGGCACTAACGATCTCACGCAGACGACCCTCGGCCTCTCGCGCGACGATGCGGGCCGCTTCCTGCCGCTCTACATCGAGCGCAAGATTCTGGCCGACGATCCCTTCCAGACGATCGATCAGCGCGGGGTGGGCCAGCTGGTGCAGATGGGCACCGAGCGGGGCCGCGGCACGCGCCCCTCGCTGAAGGTCGGCATCTGCGGCGAGCACGGCGGCGACCCGGCCTCGGTGGAGTTCTTCCACCGGGCGGGCCTGAACTACGTGAGCTGCTCGCCCTACCGCGTGCCGATCGCGCGCCTCGCGGCCGCCCAGGCGGCGCTGGGCGAGGGCAAGCGGGACAAGTAATTACGCTGGGGCCGCGCCCCGACCAGTGCGATCACCCGATCAAACCCTGTTTGATCGAGCGCAAGGAGGGGTAGTGTGGAGGGGCCTGCGGCCCCTCCGCGCCTCCTCGCCGCTACCCAGTATCACGCCGGACGTGAGCCGATGTAGAAGCCTCCTCGTCCATCCGGGCGAGGGGGCTTCTCCCATCACTGCGGGGCTCCGGGAGCCCGGCGCTATCCAACTGGAGCTGCCCAGCCCGGTCCACGACCCCGAATAACTGCGCAAGCCGCCGGTGGCGCCCCGCCGCGCGCCCGGGTATGATGCTCCAGAACGAAGGCTTGACGCCAGGAGCACTGAGATGCAGTATACAACCGACGACGCGCGCTGGGCGGCAGTGGTCGCCCGCGATCGTGGAGCCGATGGGGCCTTCCTGTTCGGCGTGATCACTACGGGGATCTACTGCCGGCCGGGCTGCTCGTCGCGCACGCCGCGCCGCGACCATGTGCGCTACTTCACCACGCCGGAGGCCGCCGAGGAGGCAGGCCTGCGCCCCTGCAAACGCTGTCTCCCCCGGGGCGGCGAGCGACCACAGGCCGAGGCCGTGGCTCGCGCATGCGCGCTGATCGAGGCCGCGCCCGAACTGCCCACCCTGCGCGAGCTCGCCGACGCGGCGGGCCTGAGCCCCTTCCACTTTCACCGCGTCTTCAAGGCCACAACGGGTGTCACCCCCGCTGAGTACGGCCGGGCGCGCCGCGAGGAGCGCCTGCGCCAGAGCCTGCGCGCCGCCGACAGTGTGACGGAAGCGATTTTCGCAGCCGGTTACGGCTCCACCAGCGCCGCCTACGGGTCCAGCGCGCCACTCGGGATGACGCCCGGAGCCTACCGCGCCGGCGCAGAGGGCGAGCACATTCGCTACGCCGTTGCCGATTCTTACCTCGGCCCGGTGCTGGTGGCCGCCACCACCCGGGGGATCTGCGCGATCGAGTTCGGCGAGAGCGCCGAGCAACTCCAGGCACGGCTTGTGGCTCGCTTCCCCAACGCCGCACTCGCCTCCGGCGACACCACCTTCGACGAAACCGTGGCCCGGGTGCTGGCTCTGATCGAGGCGCCCGCGCAAGGCCTCGATCTTCCCCTCGACATCCAGGGCACCGCCTTTCAGCGGCGGGTCTGGGCCGCCCTGCGCACGATCCCCGCTGGCCACACCGCGAGCTACAGCGAGGTGGCCGCTCGCATTGGCCAGCCGGGCGCGGCGCGGGCCGTAGCGCAGGCGTGCGCCGCCAATCGGCTTGCCGTGGCGGTGCCATGCCACCGCGTGGTGCGCGGTGACGGCGATCTCAGCGGCTACCGCTGGGGCACGGCCCGCAAGCAGGCGCTGCTGGAGCGCGAGGCGGCGAGCTCCCTTGCCGGCGACCACTCCTGACGGCTCGATGAGACCCGCGCGGCCACCCCGTGCCGCCCCACATCGCCCGGCACAGGATGGTTTGGGAAGCGTACTACCGGCAGAAAAGGGTGCAGAATGACGGGAGGTGGCACCTTTCCGCCCCACCCGACGGGCGGTTGCCCCACCGGGCCGTTGGCGGTACAATAGCGCGACGAACGGCGACCGCGGGAGCACGGGATGCTAACGTACGACGACCTGATAACGGGGCTCGAGGATGCCTGGCTCGCCGTGGGATTGCACGAGCACGCCTTTATTGAGAGCGTGATCCCCGCAACCCACGACCGCACCTGCAAGGTGGAGCTCTTCCCCGAGCACGATGAGCCCATGAGCAATGAGAATATGCCGCCCTGGCTCGATCTGAGCTTCACCTGGTCGCCGGTACATCAGCTGATCGCCGAGGGCCGTGATCTGCCGATCGAGCCGCTCGATCTGAGCTGGACCTATACTGCCACGGTGATCGGCCAGCCCGAGCGCAGCGACGCCGAGCTTGTGCGGATGTTCCAGCGCGCGGTGCAGAATGCCTTCCAACGCTACTACCCCGCTGAGGCCGCCGAGATGGAGCCTATCGCCGTTGAGGTGCGCCGGGTCTATTCGAACGCCGGCCAGCGCCTTCAGCTCGATTATGTCCAGCTGGTAAGCAGCACCGTCTCCGACCTCTTCGAACAGTGGCCCGACCGCGATATCCAGAGCCTGCGGAGTGTTTTGCGCGTGGAGATGCAGCTCGCCAGCGCGATCATCGCCAACCTCGCCGACTCCTTCACCCCCCGTGGCCGGGGTGGCTACCGCAGCGTGGACGCAGCCTGACCACCAGCCGCGAGCGTCGGTAGCGGCACCAGCCGCACCCATCCGCCAGCAGCTACCCCCACGCCCCGGTTCACCCATCGCGGCCCTGGTAGGGACGCAGCGTGCTGCGTCCCTACCCGCGTCTCCGGCGTCGCCATCCCCATCCATCCCCATCCGTTCGCGCACCGCACCGCAGCCGTTTAACACGCCCGGCCTCGCGCGGCCCGCATCATCCCCCCCAGCGCAAGCGCGCAGATCAGCATCGCGGCGGGCGGCAGCAGCCACCCCGCCAGCGGCCCCGGGAGGATCGCCTCCAGCAACGACGCCAGCGCGCCGAGCACCGGGAGCGCGGCAACGAGCAGCAAACCAAGCGCGCGCAGATCATCCGCGACGCCGCCAGACGCATCGGTGAGCAGCCGCCGGAGGGCCAGCAGCCAGAGGGCCGTCCCTCCCGCGAGCAGCGCCTGGCCCTGCGGGCTGGCTGGCACCCGCAGCAGCGCCGTGAGCTCAACACTTCCTGTAGCCGTCGCCAGCGCGGTCGTGGCGACGATCAGCGGCAGATACGCGCGCAGCACCCGCTCACGCGAGGCCCTACGCGCCAGGTAGGGCCACTCCAGCAATCCAAGGGCCATGAACAGATCGAGGCCGAAGGGCACACTCCGGGCGGGCGCGAGCGGCAGCAGCGCTAGCAGCGCCAGGGTTCCCACCGCGTGGCACAGCGTGGCAGGGCCTGGGAGAGCCATCGCAGGAACCGGGCTCCCGGCGCAACGTCGCAGCCAGGCCCCGAGCAGGTGTGCCGCCACAACGGCGAAGAGCCCCCCGGGGTAGAGCAGCAGGCGGGGCCAGGCCAGCCCGATCGCGCCGAGCAGCTCCCCCACGGGCGTCAGGGCCGCCGCAGGGCGCCGAGCCGCAGCGCCACCCAGCAGAGCGCGGCCAGCACTGCCATCAGGGCCAGCAGCGCGATCGAGGGCAGCGTAGCCACCGGCTGCCGCGCCGCATCGTAGGCGATCAGTCCGGCCCAGGGCCAGAGCTCCAACTCGCCGAAGGGCGTCAGCCCACCCTGCAACTGCGCCACGAGTGGTCGCAACAGCAGCCCGACCACGGCCGGCGAACCGGCGCCAAGCGCGAGGCTCAGGGCCGCCGCGAGCACCGCCTGCAAATCGCCGTTGGGCCTGCCCGGCGCCGGCACCGCCCGAGCCAGCCGCAGGGGCGGCAGCGCGGCGAGCAATGCCGCCGCCCAGACGACGGCCGCCAGCAGCGTCAGGCCGCCCGCAACCGCAGCGGCGACAGCCATCCACGCCGCCACGAAGGGCCCGCTGAGCGGAACAGCGGTGGCCAGTAGCCAGCTAGCCCGCCCCGGGGGCGCTGGCGGCGCAGACCCGAGCTGCACCACCGGGCGCAGGAGCAGGGTATAGCCCGCAAGGGTGAGCCCGGCACCCGAGCCCAGGCCCGCGCCCACGAGGGCCAGCCCACCCATAAAGAGCGCCAGCCAGGGCCCGGCCGCCGGGGCCGGGGCCGCCGCTGCCTCCCAGGCCGACCACAGGGCGACCGCCGCACCGAGCAGCATCGCCGCAGCGAGCCAGCCCAGGTTCCAGGGGCCGAGGCTGTAGAGCCGCAGGAGCCCGTACAGGCAGCCGAGCGCCACCAGCGGGTCGCCTACAGGAGGCCGGCGGCGCGGCAGCGCCCCCGCGTCCAACCCGAGCAGCAGGCCGATCAGTAGCAGTGCGAAGCTGGCGCTATTGAGGCCGGCGCCCGCTAGCGGAGCGCCGAAGCGCCACTCGCCACTCACGACCCCCGTGAGCGCCAGGCCCGCAGCGGTGCAGAGCGCCGGCAGCGTGCCGGGCAGCCATACGCGGGCCGGGCCGGGCCGGGCCGCCCGCAGCCACGCGGCCACGAGCAGCATCACCCCGGCCAGCCCCAGGTGGTCCATGGCGGCAGCCACGCCGGTAACCACTACCGCCGTGGCAGTTCGGCGGGGCCGCCCGGTGCCGTGCGCCAGATCGGCAAGTCCATGGCCCGCCGCAACGATCAGTATCAGCGCTGTAAGCGCATCGGCGCGGAGCAACTCGCGGGCGCGCAGCGGCGCGAGCGGCGCATCACGCACCAGCCAGGCCAGAGCTAGGCCAGCGAGCAAGGCCAGACCGAGTGCCAGCGCGGCGAGCAGATCAGCACCTGCGTGACGCGCCGATGGCTCACGGCGGAGTTCTCGATCCGCCTCAGGTATCGCGTATGGTTCCACGAGTCGCGCCGCAGAGGTACAAGAGAAGCGGGGGCGCACCATCCAGCGCCCGTACAGGGGTAGACCGGCTAGCGACGCCCACCGGCGGCCAACTCCTGCCGACGATACTTGCACGTGTCGCAGTAGGCCACCCGGTAGCCAGCCACAGTAGCGCGACGGAGCGGGCCACCACAGTTAGGGCAGCTCAGCGAGAGCATGTTCCCCGCGCCGGTCACAACTGGCGCCGGAGCCGACACCGGCTGGACCTGCTCCAGCAGTGGCGGCTGGGGGCGCGCTTCCACGGACGGCTGGGGCTGAGGTGCCGCAGGGATGGGCTCAGGCGCTCGGGTGGTCTGGGGTATGGCAGGCATGGGCGCGGGCGCCGGGGCAGCCTGGGGCGCAAAACCCCAGAGCGCGCTCAAATGCTCCACCAACTGCGCGTAGTCGATCGCCCCACGCGAGCGCGGATCGTACTCGTAGATCGTTTTGCCGAGCGCCGACGACTCGGAGAGCCGCACATTCACCCGCACAGGCGCCGTCACCAGATCGCCATAGCGCGTCTGCAGCTCGCCCAGCAGCTCAACCGACTGGCGGCGGCGCGGGTCGAAGAGGGTTGGCACGATCGCCCGCAGGCTCCCGGCGCTTCCCTTCACGCGCCCGATCTGGGCAATCAGCATCTCCAGGCCCTTGAGCGAAAAGGGCTCGACGGTCGTCGGCACAATCACATCACTGGCGGCGTTCAACGCATTCAGGTTCAGCACCGTGAGCGACCCGCCGCAGTCGACGAAGATAAACTCATAGCTGGCCCGCAAGGGTCGCAGCGCCTGCTCCAGCACCCGCGGCCAGTCGGGGCGCCGCGCGATCGTCGGCTGGGCCGTCAGAAGCGACTCATCGGCGGCGAGCAGGTCGAGATTCGGGCGCACAGCGGTCAGGCAATCGGTGGCGCGGGCCCCGTCCACGAGCACCTCGTAGAGGGTCCGGCGCGGGCGCACACCGAGGGCCATGGAGAGGTTCCCCTGGGCATCCACGTCCACGAGGAGCACGCGGGCGCCCTTGAGAGCGAGGCCCGCGCTGACGTTGACCACCGTCGTGGTCTTACCGATTCCGCCCTTCAGATTGGTGACGGCGACGATGCGGCCCATATGCGGTACAGGCGCCCCGCGTGGACGCAGCGTGCTGCGTCTGTACCAGGCGCCAGAAAAGCATTGTGACTCCAGAGAGAGGGAGAACAGGCACTGATGCAACCAGCCGCGTCCGTGCCGAGCGAGCACTGTGGGTTTCGTCACCGCGGCGCTGCCGTTCCCCGCCGCCTGTGAATGTTGTGCAGTGTAGTCTAAGGGCTGGGTGGTGTCAACTGCAAGGCACAACCAGGGAACAGGGGACAGGGGATAGGCCGCCATCGGCAGCCGCGCGCTTCCGTGCCACGGCATACGAGGAAGCGGGAGCATCCGGCAAACCCGCACAACCTGCCACTATCCGCGAATGCCCCGTAACGCCGCATCACGGCCACGCTCCACACCATGGTTGGCACAACAGAGGGGCGCAGCCTGCTGCGCCCCTCGCTCGCGACCGATAAAGGTCTGTGGGACCGGTTAGCTCACCGTGAGCGTACCCTGCATGAGCGGGTAGTGGCCGGGGACGGTGCAGATGAAGAGGTAGCTCCCGGCGGCCGGAGCGGTGAAGGTCACCTCGCCCGTCTCGCCGCCGTTGAGCACAGCGGTGTGGGCAAGCACGTTGGCCTTATCGGCGGGGAGGTACTCGGCGGCAGCGCCAGCCGTCAGCCCTCCGTTCGCCACGGCGGCAGCCTCAGCCTCGCCGCCCTGAACGAGCACCCAGTTGTGCTGCTGCACAGCCGAGTTGTTAATGAAGCGCACTGTCACCTGCTGGCCGGCGGTCGCCGTGAGCGCCGTCTTGTCGAAGGCCAGGTTCTCACCATCCGACCCGATCTCGATCGTGGTTGCGCCACCGCTGGCGCCACCGCTGGCGGCGCCACCGCCACCGCTGGCGCCGCCGCTGTTGCCGCCACAGGCGCTGAGAATCAGCGCAAGACCCAGCAGCAGGGCGAGCCTGAGCATCCGCAGGTTCATCTCCATCACGACTTTCCTAGCACTACAAGGGACCTGGTGCATTTTATCACAAGAGCCAGGCCACGCTCATTTATAGCACCATCCTGTCAGTTGTCAAGTTGGACGCGCCGGGGTCTCCGCTTTCACCGCCGGGCTCATCACCGCTGTGGTACGCTGGAACAGGCCTTGCAAAGGCGAGGGTGAAACGAATGCGAAAAGGAGACTCTGTGGCCCAGGAAACCGAGATCGTGAGCCTGCTCCGCTCAGCGCAGACGATTGCCATCGTCGGGCTGAGCGCGAACCCGGACCGCCCGTCCTACGGGGTGGCAAGTTACCTGCAGCGAAAGGGCTACCGGATCATCCCGGTGAACCCGCTACTCCACGAGCCCGTGCTCGGCGAGGAGCCCTACCCCAATCTCACCGAACTACCTCTGCCCGTCGATATCGTGCAGATCTTTCGACGGCCCGAGTATGTACCAGACATCGTCACGGCTGCGATCGCGATCCGGGCGCGGGCGATCTGGATGCAGCTTGGTGTTATCCACCACGAGGCCGCGGCCATGGCACGGGCCGCGGGGCTCACCGTGATCATGGATCGCTGCATGGCCGTCGACCACCGCATGCTGCTCGGTTGAGCCGGACTATCGCACCGGATGTGAGAACGCAGCCCTATCCGGGTTGTGAAGCTCGCACTGCGTCGTCGTACGACCGTTCTTGGCCGTCAGTTCGCGGTTCGGAAGAGAGGGTCAGTCAGGCGTCGTCGCCGTCGTCGGCGGGTCGAGGGCGAACGGTGAAGTTAGGCCGCCCTCCGGGCCGCACGCGAAAGGCACTGCGCCCGCGCGGGGTCACGGCTACCACCCTTGGAGCACGCCCGGCGCTACGCGCTGGCAACTGCTCCGAGACGGCTGCGCTGTCCGCCGTGGCGCCCTGATCCTGGATCGCAGCGGATCGGGTTGCGCCATCCTCACGTCGCATCCGGTCGTCGGAACGGGGCGGAGAGTCGCGCAACCCGCGATCATCACCGGAGCGGCGGGAGGGTCGATCATCCCCACCCTGGGCGCGGACGGCGCCCTCCCACGGCCCCCGCTCATCCGAGCGCCGGGCGGGCCGCTCATCCCC
>SFCB01000243.1 GCA_004367505.1 Chloroflexi bacterium OHK40 | reverse complement strand
GGTGGTGGGGGCGCGTTCTTTCACGCGCGGTCGCAGCCGCTTGGATCGCTTCGGCCTCACCACCACCCTGGAACAGTAAGCTGATTATACGAGGATCGCTTCCGTGTCTACCACTTCGACGGCGCCGCGGCCGAGTCGCAAGGCGCAACCTGTGCGCCGCATCCGCCCCTTGCAGATCGCCATCCCGGCGCTCCTGATCGGCATTCTTGTCCTGTTCTTCGTAAGCCAGAATCGCGGCGGTGGAGGCGGCGGTGCAATCGCGCGGCTGGACACCGAGGATGTGCATGCCCTGCTGTTCAGCCCGCTTGACCCGCAGCAAATCTTCTTCGGCCACCACGGCGGCCTCAAGGTAAGCAGTGACCAGGGGAGCAGCTGGCAGGATGGCTCGCTCACCGGCGCCGACGCGATGAGCCTGGCCGCCTCGCCGCAGAACCCGCAGCGGATCTATGCGGCCGGGCACGAGGTCTTCTTCCGCAGCGACGACGGCGGGCAGAGCTGGGCACCGGTTAAGGGTGCGCTTCAGGGCGCTGATATTCACGGCTTCGCGGTCAGCCCCGACGATGCGAATCTGGTCTACGCCTATGTGGCGAATGCCGGGCTGCAGATGAGCGGCGATGGCGGGGCGACCTGGCAGCCCCTCGGCCCTGTGGGTCAGGTGACGGCGCTGGCGGCCGGCGCGGGCGGCCACCTTTTCGCGGGCACGGCGAACGAGGGCGTGTTTGAGTCGACCGACGGCGGCCTGAGCTGGCAGCGGGGTGGCCTCAGCAGCTTCGGCACCCAGATCAGCGCCCTCGCGGTCGATCCCCGCAGCGGCGAGGTTTACGCGGGCGCGATGATGGGCAACATGCCGATGCTGCACCGCCGCCTGGAGAGCGGGGCGTGGGAGACGGTGTCATTCAGCGGGACCAACCCGATCCTGGCGATCGCGCTGAGCCCGCACGAGGATGGCCTGCTCGTGCTCGTCGATCAGGCCGGGCGGGTTTACCGCAGCCGTGACGGTGGCCAGAGCTGGGGATAGACAAGATACGGTAATGGTTGTCAAGAGCCAATCTGAACGAGTTCGGTGGGGCGCCTTCGGCGACCGGATACGACCTGCCCACACCAAGTCCAGCCAGGGCGCCGCCAGCGGGCAGCCGAGAACTGCTGTACCACTGGGGTGTGGACAGCTCGCATCCGGTATAGGGAGCCGCGCAGACGAGCAGTCGCTACGCTGGCTGCTCCACCTGGGCCGCTTCTCCCATCTGCCGCGCCGGATCGAACGGCCGCTTCTTGGTCACCACTGCATACGCCACCAGCAGCAGCTTGCGCGCTGCCGCGCAGCGTGCCACCTTCGCCGGCTTACCCGCTGCGCGCAGCCGCTCGTACTGCGCTCGCACCAGGGGGTTGAAGCGTGCCGCCGTCAAGGTCGCCATGTACAACGCCGTGCGCAAGCGGGCGTGACCACCGTGCCCAATTGTCGCACGCCCGCGCACACTCGTGCCCGACTCGCGCGCCAGCGGCACCAGCCCGGCATAGGCTGCCGCGCCCTCGGCCGAGCTGCAGCCTGCGAAGTTCAGCGTGGCCACCAGCAGCCAGGCGCTGGTGATCGGACCAATCCCAGGGATGCTGCCCAGCAGTGCCGCACTTGCCGCCCACTCGCCCTTGCGCAACACGCGAGCTACCTCACCATCGAGCGTCGTGATGCGCGTGTCGAGGTCAGCGATGACGGCGTCGAGCTGCTCACACGCCTCAGCAATCTGCACTGGCCACTGCGCAAGGGCGTGGCGCTGATTTCTGGCCTGTTGGCGCATCGCGAGCAGGCTATCGCGCACAACCAGACGTTGGCGCAGCTCGTGGTAGACCTGTTCGGGTGGCGTCCAAGCATGCGGCTGGCGTTGGTGGGCGAAGAGTGTCAGCAGCTGAGCATCAAGGGCATCGGTCTTCGCGCGGCGTGGAAGCGAGCGGGCAAAGGCATGGGCGTGGGCAGGGTTGAGCACGCTGACGGCGTAGCCAGCCTGATGCAAGGAGACGGCCAAACTAACCCAGTAGCTGCCGGTGGCTTCGAGCACAAGCAGGGTGTCAGCTGGCGAAACGCCGGTGGCTGCAAGGGCGGTTTGAAGCGACACGAAGCCTTCGGGCGATTGAGCGAAGGAGCAGGCGCGCTCACAGGCGTGCCCGTCACGGGTCCAACTAGCGGCAAACGAGGCAGCCGCAACGTCCACTCCGACGAAGAGCTGGTAACTCGGGCGGGCCGGGGTCGCAGACATGAACCCTCGTGTGGACGCCCAGCGCCCATAGGGAGCGGAAGCGTGCTCCGGGGACGGCAAACGTCGTTCCTCGTGATGCGTGGTCTTGGCCACTCGATACGGTTCTGACTGTGGCCGTCCGTGGTGGTGGGGGTGCACTCTTGTCTACGCGGTCGCAGCCGCTTGGAGGAACTCGGCCTCACCACCACCCTGGAACAGTAATGTGATTATACGAGGAGATGACGATGCGCTCGCTCGGTAAGAAAACGCTGCTGATCACCGGAATGCTGGTCTGCCCGTGCCACATGCCGCTGCTGCTGCCGCTGCTGGCGACGCTGCTCAGCGGCACGGTGCTCGGGGCCTGGCTCAGCGCCAACATGGGGCTGGTGTTCCTGCTCACCACGCTGTACTTCGTCGCCGCGCTGGTCGTCGGCATCCGCTGGATTGTCCGCGCGCCGATTGCCGGCTCACCGCCAGCGAACGCGACGACATGCCGCACGGCTGCGATCGAGCGCCCATCGCATGTCTCGACGGCCCCTGAGCCGACCAGGGCGACAAGCGCCGGTGAGTCCGCATAGCTCGTTCCACCGTTCCCGCACCATCTAAATCTGACGACCGCGGCGGAGCAGACCATGCATGCAGCACGAGACAGCCGGAGTGGGCGGTATGTTGGTATAGTCGCGTCGGTCTTGCTCCTCGCTGGTCTGCTCGTCGTGTGGGTGCGACCTGCAGCCTCACAAGGCGTTGTGATCGACGCGACGACCCTGCCGCGTCTTACCACGCTCTACTTCCCGCAGACGGGGCATCATCTGAGCAACCGGAACGGGTTTCTCGACTTCTGGCGCGCCAACGGCCAGGTGCCGATCTTCGGTTACCCCGTCACCGAGGAAATCGTCGAGCAGGGGCGCATCGTGCAGTATTTCGAGCGTGCCCGCTTCGAGTATCACCCGGCGCTGCTTGGGCAACCAGGGCAGGTACAGCTCGGCCTGCTCGGACGTGAGCTGTTCGCCGGTGCGGTGCGCCCGCAGTTCGAGGCGGCGGCGGTGAGAGTGGAGGGCGATCGCTTCTTTGCCGAGACCAGTCAGGCCATCGAGGGCGAGTTCCAGCGCTTCTGGGGGCGGCGCGGTGCGCTCACCCTCTTTGGCTATCCGATCAGTCCGCCGCTCGACGAGGATGGGCAGCTGGTGCAGTATTTCGAGCGCGGCCGCTTTCGGGCCAATCCCGGCGATATGGATGCGTTCTACCGCCAGATGGAGCAGGTCAACGGCATCAACCTTGATACACTATACGAGGTGCAGCTGGACGACGTGGGGCGGCAAGTGGCGCTCCAGCGCGGCCTGAACATGAGTCCAGCGCCGCGCCTCGCCGGCGCACAGGAGTGGTCGCCGGGGCTCTGGGAGCGACAAATTGTCGTCGACCTTTCCGACCAGTGGCTCAGCGCCTACGAGGGCGACCTCCTCGTGTACCGGGCGCCCGTGGCAACAGGCCGCGACGGCTTTGATACGCCCACCGGCACCTATACCATTTACTATAGGCTGCCGGTACAGACCATGACCGGCTCGCTCGGCGGCGAAAGCTGGTATGTGCCCAACGTGCCGTGGGTTCAGTATGTAGTCGGCGGCGTCGCACTCCATGGCACCTACTGGCATGATCTCCATGGAACCGGCGCGCGGCCATCGCACGGCTGCATCAACCTGCGCATGGTCGACGCCCAGTGGCTGTATCAGTGGGCCGGTCTCGGAACAACTGTTACTATTCAAAGCTGATGTGGGGACAGAAATGGAACCGGACACAGATGACAGCACCGGCGACGATTCTGGTAGTTGATGACGAGGAGCGACTGCGCGAGCTGTTGCAGAGCTATCTCGCGGAGGCAGGCTTCAGGGTGCTGCAGGCCGCCGATGGAGTTCAGGCGCTCGAGCTGGTTCGCGCCCACAACCCTGACCTGCTGGTGCTCGATCTGATGCTTCCTGGCCTCGATGGGCTGGAGGTCTGTCGCCGGCTGCGCACCTTCTCCGACGCCTACGTGCTGATGCTCACCGCCCGAGCTGAGGAGATCGACCGCGTGGTCGGGCTGGAGGTGGGCGCCGACGACTACTTGACCAAGCCCTTCTCGCCGCGCGAGCTGGTGGCCCGCGTGCGCGCGATGCTGCGCCGCCCGCGCGGCGGAGGAGGACGCGACGAGCTTCTCTCGGCACCCGTCCATCCCGCGGCCTTCGTGCTCGGCGCGCTCCGCATTGACCATGACTGTCACGAGGTTACCCTCGATGGTGTGCCGCTCATGCTCACCGCCACCGAGTACGACCTCCTCATTACGCTGGCCACGCACCCTGGCCGTGCCTTCACCCGCGCTCAGCTTCTGAGCCAGGTCTGGGGCAACGACTATTTCGGTGACGACCATGTGGTCGATGCGCATATCGCCAACCTGCGCAAGAAGCTCGACGAGGACCCGGCCCAGCCGCGTCTGATCGAGACCATCCGCGGGGTGGGCTACCGGCTCAAGGCCGGCCCTGCATAGCGGGAGGCTCCCATGCCCTTCTGGCGCCGTGGCGGCCTGCGCACCCGCCTCTTCCTGGCCCACCTGCTGGTCATCATCGCCGGTATGGCCACTCTGCTCCTGGTCACCTTCAGCACTGCCCCCACCCTGCACGACCGCCTGATGGTCGAGCTGCTCGGCCCGGATCAGACGATCGCGGACGACCCGACCATGACCGCGATGGAGCAGGCGACCAACGCGGTGTTCCAGACGGCGATGCACCAGGCGTTATTGCTCAGCGGGGGCGCGGCGACCCTGGTAGCCGTGGCGGTCAGTCTGCTCGTCTCTGCCCGCATTGTCACACCAGTGCGCCAGATGCTTGCGGCCAGCCGCCGCATCGCCGAGGGACACTATGTCGAGCGCGTGCCTGCCGCCGGCCACGACGAACTAGCGGCCCTGGCCGGCGCGTTCAACATCATGGCCGCTGAGTTGGAGGCGGTCGAACGCCGGCGGGTGGCCCTGATCGGTGATGTGGCCCACGAGCTGCGCACGCCGCTGGCAACCATCGAGGGCTACACTGAGGGGGTGCTCGACGGTGTAGTTGCCCCGTCCGAGGAAACCTGGGCGCTCATTCATGACGAGGTGGGGCGACTGAAGCGCCTGGTCGCGGACCTCCAGGAGCTCTCGCGCGCCGAGGCCAAGCAGCTCATGCTCCACCTGGCGGCGGTGGCGCTGGCCGAGGTGGTCGAGCGGGCCAGAGCGAGGCTCGCGCCGCAGTTCGCCGAGAAGGGCGTTGCGCTGGTCGTGGCGGCACCGGCTGGCTTGCCCCTGGTCATGGTCGACGCTGATCGCATCCTGCAGGTACTGGTCAACCTACTGGGCAACGCGCTCAGGGCCACGCCAGCCGGCGGCCAGGTGCGCGTGCAAGCCTACGCCGCCCCCGACGCGGTGGTGGTGGAGGTGACGGATACGGGGATGGGCATCGCGCCCGAGCACCTGCCGCACCTCTTCGAGCGCTTCTACCGGGTGGACAAGGCCCGCTCGCGGGCCCTGGGCGGCCACGGTATCGGCCTGACCATCAGTAAGGCCCTGATCGAGGCCCACGGCGGGCGCATTTGGGCGACCAGCGACGGGCCGGGGCGGGGCGCCACCTTCGCCTTCACCTTACCCCAGCATAAACCTTGACCGGATCTTGAGCAAACGCGGCACGGAAGCTTGACCTTGCTGCGCTATCATCAGCACAGAGGCGAGAGCGACACGCGGAACGCGTGCAACAATAAAGGAGGAACCGACGATGATGAGCGGATTTGGCGTGATGGCCGGCCTAGGCTGGCTTGGGATGCTGACGATGCTGCTGTTCTGGGTTGGTGTGCTGGCTCTGGTCATCTGGGGCGTGAGCAACCTGTTCCCCACCCGGCAGTTCACCACCGAGACCCACGCGGTCGAGATTGTCCGGCAGCGCTTCGCCCGCGGCGAGATCAGCCGGGAGGAGTACCTGCAGGTCGTCGAGACGCTGCGCTGAAGGAGACGATAATGCGACTACGATGGCTAGGTGTTACCGGCGTTACGCTCCTGCTCGTCAGCCTGGTGCTGACCCTGGTTGGCCCGCAGCTCTGGCCCACAGCCTATTTCGGCGCTCGCGCCGGGATGGTGCCTGGTGGGATGATGGGCGGCCAGGGCGGGATGATGAGTGGCGGGATGATGAGTGGCGGCATGATGGGCACCATGATGGCCGAGGATGGGGTCATGCAGTCGATGATGAGCGGCGAGGTGGGTGGCGACCCGGCCCAGCCCTTCGACCTGCGCTTCCTCGACCAGATGGTGCCCCACCACCAGATGGCCGTTCACTCGGCCCAGATGATGCTTGCGAACTCGGAGCGGCCCGAGCTGCGCGACCTGGCGCAGCGCATCATCAGCGCCCAGCAGGCTGAGATTGACCAGATGGCGCAGTGGCGCGCCGGCTGGTTCCCTGACGCACCTGCCGCGCCGTCGCTGACGATGATGGACGGCCAGGGCGGCATGATGGGTGGCGGCATGATGGGCGGCGGCATGATGGGCGGGCAGGAGCAGATGGACCGGTTGTTCCTCGAGATGATGATCCCGCACCACGAGGCGGCGATCAGCATGGCCGAGCAGGCCCTCGCGGAGAGCGAGCGCCCTGAGCTCCGCGCGCTGGCCGAGGCGATCATCAGCAGCCAGACCGCCGAGATCGACGAGATGCGCAGATATCTGCGGGACTTCTTCGGCATCGCCACGCCGTAGCCACGCCAGGGAGCTCATGCAGACCCAGACCCACTTCCTGATCACTGCGGCGCTCGGCCAACTCGGCCGGCGCCGCGCGGCACTGCCTATTCATATGCCGGCGCTGCTCGTCGGCTCCGTGCTGCCCGATGTGCCCTTCGCGCTGCTGAGCCTCCTCTATGGCGCCTACTACCGCTGGGTCGCACCGCCTGCCGAGAGCGGCGACGTCCACGGGATGCTGCACTTCAACCTGTTCTACACCGACCCGGTCTGGATTATCGGCCACAATACGCTGCATTCGCTCGTTGTCATCGGGCTGCTCGCGTTGGTCGGAACCCTTGCCGGGCGGCGCGGCCGACGCTGGGGCTGGCCGCTCGTCTGGTTCGCCGTTGGCGCCGGCCTGCACACCGTCGTCGATATCTTCACCCACCACAGCGATGGCCCACTCTTCCTTTTTCCGCTGAACTGGTCTTACCGCTTCGCCAGCCCGCTGAGCTATTGGGAAGATGCGTACTATGCCGACGCCGTGCGCCTCACCGAGTATGCACTGAGCGCGGTCAGCCTCATCTATCTCACCGCAAGCTGGTTCGCGAGCAGGCGGCAGCGTCGCCGTTCGATCCACTCAGAGCGCCCTTGAGCTAGGGCTCTTGCGCGGCGAGCGCCTCCCGTGCAACGGCGCCGATGCCGGCAAGGGTTAACCCGACACCGATCCCTTCCAGCAGGCCGATCGGCTCGGCGAAGACGGTGGCGCCGAGCAGCAGGCCGAGGACCGGAACCAGGAAGAAGAACATGGAGAGCCGCCCTACATCTCCCTGTCGGATCAGCCAGTACCAGACCGCATTGGCAATCGCGGTGCCCGGCAGCGCGAGGAAGAGGAGGAGCCCGAGGAAGTTGCTGTTCCAGGCGATCGCAACCCCAGCCTCCGTAATCGCCGAGACGAGCAGCAGGGGCAGGCTGCCGGCAACCAGCTGCCACGCGGTGAGCTGTAGCACATCCAACTGAGGCTGCATCCGCTTGGCAATGATCGAACTGGCAGCCAGCCCGAGGGAGGCTGCCAGTGCGAGCAGCGGCCCGTCAACGCCTGCGGGGCCGGCAAAGGCCGGGGCGGCGATCAAGATGCCGCCAGCTAACCCAAGGAGGAGCGCGGTCCACTTTCCGCCGGACATCCGCTCGCCGAGAAAGGTGGCAGCCAGGGCGGGGACGAGCACTGGCTGAAGATTCCCGAGCACCGCCGCGACCCCGGCGCCGGTCCGTCCGGGGCTGAGAAACATCGCACCAAACGCTATTGTCGTCGCTGTCGCGGCAAGCGCTGTGATCCAGGGCCAACTGTCGCGCGGCGGCATCAGTGTCCGGCGCGAGGCCACGAGCAGGCCCAGCAGGGCCGCCCCGCCGACCAGCCCCCGCAGGGCGGCAAACCGCAACGGCGGGGCAAAGGCGAGCCCGTCTTTAATCGCCACAAAGCACAACGCGTACACCAGGGTCAGACCCAGCACGATCAGCAGGCGACGCACCCGTCCTGCCTGGCGGGTAGACTGAACGCTCGCCTGCATTGCCGTTCTCCCTTCGATGCGGCTTGCGTGGTCACGGCGGACATCGGCCTAGGAACGGAACGTGCGCCTGGCCGTGATGCGGATGCAGATCGGCACCAGAACCAGGAGCACCGTGATAGCGGCTGCCCAGGCGACCATCCAGCCGAAGAGCGGTGCGACGAGGACGGCGATCAGGATCAATGCGCAGAGCCAGAGGCTTACGGTCAGGCCAAACGTTGCGGGCAGATCGTCTCCGAGCCAGCGTGGGCGTTTCATCATGCTCCTCCTCGTTGCGATGATGCTCCCCGCCGCACAGAACTCCTGCCTGTGCGGCGGGGAGCCGAGTATACGAGCCGGCCCTTCCCTACCCGTGTACGGGCGTTGCGACAGGTGTCTGTTCCGTCGCGATCTCCGGCTGTGTCGTGCGCAACCCGGGGAGCCTGGTGCGCTTGAGGAGCAGGGCGTTCACCGCCACGAGCAGCGAGCTTCCCGCCATTGAGAGCGCGGCGATCTCCGGGCGCAGCAGCAGCCCGAACAGCGGGTAGAACAGGCCGGCGGCAATCGGGAAGGCAATGGCGTTGTAGCCCACAGCCCACCACAGGTTCTGGCGCATCTTGCGCACGGTAGCTCGACTGAGCGCAATCGCGCCAATCACGTCGTGGGGGTCGCTGCGCATCAACACTACATCCGCAGTCTCCATCGCGACATCGGTTCCGGCGCCAATGGCGATGCCGACATCCGCCTGAGCCAGCGCCGGTGCGTCGTTGATCCCGTCGCCAACCATGCCGACGAGCTTCCCCTGGGCCTGGAGCGCGCGCACCTTGTCGGCTTTCTCGCCCGGCAACACCTCGGCGAACACGGTCGTGATCCCCAGTTCACCCGCGATGCGCTCGGCCGTCGCCCGATTGTCGCCGGTGAGCATCACGACTTCGATGCCGAGTTTGCGCATGTCCTTGACCATCGCACTTGACGTTGGGCGGATGGCGTCAGCAATGGCGATGATCCCGGACAGTGCGCCATCCACAGCGGCGTACACCACCGTCCGCCCGGCGCCCTCGAGCGTCGCAGCCCGCTCCCCAAGGAGGCCAAGGCTGATGTCGTTGTCGCGCATCAGCTTCCGATTGCCAGCGAGCACCGCCCGCCCATCCACGGTCGCCAGCAGGCCGTGTCCGGGAATTGCCTCAAAGGCGGTGGGCTCGGCGAGCTTCTGGCCGCGCTCCCTGGCATAGGCCACAACCGCCTCGGCCAGGGGATGCTCGCTGGATTGCTCAGCTGAGGCTACGAGCCACACCAGGCCGTCGATCGATAGACCGTCGCCGTTTGTGCCCACCTCGACAACTTGAGGCTGGCCCACGGTCAGCGTTCCGGTCTTGTCGAAAATTACTGCCTGCAGCTGCGAGGCCTGCTCGAGGGCAGTGGCGTTTTTGTAGAGGATGCCGTTTAGCGCCCCAAGGCCAGTGCCGACCATCACCGCCGTGGGCGTCGCCAGGCCGAGGGCGTCGGGGCAAGCGATAATCACGACTGTGATCGCCAGGGTCAGCGCGAAGATCAGGCTCGCCCCAGCGACCCAGTACCAGCCTACAAAGGTTGCCAGGCCGAAGACTACGGCCGCGGCAACCAACCACTGGGCCGCTTTGTCGGCGAGACGCTGGGCCGGTGCTTTCGAGTTCTGCGCCTGCTGCACCAGCTTGACGATCTGCGCCAGGGCGGTGTCGGCGCCCACCCGCGTCGCGCGGAAGCGGAAGGTGCCCGTCTTGTTAATCGTGGCTCCGATCACGCTGTCGCCTGGCTTTTTGCTCACCGGCACGCTCTCGCCGGTGATCATGCTCTCGTCCACGTTCGACTCGCCCTCGGTGACGAGGCCGTCGACAGGAACCTTGTCGCCCGGCCTGATCAGCACAATGTCGTCGATCAGCACCTCCGCCGTGGCAACCTCCACCTGCTCACCATTGCGAATCACCGTGGCTTTGGGCGGGGCCAGATCGAGCAAGGCGCGGATGGCATCGGAGGCTCCGGCGCGAGCCCGCATCTCCATCCAGTGGCCAAAGAGCACAAAGGCCAGCAGCACAACCGCCGCCTCGTAGAAGACTTCGCTCTCGAACACAAAGGTCGCGCCAACGCTAAAAAGGTAGCCCGCGCCGACCGAGAGGGCCACCAGCACCGACATATCCAGGGTGCGGTTCTTCAACGCGCGGTACGCGCCGACGAAGAACATCTGGCCGCCCCAGAGCACCGCCGGCGTGGCCAGGATGAAGAGCAGGAGGTTGAGCGGGAGGCCGAACGGCACAGGCAGCCGCAGGCTAAACACGTCGGTTGCCAGGGGCGAGTAGAGCGTCACCAGGATGCCGAGGATGAAGGTGACCCAGAAGCGATTGCGCATATCGCGGACCATCGCGTCCATCGTCATCCCGCCGCCGTGGCCCATCTCGTGGGCCATCTGATCAACCTGGTCGTGGCCTGCCCCCGCGGGCGTAGCGGTGTGCACAGTATGGGCTGCAGCTTGATCCAAGGTGCTGCCAGGGGGCGAAGCCGTCGGGGCCGCGACAAGGTGGCGCGGCAGCGACTCGCCGCGACAGTGGTAGCCGCACCGCTCGATCGTCTGCTTGATAACGTTCCGTTCGACCACCGTTTCATCGTAGCCAACCGTCACGGTCTGGCTGACCGCGCTCGCCTCAACGTGATGAATCCCGGCGACGCGCCGCAGGGCTATCTCCAGCGCCGGCGCTGAACTACCGTGCAGGAGGCCCTGGGCCTGGAAGATATCCTCGCGCATGACTCACTCACTCCCTCCGTGCGGGCGATCGCCCGCGTTTGACTGATCCTGCCCACAGCATGCGCCCCCAGGTTGAGGCGGGCTTGATCACAGGCTGAGCTCCGGCTGAGTGATCGCAGCGGCGTCAGCAGGGTCAGCCTCGGTGTCGAGCCGCCAGGCGCGTAGGGCGAGTAGCTCGTCGAGATGGTGAAAGGCGGACAGCTCCCCCGCCCAACGGCCAATGTCCGGGTGCGCCATGTCGAGCAGCGACAGCCCGCGCAGCTCGGGGCGTAGAATCAAGGTGGGAACGTGACATGCCAGGCGCTCGTTGGTCTGGGCGCGTAGGATAGCGATAGCCCGCGAGAGGATCGCCAGGTGCTGCGGCGATTGGAGATGCTTCCACACCCCACGGCGAGGCGCTGCCAGATGAAAAGGCGGGAGCTGCTCGGCGAGTTGCACGGCGATCACGCGCTGCGCGCCGAGGCGCTCGGCAACGTCAACGGGCATGTTGTTCACCAGTCCCCCGTCGACGAGCACAGCGTCGCCGTACTGGACTGGAGGGAAGATTCCTGGTAGCGCGGTCGTCGCGAGCATCGCGGGCACAAGTGGCCCGCTGTCGAGCACCACCTCACGCCCGCTCACCAGATCCACCGTTACCACGGCGCAGCGGATCGACAGATTGGCGAACGTCCGCTCGCCAAGCAGCTCGACTGCGAGGGCCTCACGCTTGCGGGGGCCGATAAGTCCGGCCCGCAAGGGGTCACTGCTCGCGATGCGCCTGAGCTGAGTCGCTCGGAAGAAGCGATCGAGAGCGTCGATGCTCAGGCCGGCAGCATACATCACGCCGAGGGCGCCGACCGAGGTGCCGACGATGATATCGATGGGTACCCGGAGGGCCCGCAGCACGGCGAGTACACCAAGATGGGCTCCGCCGCGGCCGCCCCCGCCGCTGAGCACGAGGCCCAGGCGGCGTGGTCCTCGCGGTGGCCGGCAGATGGGCTCGATCATGCCTTGGCCTCCTCGCCCCGATCCCATGAGCACCACCTCAGTCCGTTGACACCGGTGAAGGCGCCGCTGCCTCAATCTGTTTGACCACGTCGAGCCAGCGATCCTCAACATGTAGCCTGGCAAACCCGGCGCGGCGCACGTTCTCCACCGTCTCGCGGTTGATGTTGGCGCCGCTTAGGCGCACGACCAGCGGGTTGAGCAGCCGCATGGCCCGGCTGAGCAGCGGGCGGTGCGACAGGACATGCTCGAGCAACAGGAGCTGGCCGCCCAGGACAAGGACGCGGCGCAACTCACGCAGGCCGAGGATTGGATCCGGCACTGAGCAGAACACGCACGTTGCAATCACTGTGTCGAAGCTCGCGTCAGGAAACGGCAATGCCTGCACATCGGCCTCGCGCAGGTCAACCGTGATCTGCTCGCGTGCTGTGCGCTGGCGGGCCTGCGCGAGCATCCGCGGTGAGAAATCGATCGCCGTAACTGCCAACTCGGGACGGTAGTAGGCCATACCTCTGCCCGTACCCACGCCCACCTCCAGTACGCGTGGTCCGCGGACACGCCGCCAGAGCTCTGCCCGCCCCGGCTCCAGCATGCGCTCGCTCCCGCGAGTGAGTAGATCGTAAAAGGGCGCGTTACGGTCGTAGCGGGCTCGGGTTTCGAGCGTGAGCTGATTATTTCTGGTATCCATACATACTCCTTTTCCACAAGCGGCTCAGCGCGGGGCTACGGCCTCCAAGCGCTCTGCGAGGAACTCATCACGGCAGCCACGTGAGCAGAAGAAGTAGGTCTGGTCCTTCCCTTCGGCTGTAGGCGCGCCCTCGCGCTCCACCGCCATTCCGCAGACTGGGTCCACCGCCATCGTCACCATCGCCTTGAACTGCCCATCTTCCAGCCAGAGCACCCGGTCAGCAGTCTCCTTCAGGCGCTGGTCGTGCGAGACGATCACCACGCCGCGCCCCTGCTCCCGTGCCACCCGCTGGAGTAGGCGCATGATCTCGCGGCCGATCTTCGAGTCGAGATTGGCCGTCGGCTCGTCGGCCAGAACCACCGCTGGGTCATTGATCAGCGCGCGGGCGAGTGCCACGCGCTGCTTCTCCCCGCCGGAGAGCTTCTCGGGCAGGAAGTGCAGCCGTGCGCCCAGACCCAGCTCGCCGAGCAGATGCGCCGCCCGCTTTCGCGCCTGGCCGCCCCCAATGCCGGCGAGCTCTGCGACCACGGCTACATTCTCAAGGGCGCTCAGGGCCGAAAGCAGGTTGAAGTCCTGGAACACGAAGCCGAACTGCCGCAGCCGCACGTCGGGCAGTTTGCGCTCTGGCAACCCGCTGACCAGCGTACTCCGCACCCACAGCTTGCCCGCGGTCGGCCGGAGGAGCGCGCCGAGCATCAGGAGCAGGGTGGTCTTGCCGGAGCCGGACGGCCCCATGATTAGCACAATCTCCCCGGGCGCGACCGACAGCGAGACATCACGCACGGCGACAACCTCGGCCGCCCCCGAGCCATAGCGCTTCGTCAGCGCTTCGGCGACAAACAGCGGCTCACTCATCGCCCACCTCCCCGAAAGACCTGCGCCGGATCGAGGGCCACAATCTGCCGAATCGGCAGAAGGGCCGCGACCCCGGCGATCAGCAGCGCCGCGCCGCTCACCTTGAGCAGTGAGCCCCCGGTGAGCTCCAGCGTCAGGTTTGGCTCCAGCCGCGGGAGCGCGATGGCCAGCAGCAGTGTGGCGCCCACGGCCAGCCCCAGGCCAAGCATGACGCTGACCGCCGCCTGCCAGAGCACGGCCCGGTAGAGCTGCCCGCTCCGTGCGCCGAGGGCCTTGAGCACGCCGTACTCCTTGCGCCGGGCAAGGGTCGCCGTGTAGATGGTCAGGGCCATCACCGCCAGCCCGATCAGCAGGCCGACCAAGTTCATAATCGTGAGCACGTCGGCGCTCATATCCTTCACCACCTTGCGCTCCTCGGCGGAGAAGCTGGCCCGCGGCTGCGCGGTAACGTCGCCGGCGAGGGCCTCGATGCTTGCAGCAACTGCGACTGGATTGGCGTCGGGCGTGACTCGTACCATCAGAAAACTGACCGTCGAGCCGTCGCCGCGCGCCCGCAGGAAGTCGTCCTTTGCAATAAAGGCGACCGAGTTTACCAGACTGGCGGTGCCCTCCGCCAGCCCGGCAACGGTCAGCTCCATCCCCAGGATCTTGACCTCGTCGCCAAGGCGCAGGCCGGCGGTCTCGGCCACGCTGCGGTCGATCACCGCCTCACCGCGTCTGGGGACCGCCACCCCGGCGACGATGCGTGGGGGCAAACCCATCGCCGCGTCGCGGGGAAGGCCGATGATATAGGCGAGATGGCGGTGCTCTCCTACCGTAACCATGTTGGTCGCGTACTGGATGGGCGTGACGGCGGCGACGCCGGGGAGAGCCCGCACCCGGCTGCGCACCGAGCGGTTCATTGTTGAGGCGGCCATGTGCATGTTGCGCACCCCGCCCTGGGCGACGATGATGTCGGCGCCCGACCCGTCGATGTAGGCGGTCAGCTGGCGCTCCATCCCCGCGACCACCGCGTCGAGGGCTAGGATCAGCAACAGGGCAAGCGCCACCCCGCCGGCTGAGGCGCCGAGCCGGACGCGGCTCTGGAACAGGTTGCGCAGTGCGAGGCGGAGCATGGCGCACCTACCTTCGGAATACATCAGCGGGGGCCAGGCGCGCGATCGTGCGCACCGGGATGAGGGCCGCCAGCAGCGCCATCCCCAGGCCACTCAGCAGCGCCCAGCCGATCGCCGGCGGCTCCAGCACAACCAGGAACTGCGGGCGCAGCACCATTATCAGCCGGGCGGCCGCGAAGGCCAGAGCAACCCCTCCAAGCGAGCCGAGGCCAGTGATGATCAGCGCCTGCGCCAGTACGGTGCGGTAGAGTAGCCCGTTCCGCGCGCCGATCGCCTTGAGCACGCCGTACTCGCGCTGCCGTTCGATCGTCGCTGTATAAATCACCAACCCGACGACCAGCGTGCCGACGAAGAACGCGATCAGTACCATCAGGCGGATCGGCGCACTGAAGACCTTGCCGAAAAGCGCGGCGTCATTGGCGATCATGTCACGTTTGAGCAGCGCCTCGACCCCCGGCACCCGGCTGAGCCGGTCGCGCAGGACCTCGGGGCGCGTGCGCGCAGGCGGGGTCACGAGGAGGAAGCTCGTACCGCCCGGCACGCGCAGGAGCCGCTCGACTGCTGCCTTGCGCACAAACACAAAGCTGGTCATCCACGAGGAAGTCCCATCAGAGAGGCCAACCACGGTGAAATCGCGATCCATAATCTCGACCTGCTCGCCCAGAGCGATGTTGTGGCGGCTGGCCAGTACCCGGTCAAAGACGACCTCATAGCTTGTCCGCGGCTCAGCGCCAGCGGCGAGGCGCCACGGGCCGCCACCCTCTTTGCGATCGTAGCCAACTAGATACACCGGCTGTTTCTTCCCATGGAGATCAAGGATGACGAACTGCGAGAGGATCGGGATGACCCGGCTCCCACCGGTGCGAGCCGCAGCCGTGGCACCCAGCGGGAGCAGCGAGGAGACGCCCAGCAGGTTGCGCACCTCATCCTGGGCCACCACGACCGAGCCCGGCGTATTGGTCAGATAGGCCGCGATCTGGATGTACATCCCGCTCAGGAAGCCGCTCAGAAGCAGGATGAGCATCACAGCGAGCGCAACCCCAACCACGCTCAGCGTGAGACGCGCCCAGTCTTGTGCGAGATTGTGTCGTGCAAGCGCCATGGGAGTCCTGCTCCGAATCAGTCAGCCTGAGGCTCAACCCTGCCGCAGCCGAGGTGAGGCCGACGAGCGCCGCGGAATGAACGCCGGTGTGCGCGCCATGTAGGCTGCGTATGCCTCCCCGAAGTATTCCAGCGACTCGCGCTCCTCACGCCGGGCAAGGCGGACGTACATCAGCACGAGGATCGGGAACATCACCAGCGTGAGGATCGTCGGCCACTGGAAGAGGAACCCGACCATGATCAGCACGAAGGCGACGTACTGCGGGTGCCGCACCACGGTATACGGGCCGCTCATGGCGACCTGGCCGTTCCGTTGGGCCTGGTACAGTACATCCCAGGCGCGGGCCAGCAACACGAAGCCACCGCCGATGAAGGCGTAGCTGAGCAGGTGGAAGGGGCTGAAGTGCGGGTCGCCCTCCCAGCCCAGCAGGGTGGACCAGAGGTGGCCCATGTTGTGGCTCAGCAGATCCATCCCCGGATACAGCCGGCCGAGCCAGCCCGAGAGGAGATAGATGGTCAGTGGAAAGCCGTACATCTCGGTGAACAGTGCGACCAGGAAGGCCGAAAATGCACCGAAGGTGCGCCAATCCCTCTGGGTGCGCGGCTTGAAAAAGCTGAACGCGAACATAATGAAGATGGCGGCGTTGAGCACCACCAGCGGCCAGAGCCCGTAGGCCGGTATCCCCTCTGCTGTATCCATTGTGTTAACCTCTACAGGTAAGCTCCCGCGGCCGCCTAGTGGCGGTGCTGGCTATCACCGTTCTGCTGATCCGGAGCGCCGCCGTGGCCCCCGTGGCCGCCGTGCATAAACAGATGGAGGAGCGGGCACAGGAGCAGTAGCGCGTATGGCAGGTAGCCCCAGAGATGTGCCGTGTGCTCGGTGACGAGATAAAAGCCCGCGATGGCGAGAAAGGCGAGCAGGGCGAGCCCTGCCGGTGAGCGCAAGAAGCGCCCGGGGCCGCCCGCCGACGAATGATCGCTGTGCATACTGTTTCTCCTCGCGCCAATGAGGCGCTATGTTTGTCCTGATGCATCATCGAGCAACCCCCTGAGGCTGCGCTGAGGCTGCTCTTAGGGCTCCCTGAATCTGCCTCTGCCGGCGTTCAGCCGCGGCTCAGGCAAGCATCAGCCAGCTGTGGAATGCTGCCGGCAACAGGTCTCAAGGAGGTTCTATGTCGTCAACACAGGAACCGGCTGCGGTCAATGCCGCTGCACGCTCACGGCAGATTGCCGAAGTCCTCGCCCGTCACGGTCTTGGATATCTCGTCAACGTCTTCGGCCTGGAGCGCTACGTGCCGTTTCACCGCGGCCTGCTCGGCCACGCCCCTCGCGACACCCCATATACACCGCCCGAACATCTCCGTCTCGGGATCGAGGAGCTTGGCGCGACCTTCGCCAAGCTCGGCCAGCTGCTCTCGACCAGGGCCGACCTGCTCCCGCCGGCCTATCAGCGCGAGCTCGCCCTGCTCCAGGATGAGGTTCCCAGCGTGTCAGGGGATGCCATTGTCGCTGTGGTCGAGGCGGAGCTCGGCGGCCCTCTGGCGGGCCATTTCGCCACGTTCGAGCGGGAGCCGCTGGCTGCCGCTTCGATCGGACAGGCCCACGCGGCGACGCTACCAGACGGCACAGCGGTGGTGATCAAGGTGCGCCGTCCGGGCGTCGTCGCCCAGGTCGAGGCCGACCTCACCTTGCTGCGGGGCCTCGCCCAGACCGCGCAGCGGCGCTGGCCGGCCGCCGAGCAGTACGACTTGGTTGCCCTTGCCGACGAGTTCGTGCGCACGATCCGCACCGAGCTTGACTACGCCCAGGAGGCGCGCACGGTCGAGCGCTTCGCAACGAACTTCTCCACCAACACGAACATCCGTATCCCGCGGGTCTTTTGGTCCCATTCCACTGATCAGGTACTCACACTGGAGCGTATCAGCGGGCTCAAGGTTACCGACATCGCCGCCCTCGACGCCGCGGGCATCGACCGCAGCGCCCTGGCCCAACGGGCCACCGATGCGATCCTGCAGATGATCTTCGAGCATGGCCTCTTCCACGCCGATCTCCACCCAGGCAACCTCTTTATCGAGCCTGATGGGCGGATCGGGCTAATCGACTTTGGCATGGTTGGGATGGTCAACGAGTCCGCTCGTGACGCCCTGGCGGCCGTCATTCTGGCGGTGCTGAGCCGCGACTACGAGCAGCTCGTCGAGGCGTTGCTCGCCCTGGGCTTTGCACGCCAGCGGGTGGATCGGCGGGCTCTGCGCGCTGATCTGGAGCGGCTGCTCACCCCGTACTACGGACGCGCGATCGGCGAGATTGCCCTCGGGCCGTTGCTCGAGGCCGCCTTCGCGACCATCCGCACCCACCGGCTCCAGCTGCCGGCAGATCTGGCCCTGCTGCTGAAGACGCTGATCATGAGCGAGGGGATGGGTGCGCAGCTCGACCCGCATTTCCGGCTCGCCGAGGCGATCGCGCCCTACGCCCAGCGGCTGCTGCAGCAGCGCTACGCGCCCCTGCGGTTAGCGCGCGAGCTGGCGTCGGCGGGCAGTGGAATGGCCAGGCTCGGCCTGGAGCTCCCCGCGCAGTTCCGCCAGATCGTAGCCGACCTCGAGCGTGGGGGGCTGCAGGTCGGCGTGCGTCCAGAAGGTGTCGAGCCGATCTTGCAGCGCCTCGAACGGCTGGCCAATCGGCTCGTGCTCGGCATGCTAGCCGCCGCCTTTATCGTCGGCCTGGCCGTGCTGCTGGCGGTCTTTCACCCCGCAGGGATTGAGCGCTGGGCCGGCGCGCTATTCGCCTTCGGCTTTGTCGTAGCCCTGCTGCTGGGAATCGTGCTCGCCTGGAGTATCCTGCGTGGGGGAAGGTAGCACATCGCCCCGCTCAGCTTCACATGAGGCTCCGCTCAGCCAACCGGCGAGTCTGGAATACCGGTAATCTCGTGTCGTGAGCGCAGGCCACTATAACGCCTGGCAACGACGAGGTAAACCCACAGGCAGGCAGCCAACCAGGCTAACCCCGCAGCATAGCCGCCGATGACATCGCTGAGGTAGTGAACGCTCAGGTAGAGCCGGCTAAAGCCGATCAGCAGGATCAGCAGGCTCGCCCCTCCCCAGACCGACAGCCTCGCTGATCGGGCGGCTGTCTGAGGTGCGACAAGTGCGGCCAGCAGCCCGTAGGTGACGAGCGCGATCATCGCGTGCCCGCTTGGAAAACCCGTGCTTTCTTCAAAGCGATCCTCATGCCCAACGACTGGGCGCAGCACCTCAAAGTATTCCTTGAGGACACGGTTGAAGACGATCACGCCGCCAACAGCTACTATCCATAGAAACAGTTCTGGCCAAGCGCGCCGAAACACAAGGTAAGCGACTACAGCTGCCGCAATAAAGAGCAGGCCATTTCCGCCAAAGAATGACACTGCATTCATGCTTAACGTGATCCAATCAATATGACGATCGTTTAGTTCATGAAGCAGAGTCCCGAGCCACACGTCTACACGATTTACCGGGCCGCCAATGGTGTACAACAAGCCCAGTAGCACAAAGACAACGACGGCGACGATGGCCGTAATAAGCAGGATACGCGGAGGAAAGCGCAGTTCAACCATCGCGATGTGTCCCCTTGGTGTGCTGTGTACTCGTGTAGCATGAGGCGTTCGGCCGGTGGCGTGAGACGAGCTCACTGCACGATACAAAGCTGCCAAGCGTTTGTCAATTTCCTGGAAAAGTCTGGCATGAAGTGCACGAATGAGCTGCTTGTCTCGTGGCAAAACAAGCAGCTCTGTATGAAGTGGCACGCTCTCCAAATCGCAGCTTTCTCACTCGACGATCAGCTTGCCGCGCAGCATACCCATCTGGCACTGGAACTCATACTCGCCCGGAGTGTCCGGCAGGAACTCCACCGGCACCGTCTCGCCCTCGGGCAGCTGCGCGCTCTTCTTAAAGTCGGGCAGCAACACCATCTCGGAGCAGGCCGACGACTCGGCCCGCACAAAGTTGAGCCGCACCGGCTTGCCCCGCTCCACGACGATCACATCGGGCGTGTAGCCACCCTTCACCAGCACCATCAATTCCTGGTAACCTCCAGCGCTGCGCGTGGCGCGCACACCGGGCTTCTTCACCAGCCAGAAGAACCAGACGATCAGGGCGATGGCGGCGAGGCCGCCGACGATCACGGCAATCTTGTCGGGGGACATGACGTTGCTCCTTCATTGCAACGGGGCGCGTTCGACACGCCCCGCGTGCGCTCATTCTAGACACGGGGCTTCCAGCGCTTCAGCCGGTTGGCGTTACTGATCACCGTCACGCTGCTGAATGACATGGCCAGGGCGGCCAGCAGCGGCGAGAGCAGCAGCCCGGTGAAGGGGTAGAGCACGCCCAGGGCGACCGGCAGGCCCAGCGTATTGTAGATGAAGGCACCGAAGAGGTTCTGATAGACGTTGGCCATCGTCGCCCGGCTGATCTGGATGGCGGTGACCACCCCGGTCAGGCTGCCCTTGATCAGGGTGATGTCCGCCGCCTCGATCGCCACATCGGTGCCCGTGCCAATCGCCAGCCCCACGTCGGCCTGGGCCAGGGCCGGCGCGTCGTTGATGCCGTCGCCCACCATCGCGACCTTCTTGCCCTCGAGCTGGAGCCGCTGCACGTTGAGCGCCTTGTCCTGGGGCAGCACCTCGGCCAGCACCCGGTCCACGCCCACTTGCCGCGCGATCGCCTTCGCGGTGCGCTCGTTGTCACCGGTGATCATCACCACCTCCAGGCCCAGCCGCTTCATCGCGGCGATGGCGGCCTGCGAGTCCGCTTTCACCGTGTCGGCCACGGCCAGGATGCCGGCGGCCCGCCCGTCAAGGATAACAAACATTGGCGTCTTGCCGTTGTCGGCAAGGCGCTGCGCCTCGGCCTCCAGGCGGCCCGGGTCGATCCCCGCCCGCTCCAGCAGCTTGCGGTTGCCGATCTGCAGCTCGCGCCCATCCACGCTGGCGATCACGCCGTGGCCGGGGACAGCCTCAAAGCCGGCGAGCGTACCCGCGGCCAGCCCGCGCGCCTCGGCCCCCTCAACGATCGCCTGGGCCAGTGGGTGCTCGGAGGCCCGCTCGACGGTGGCGGCCAGGCGCAGTACCTCGTGCTCGTCGTAGCCCTCGAGCAGGACGATGTCGGTCAGCGCCGGCTTGCCCTCGGTTATCGTGCCCGTCTTGTCCAGCACCACGGCGTTGAGCTTTGCCGCGGTCTGCAGCGCGTCGCCCGAGCGGATCAGAATGCCGTGTTGGGCGCCCAGGCCGACACCCGTGGTCAGGCTCATCGGCGTGGCCATGCCCAGCGCGCAGGGGCACGCGATGATCAGCGTCGTCACCGCGACGATCAAGGCGTAGGTGAGGGCGGGGGCCGGGCCGAAGACGTACCAGACCACAAAGCCCACGATCGCCAGGATCATCACCGCCGGGGTGAAGTAGGCTGAGACCCGGTCGACAACCCGCTGGATGGGCACTTTGCTGCCCTGGGCGTCCTGCACCAGCCTGATGATATTGGCGAGCGCCGTGTCTTTGCCGACCCTCGTGGCGCGGAAGACGAAGGCGCCGGTTTTATTGATTGTGGCGCCGATTACTTCGTCCTCCACCTTCTTTGACACGGGCAGCGACTCGCCGGTGATCATGCTCTCGTCCACCGCTGACTGGCCCTCGACCACCACGCCGTCCACCGGGATCTTCTCGCCGGGGCGCACCACGATCAAGTCGCCGGCCAGCACCTCCTCGACAGGAATATCCTGCTCCTGGCCGCCTCGGCGCACCCGGGCGGTGCGGGGCTGGAGCCCGATCAGCTTCTTGATCGCCTCGGAGGTACGCCCCTTGGCCTTGATCTCGAGGGCCAGACCGAGGACCACCAGGGCGATGACCACGACGGTGACGTCGTAGTAGACATCGGTCATCGCCTCGTCAGGGAAGAGTTGGGGAAAGAACAGGGCGATTGTGGAGTAGAGCCAGGCCACGCTGGTGCCCAGGGCGATCAACGTGTGCATATTGGCTGAGCGGTGCTTGAGCCCCTCCCACATGCCGACGAAGAACTGGCTGCCGGAGTAAACCAGCACGGCCAGGCTGGCGATGCCCATCACGAACCAGGTCCACCAGAGGGCCTCACTGCCACGGGGGAGCCAGTCGCGCAGGCCGGGAATCAGATAGGGATAGGAGAGGATCATGGTAGGGACGCCAACGGCGGCGCCGAACCACCACTTGCGCATCAGCGAGCGATACTCGGCGGCGGTCGCCTCAGCCTCGCGGTCCTGCTCAGGCGCGCTGGCCTCGGCGGCGCGGGCGGCCGTGTAGGGGCCGGCGTGCTCCACTGCGCGGGTCAGCAGCCCTAGGTCGCCGATGACCGGCGCGTAGACGACGCGCACCTCGTTGGAGGCAGCGCTCATGGTCGCGTCGAGGACGCCGGGCACGGCCTTGAGCGCGTCCTCGATCCGGGCGACGCACTCGGCGCAGTAAAGCCCGCTCACCTTCAGGCGCAGAGTATGATCGGCGGGGCGGAAGCCGGCGGCGCGCACAGCGCCCAGCAGGGCCGCGACGCTCGCCTGTGCCGGGTCGTACTCGATAATGAGTTGCCGGCCTTTGACGTTTGCATTCACATGCGTCACCCCCGGCACCAGGCCGACAGCGCGCTCGAGGGCCGGGGAGCCGGCCTGCTGGAGTTCAGCGAGCGGCAGCACAAGACGAGCCGGAGCGGCTCCGCCGGGGGGAACGCCGGTCGTTGGCGATGCAGGCGCGAGGTAGTGGGCCGGGTTGCGGTCGAAGGTGGCGGCGCAGTCGTTGGAGCAGAAATGGAGCACAAGCCCAGGAACGGTCCGCGTTGCCGCGGCTTGCTCGGGGGCAAACTCCATCCCGCAGACCGGGTCGCGCACCGTGGTGCGCACAGAGACGGGTGAGCTCATGATGTCGCGCCTTTCTACACTGGGTGGTCATGCGGCAGGAGAACGCCCCTGCCGCCTGGATCCAGGGTAGATAGCGGCGCTGAGTCCGGGCTGAGGCGGCCCTTAAGGGTGGCTTAAGGCGTAGCGACGCGTAGAACCACAGTACCGCTTTGATGGGTGAGCCAGGGCGGTACTTTCGATCAGGCCGCTATCGCTCGTCAGGAACGCCATTGCCCCCGACGCAGGCGGCTCCCAACTCGGGTGTCTGGGGGCCTTGTTGGTACTTGGCCACAAACTGGGCGAGGCGTACGTCGTCGGCGCTGTCGACGGCGAGCTGAAGACCCCAGGCTGAAGCCACAACGGGTGCGGTAATGCGCTCATGTGGCGCAAGCAGGATGTAGGGGCGCCCTCGTGCAAGCTTCCGGAGTTGCTCCACCTGTTCCTCAGGCAAGCCGGGTTGGTAGGCCAGCCAGACGGCGCCGTGCTCGAGCGAGTGTACCGCTAACTCGTCGAAGATGGGCTCGTTATAGATTCCGCAGTTCTGCCACGCCGGACTATGAACACCGCCCGTCGGCGGAAGTTGCTCGTAGGCAACCGGGGCCGCGAGATGATCCTGCGCTTGTGCTTCGATACTCACTACGCCCTCGATGACTTCAGGGACGGCCACATCTGGCGCTCGCGGGGGGCGTAGCACAAATGCTGCTACAGCGGCAGCGCTCAGACCAATAGCGACCAGTGTAGCGACAAATTTCCAGGGGCGCCGGGGCTGCCCTGGTGCGGCGCGGCCGCGGCTGTGCGGGGCCGGTGAAGTGGGTGAGGTCGACTTCGGCATCGTCGTTCTCCTTGGGATTTGCCCGTTTAGATAGTATTTACCCACCATCTCTACATAGCACTTATCCATAACCAGCGTCGATTGGCAGTCTCTCTGAGTTAATTTACGTAGAATAAGTGCGTGAAAAGACACAACGCCGTGCGTTTTCACACCCTTCCGCGACACCAGTGGGTAAAGCCCGTGAAAAAACACCTTAGGTTGCGGATTGCCTGGCGCAGTGTTACGATATGGTGGCATGTTTCGACAATAGTGAAGGTGTGCAATGCGTTGGTTTGCGATTGGCTTTGCTGCCATCCTCGTGGTCGGCCTGATTGCGCTCGCGGTCGCCCGCGGCGGCGAGGGCTCCGGCAGCCGTGCGAACCCCAACGACACGCGGATGGTCGCGCAAGGCCGGCTCGTCTACAGCCAATACTGCGCCTCTTGCCACGGCGCCAATCTCGAGGGCCAGCCGAACTGGAAGGACGAACTCCCGGAGGGCGGCCGGCCGGCGCCGCCCCACGATGCGAGCGGCCACACCTGGCACCACGCCGACGCGCTACTCTTCGAGATCGTGCAAAAGGGTCCTGAGTCAAGTACGCTCCCTGGCTATGTTTACCGTATGCCCGCCTTCGGCGACGTGCTGACCGACGACGAGATCTGGGCAGTGCTCGCCTATATCAAGAGTACCTGGCCGGCTGACATCCAGGCCGCCCAGGAGGAAGTAAACAGGCAAGCCCGCTAAGCGCTGCGTATACTTCGAGGAGGTCGAGATGCAGCCTCCAGATCGTGAGCGTCTTCGCTCCTATCTCGGGTTACTGGGGCTCCACCGTGGTGACGGCGTCGCGGCCTACGATGCTGCAGCGGAAGTCTACGACGGGTTTGCGCGCATCTGGGATGACCGCATCGCTGCGCCGGCCCTCGCCCATTTCAATGCCCTTGTCGCCCAGCATATGAAACCTGGTGCGAACGTGCTGGATGCCGGCGCCGGCACCGGCGAGCGCACCCGCGTTCTGTTACGTCATGGCGCTACCGCCCACGTCGTAGCCCTTGATGGCTCGCAGGCCATGCTGGCCCTGGCTAGTGGCAAGCTGCGCGATCCTCGCGTCGCCTTTGTGCGTGGCGATGTAACCCGGCTCCCGTTCCCGGATAACTCCTTTGATCTCGTCGCCAGCACATGGGTTGTCGAGACGCTCGACGATCCTCGGTCGGCGGTGCGCGAGTTTGTGCGCGTCATCAAGCCAGAGGGCATTGCCATCTATGCCTTCTGCAGCCTGCCGGAAGGGAGGGGTGGAGCGCTGCTCAAACGAGTCATTGAGCTGGCGGCCCCTGATAGCGGGCCACTGTCCGTGCTTTTGCCTGAGCTGGAGCGGCCCTTTCACCAGTGCGAGCACTCTAGCCTCCGCCAGTTTTTCGGTGGCCTCACCACGGTAGCTGTTGTGGCGAAATGTTGCGTTATCGAACCTGCCCACTTGCCTTGTAAGCTACCCTGACCTCCGCCCTCCTGCGCTTTGCGCGGCCAGCAAAGGAACGTCTCCGTGAGCTCCCGGTCATCTCGCTCATCGCGGCCAAAACGCCCGCAGCGCGGGCAGGCTACTCCAGTGGCGGCCTCGCCCACCCGAACGCTCAAAACTCCCCTGCCCAAGCCGCGGCACCGACGGAAGCCGACCGATTTCCTGCTCCTGGGAATGGCGCTATTCGTTGCGATTGTTGGCGGTCTGCTGATTTACCGCAGCGTCGTGCGCGCAACCACCGGCGAGGGTGTTGCCGTGCTGACCTCCAACCACGTCGGTGCGGACGCACAGCCGGTATATAACTCGAATCCGCCGACCTCCGGTGACCACGTGACGAGCGAGGCGCCGTGGGGTATCTCGGCATCACCTTTGCCCGACATTGCGCTCGTGCATAATCTCGAGCATGGCGGCATTGTGCTGCACTACCGCCCGGACCTCGATGAGGCCCAACGCCAACAGCTCGAGGCCATTGCCCGCGAACTCCTCCAGCGCAACCGGAAGGTTGTGCTTGCACCGCGCCCGGAAAATGAGAACCCCATCACCGCGACCGCCTGGGGACGCATCCTCCGCCTCCAGACCGTCGACCCCGATGCGATCAGGGGCTTCTTCAGCGCTCACATCAATCAGGGGCCGGAGCGCGTGCCGTAGCGCTGCCTGACCTTTAGCTGCGCCGGCGATGTTCGGGCCTGTGGCGCTCCCAGCGCGGTTGTCGACAGCAGGAAACCTTCGGGCGCGCCAGCAGCAGGGCGACGGCGATGAGCACAAACATCGCGGCGACAATGTGATCGCTGTGGGCGAGGATGAGATTCAACATACCTGTTCTCCTGGCTCAACGGCGCACAGCACGACCAATGACCGCCCACGGGCCTAATTGGTGCCAGGCTTGCACCTGGAGGTCGTGCGCCTCAAGGGCGGCTCGAAACTCCTCGCCTGTAAACTGGGTCTGGAGGGGATGGTCGAACAACACGGACACGGGCCACGCGGTGGTAAAGCCGCGGAGCAGGTCCTCGAAGTAGAAGACGCCGCCCGGCCGCAGGACGCGCGCGATCTCGCCGAGGGCGTCGCGCCAGGGTGGGATGTGGTGGAGGATGGCGTATTCGACCACGGCGTCGAAGCTGCCGTCCGGCGCGCTGATCGCGGTTGCGTCGCCAACGTACGCCGCGACACCCCAACCGCCGGACACAACGCGGGACCGGGCCAGCGCGATCATCGCCGGGTCGAGGTCAAAGCCGACCGCGCTCGCTGCACCTAAGGAGGCGAGGATCTCGAGACCGACCCCCCGGCCACATCCAACCTCGAGCACATGCTCCCCACGCAGCCCGTTCCGACCGCCCAACAGCAGTGGCGTCTCGACCCATCGTTGGGCGGCGGCTCGCAGCGGGTTGTTGACGACGGCGAACTCCAGCCGGTTAAGTTTCATGGTGCTGCCTTCTCAGCAAGTGGCTCCGGGTGCAGCGCCTTGATCAGCGGAGCCTTGCCCGATGACGCCTTTGGAATGGTTGATACCCGCTCGATACGCACCGGAAGCGACGCCACCAGCTGCTCGGCCAGGGCCTGCTCAAACGCACGCCCGAGTTCCATCGTATCCTGGTCCTCCGGGAGACCAGTCACCAGCACACGTAGGCCGTCTGGCATCTGGACTATCTGCCAGCCACTCGCGGAGACCCGATCCATCACGTTGTGAAATACCAAGGGGTGGACCCGGACGGTGTCACCGTGCACACCGGGCAGCGCTAGGATATCCTCGGCCCGACCCTGGATTCCACTAATGAGGCCGAAGGGACGCCCAGCCGGGCACAATGCGGCGCTCATACGGACACTGTCACTCAGCTCATAACGAATGAGTGGCACGGTGCGGCTAAATAGGGTCGTGACGAGGAGCTTCGCTCCATAGGTGCCGAGTGGCACGGGGCGGTGTGCCGCGTCTACAACCTCGACCAGCACGTGATCTTCGAAGACATGCAGCCCGTGATGTGCAGTACACTCGGCGGCAATCGCTCCAGTCTCGGTGGCGCCATACTGATTGAACAGTACGTGGCCCCAGACCCCGGTGATGGCGCGCCGCGCGGCATCGGTCAGCACCTCAGAGCTCAGCATAATGCGGCGCGGGCTGATGTGGAGCCTGCCCGCCTGCTGCTCATCAGCCAGGATGTGGCCCATCGAGGCGTAGGCGACCAGCAACTCGGGCTGCCACATGTTGAGCCGGGCGACGATGGTCTCCAGGGGGGCGCTGGCGGGCAGGCGCAGCTCGGGCATCCACCAGCTGCGCCCTGTGGCGGCGACCATAGACGACATGTGCCACGGTGTTATGGAGGCGACAACAGCGGTCTTCACCTGGTGTGTCAGATCGATCCGCAGGCCAGCCCACTCGCGGGCGCGAGCAAACGATGCAATGACCGCCGCCCACTCGCCCTGGTCGAAGAGGAAGATCCCGCGGTGCCCCGAGCTGCCTGAGGTGGCACACACTCGGTAGCGGCCGCGAAACAGCGGCTCAACGGGGCGGCCATCCAGGTACGTCTCAAGATCAGCCAGACGCACGGCACGGTCGGTGACCACTTCGTCGAACTGCTCCATGAGGGCTGCTTTGGTGAGCACCGGCAGCGCGGCGAGCGGGGCACGCTCTAGGCCTCGATGGAAGCGCCGATAGAAGGGCGAGTGGGCGCACGCGTGGGTACGGGTTCGCGCGAGGGCTTGGGATTGATACGCCAGGAGCCGCGCTCGCTCCCAACGCTCGCGCTGGCGCAAGGCGCGCAGGCGGGCCAGAATGGCGAAAAGCATGCCCGGAGTCATAGGCGCCTCCTTCTCCCAGTGCGGCTACACCACCACGAGCGTGAGAAACCCGACGGCAAGGGTCGCCACACCGACGGCCAGCTTCAGGGAGGGGCGATGGTGCAGTTGCCAACGGGCCATGCCGCGATAGACCGTCGGGCTCGCCGCCAGGGCCAGGATGACGAGGAGCGGGGCGACAAAGACCAGGTTGTACAGCACCAGGTAGCCCACCCCCGCCAGCAGAGTCGTCTGAGCCGCGAGCAGGGCCAGCACCGCCAGGTAGACCGAGCCGGCACAAGGCACGGTACAGAGCCCAACCAGCACGCCGGCGAGGAACAGCCCGGGGGCGCGGAGCCGGCTCACCAGACCACGTAGCCGCTGGAGGTCGATATGGGCGGTCAGGCGCGTCCCGAGTTCGGGCAGCAGCGCCTCCTGCATCGCCAGCAGGCCCAGGCCGAGGGCGATCAGCGCGGCCGCCCGGCTCACCAGGTGGGTGCCGCTGAGGCTTTTCGCCAGCCCCATCGCGCCGAGGAGCCCAAGCCCGAGGGCCAGGTACGTCAGGAAGATCCCGGCGATGTAGATGCTGCCCAGGCCCAGCAGCCGGCGGCGCGCGGCGGTGACGCCGGCCAGGTCATCCTGATGCTGCACCATGCTCAGGGTGGTGGCGACAAAGACCAGGAGCAAGGCGAAGGCGCAGGGGTTCAGGCTGTCGACCAGCCCGGCGCCGATCACGGCAGGGAGGGTCAGTTGCATACAGGTAGCCTCCGTGAGCGATGCTAGCCGACGATCAGGGTTCCCTGCATCATAGGATTCTCCTTGCCGCCGCAGCAGACGTCACAGTAAAACGCGTAGCGGCCCGGCGCGGCGGCTGGGATGGTGACCAATGCCTCGCTGCGCGGCTGCACCTTGATGTCCACGCCCAAAGCGGGGATGGCCAGCTGATGGACACCGCCGCCGTCTGTATGCATATTGCTGTCGGGGTTCACCAGACGAATGGTGGCGACCCGGTTTGCGGCGACGGTGATGTCGCCGGGCGTGAAACCGCTCATTGTCACGGTGACATCCTGTTCGGCACGCACCGTCGCTGCGGGCGGACGCAGGAGCCATACGGCGCCGCCGACGACCAGGACGACGATCACGAGGAAGGCGACGAGGCGCGGGCCAAAGGCGGGTTGCCGAGCGGGAGCGCGTCGGCCGCGGGGCCCGTGCTGGTGACAACTGGCGGAGGGCTTGGGCTGGGATGACATCGTAGCACCTCATCATACGCGGCAGCAGGCCGCAGCCTCAAGAGTATAGTTGCGTCGGGGCCGGCTCCCGACGCTGCCAGTGTGCCCCGCCTCCCTGAGGCCCCGCTGAGGATGCCCTGAATCCTGGCTGACTACAGCAGCGGGCGTAACGGCCAGCCTGATGCTTCAGCACGCGCTCAGCTCGGACTCAGCGCAGCCTCAGCCACCAGACGCACGATCCGGCAGGTACTCGGGCCCGATGTGAACCGCCGCCTGATGGAGGAACCGATGAACCACACCAAGTCCGCCCCCGGTGGCTTCCGCGCGCTGATGCGCTCGCCGGCGGGCGCCGCCATCCTCGCGCTCGTCAGCGCCGCCGTGATCTACGCCCTGGTCGCGCACACGGCCCACGTCATCAGCCTGCTCCCGTACGCCATCTTCCTGCTCTGCCCGCTTATGCACCTCTTTATGATGGGCGGCCATGGCGGCCACGGGGGCGGAGGCAACGACCAGGGGCACCGCCACTAGCGCGGCCATCGCGCGGTTGTGGCCCGGTCACTCCTGGTAACGAATGTTTTTCGCGCCCGGCGTCACAATCTTGCTACACTCTGACCAGCGAGCTGACGTAGGATGGCGCCGGCTCGCTGGTCAAGGAGGCAGTGGTGACGCGTATTCTTGTCGTCGACGACGATCCGGCCGTAACGAGTGTTCTGCGCCGCGGCCTGTCTTATGAAGGGTACACGGTCACGGTCGCGGCTGACGGTCCCGCAGGGCTCGCCGCAGCCCGCGAGGCGCCGCCCGATCTGGTTGTGCTGGACATCATGATGCCGGGCCTCAATGGACTGGAGGTGCTGCGCCGGCTGCGGGCGGCTGATGCGACGCTGCCCGTGCTAATGCTGACGGCCCGCGACACTCCCGCCGAGCAGGTGCAAGGACTGGAGACCGGCGCCGACGACTACATGGTCAAACCCTTCAGCTTCGAGGTGCTGCTGGCGCACATTCGCGCCCTGCTCCGCCGGCGCGAGGCTGAGCAGCCGCAGGTGCTACGCTATGCCGACCTGGCGCTGGAGCCCTCGCGTCACGCAGTCTTCCGGGGGGAACGCTCGGTGACCCTCACCAGCCTCGAGTTCAAGCTCCTCCACGAATTCCTACGCCATGCCGAGCAGGTGTTACCGAAGGAGTTGCTGCTTGACCGGGTCTGGGGCTACGATTTCGGCGGCAACGCGAACGTCGTGGAGGTCTACGTCAAGCAGTTGCGCCAGAAGCTCGAGAGCGGGGGCGAGAGCCGATTGTTGCACACCATCCGCGGGGCCGGCTATGTCCTGCGTCAGGAGGACCCCTGATGTCGCTTCGGCTACGCCTGGCCCTCTGGTGCGCCGCGCTCTGCGCCCTTGTGCTCCTCGTCGTTGGAACCCTGGCCTACGCAGTGCACAGCCGGGGCCAGTACGACGATCTCGACCGGATTCTCATCACGAGCGCAGGCCACGCCGTTGCCGAAGCGACGGTGATGGACGAACCTCCGCACCTCGCGCAGAGCAGCGGTGGCTTTGCGGTGGTGTTGCGGCTCTACGGCCCTGATGCTGCCCTGCGCGAAGACACGCCAAACGGAGAACTTGCGCCACAGATTGACCCCCAGGCGGTGCTGGCTGCGCCCGCTGGCCCCGCCTACGACCGGCTAGCCCCTCTGGCGCCACTGACGCCGCCCGAGCAACCGTCGGGAAGCGCCTTCGGTACGGTGACCAGTGGAGGCGAACGCTGGCGCGCCTTTGTGCTCCCGCTGCGCTCGAGTGACGGAACACTTAGCGGCTATGTCGAGGCGGTCTCGCCCTTGGGCCGGCTCGACGCCGGTATTGCCACCTTCCGGATGATGTTGTTCAGCCTCGGGGCGCTGGGATTAGCGGTCGCGCTGCTCGCCGGCTTGATCGTTGCTGGCCAGGCGCTCCACCCGGTCACGCACATGGTGGCGACGGCGCGCGCCATTACCGCCTCCCGCGACCTCTCTCGCCGCATCCCCGAGCCGCGCCAGCAGGACGAGCTCGGCACCCTGGCTACTACCTTCAACACGATGCTCGCCAGCATCGAGCAGGCGTACCGCGCCCAGCAGCGCTTCGTCGCTGACGCCTCCCACGAGCTACGCGCGCCCCTCACCGCCATTCAGGGCAACCTGGAGTTGCTCCGTCGGCGGCCTGAGCTCCCCAGCGAAGAGCGGATCGAGGCCCTCGATGAGGCGGCGCGGGAGACTGACCGGCTCACCAGGTTGGTGGCCGACCTGCTGGCCCTTGCCCGCGCCGATGCGGGCATCAGTATTCGGCGAGACGCCGTCGATCTCGATGCTGTCGTGCTCGACACGTTTCAGACCGGTCGCACACTCGCCAAGGGGCGTGTGCTCCAGCTTGACCCGTTCGAGCCGGTGCGCGCCTGCGGCGACGAAGATCGCCTGCGCCAGCTCGTCCTGATCCTGCTCGACAATGCCGTGAAGTACACGCCGCCCAGCGGCACCGTGACCGTCGGGCTCCGGCAAGCGGGTGACCGCGCCGAAATTCGCGTATGCGATACCGGAGTGGGCATTGCGCCAGACGACCTTCCCCACGTCTTTGAGCGCTTCTACCGCGCGGACCCGGCCCGCGGCCGTGACCCTGGCGGCACCGGTCTCGGCCTCCCGATCGCCCAGTGGATCGTCGCGCAGCACGAGGGCACGATCGACATTGCGAGCGCCCCAGGGCAAGGCACCCAGGTGGTCGTCCACCTGCCTGCCTTGCCCTCATGAAAGACCAGCCAGCCGATCAGACAAAGCTGTCTGTGAGGCCGAGGGCTGCGTCGGTCCGCGCGATCGACGCATACCCATCCTCCTCGATGCCGGTCAGGGCACGGATGGCGTCAATCGTCTCCGGGACCACGATCGCCTGGTTGTAGACCTGATAGTTGTAGAACAACTCCTCGCCACGCACTGTCAGGCTATCTTCCCAGAGCCCGACCTCCCACATATCGCCGCGCGACCGCCCCAGGTCGGCCATCAGCTCGTGGGTGCTGTTGAGGGCGACCAGCCCCTGATCAGCCCGGAGGAATGCGATCCGCGGCGCAGAGCGAAACGCGTCGAGTACCTCCTCCCTGGTTGCTGGGCGGATCAGTTCGACGCTCCAGGCGTGTAGATGACTCGTCGTGTGAGCAGCGACAACGGCGATGGTGACCACGTCGAGATCTGGGAGCACCGTCTGTGCGTCAGGCCCCTGGTGCGAGGGAATCTCGCGCTCGGGAACGACGGTATTCATCACGCCCGAGTGATCCGACTCCCATGGGTCGGTGGCGCGACGCACGAGTACACCGCGGGCCTTGCGCAGCAGTCCGGCCTCGCGCAAAGCGCCCAGCGTGCGCACAATGCTGGTCGTGTTGCACGAGACGACCCGCGTCGCAGTTCGGCCAAGGGCTGAGGCGTAGTTGGCCTGGGCGACGAAGGAGTGCCCCGTCAGGCTATGCTTTTCGCCGCCCTGGAAGATCGACTTGACGCCGGCGGCCTGGTAGCGCTCAAAGTTGGTCGCCGCGACCTTCTTGGGCGTCGCATCGGCGACAACATCGACCTCGCCGAGAATGTCGTCGAGCTGCCCGGCAAGCTTCACTCCGGTCGCCCCCATCGGGTCGAGCGCGCTCGCCGTGGAGGCGAAGACGCGGAAGCCCTTCGTGGCCGCAACCTTGATGCGCCAGTCGCTGACCACGTCGGCGACGCCGACCAGCTCCATGTCTTCCTGCGCCACCACGGCGTCGGCGATGCGCTTGCCAATAACACCATAGCCGTTCACCAGTACGCGAGCCTTTCGGACCCTCATCGTCGACCTCTCAATCGTTTCAAGCGCCGCACATTGAAGATGCCGCCTCCTGGGCGAGCTCACAGTGCGCGCGGGCGAGCAACATGCACCGCCGGCGGCAGCTGGTTGAGGGGTAGGCCGCCGGCGGCAGGCGAGTGTGGGGCGAAGTGGGGTAACAGAGGCAGGGAGGAGTGTCTCCAACCAGCGTGGGCTCACTGTAAAGTACAGCACGCCGAGCGTGCAACTTTTGCCCAAATCGGTCATGTCAGGGCCTGAATTGACCGGAAATTTGTGGGAGAATGCACACCTGTGTGGCAAATACTCCCGTCCCACGCTCCTAGCGCTGCCAGGTGAGCACCCGCACAGGCACACCGGCCACATCGCGGACCACGAGCTCAACCGCCCGAGTCGTAACGTCGATGATGGGTTTGCCACCTTGCTCGGCGGGGAACGTGAGCGTGCCCTCGCGGTGGTGCCCGCCGGCGGGCGCATCCCAGCTCACCGGCTTGAGCTCGGGGCCGTTGTCGACGCGCAGCGCGGCGAGCTGTGTCAGGTCGTAGCCGTCGAGGTCGACCGCGTGGGTGTCCATGACGATCGTAAAGGCCGGCCCCGGCGCAGGGTCTTGCCACGTTGCAGTGATCGTGACCTGGCCGCCCTCGCTCACGCGGGTGCGATCGTCCGTCTCGGCCGCCGGTAAGGTAGGCGGCTGGACCGCTGTCGCCGTGCTGAGCAGCCTGATCCCGGCGCCGATCAGGACGGCGACCGTCACGATGACGATCGGGACGACATAGGCGCGTGACAGGCGGAATGGGGTTCGTTCAAGCATCGCAGTCTCACTTTCTGGTCAGCCGGTTGATGGCTCGGAGCGGTCGCCCTGGCCGGCTCGCTGACCTGGGCAGAAGTCGGCGATGTATGCTTCCGGGTCGTAGGCGAGCCGCACCACATAGACGTCGGGTTTGCGCGCGAACAGCTCGCGACACTCAGCGCTACAGAAGCTGTACACGTGGCCGATGTAGATGTAGGTGGCCGCGACCTGCTCGGGCGCGAGCCACATCCCACAGATGGGGTCAAAGCGCCGCTCCTCGCCATTGAGGGTCATGGCTGACACTCCAGGGTTAGCGCGGCGCCCTGCGCCGCGGTCGCGCGCGTCCGCCTTCAGTTGGGGTTTCGCCCTCGTCGTCGGGCTCCACAGGCGCCTCGTGATGGTGATGGGGGCGGGCATCGCGTGGCCCGCGCACAGGCTCGCCGATCTTCGGGTCGGCGTAGCGCTCCGGTGCGGCCGCAAACTCCGCCTGACAGACGGGACAACACAGAAAGTAGATCACACGCTCATGGGTGATGCGAGCATAGGCCTGGTTACGGTTAATCCGCCGGCCACAAACTGGGTCGTGCAGCATGGAAACACCTCACTGGTACCTGGGCGACCATCCGTCGCTGGTACTCAGGATCGTCGGCCCAGTTGAGTCCTGGCTGAGGCGTGGCTGTCCAGTTCCTGAAGATAGGCGCCTCGTGCGAAGCTGGCCCAACCCTCCTCAGCGGGGAATCAGCTTCGCTTCAGGCACGACTCAGCGGCCCCCCTGATACTCCTGCCAGAGCCGCGGACACACCCGTCCTGCGACATCCGCCAGGCAAGGAGATATATTATGCCAGCATCACCAGAGCAGCTCACCCTCCCAGTTCAGGGGATGACGTGCGCCTCCTGTGTCGCCCACGTCGAGAAGGCGTTGCGCACGGTCCCCGGCGTGCACGAAGTTGTTGTCAACCTGGGGACAAACAGCGCCCGCCTGACCTACGATCCCGCCCACGCCAGCGTCGACGACTTGCGCGCCGCGGTCAGCGGCGTCGGCTACCAGGTTCCCACCGTCGAGCTTACCCTTGACGTGCGCGGAATGACCTGCGCCTCGTGCGTCGCCCACGTCGAGAAAGCCCTCACGGGAGTACCTGGCGTCGCCGCAGCCACGGTCAATCTCGGCCTCGGAACGGCCCGGGTCGGCTATATCCCCGACGTGGTCAGCGTCGCGAGACTCAAGCAGGCTATCCGCGAGGTGGGCTACGAGGCCAGTGAGCGCGGAAGGGTCGTGGACGCCCTGGATCGTGAGCAGCAGGTCCGCGCGGAAGAGGTGCGCCGCCAGGGCCGCAACCTCCTTATCGCCGGCACGATCGGGCTGCTGGTGATGATCGGCACCTTCTACGACATGCTCGGCCCGCTTCAGGCCTTCGTCCCCGCGTGGCTTGCCGAGAAGTGGGTGCTTGGGCTGCTCACCACACCGATCGTCTTCGGCCCGGGACGCCAGTTCTTCGTCAACTCCTGGCGCGGCATGCGCCACGGGGTGACGGATATGAACTTACTGTACGCCACCGGCATTGGTGCTGCCTACGGCATCGCCGTGATTAACACGCTCTTCCCCGACGCCGGCTTTGGCGGCGAGGGCGCTACCTTCTTCGAGAGCGCCGCCCTGCTGACCGGCTTCATTGTGCTGGGTCGCTGGCTGGAGGCCTTGACCCGCGGGCGCACCTCGGAGGCTATTCGCAAGCTGATGAAGCTTCAGCCGAAGGTCGCCCGCGTGGTGCGCGACGGCGTCGAGCTCGAGTTGCCCGCCGACGAGGTGGTCCCCGGCGATCTGCTGCGCGTGCGTCCCGGCGAGAGCATCCCGGTGGACGGCGCCGTGGTCGAGGGCTACTCGGCCGTGGACGAGTCGATGCTCACCGGCGAGAGCATCCCGGTTGAGAAGCGGGCCGGTGACGCAGTGATCGGCGGCACCATGAACAAGACCGGCAGCTTCGCCTTCACCGCCACCCGCGTGGGCAAGGAGACGGCGCTCGCGCAGATCATCCGGCTGGTGGAGGATGCCCAGGCGAGCAAAGCACCCATCCAGAAGCTGGCCGACTGGGTCGCCGGCCACTTCATTCTCGGCGTGCATCTACTGGCCGTGGTGGTCTTCCTCTTCTGGTTCTTCTTTGGCTACCAGCTGTACTTCGACCCGGCCTCCAGCTTCATCCTCTCGCCCTACAGTCTAGGCGCCATCGGCGTGTTCGGCTTCGCGCTGCTGCTTTCGGTCACCGTGCTGGTCATCTCCTGCCCGTGCGCCGTGGGGCTGGCGACGCCGAGTGCCATGATGGCCGGTACCGGCAAGGCCGCCGAGTACGGCGTGCTCTTCAAGGGCGCCGAGGCGATCGAGAACGCGAGCAAGCTCCAGACGATCGTCTTCGATAAGACCGGCACCCTGACCAGAGGCGAGCCGTCAGTGACCGACATCATTGCAGCGTCTGGTATCGCGGAAGAAGATGTGTTGCGCCTGGCAGCCGCAGCCGAGCAGCACAGTGAGCACCCGCTCGGCGAGGCAATTGTGCGCGGCGCCCAGGCCCGCGCGCTCACCCTGGCAGCACCAGAAGAGTTTGCCGCTGTCCCCGGGCGAGGCATCACCGCGCGGGTTGAAGGTCACTCGCTGCTCCTTGGCAACCGCAAGCTGATGGAAGAAGAAGGGATCGGCATCGTCGCCCTGGCCACGGCGGCCGAGGAGCTGGAGGCTGCGGGCAAGACGGTGATGTTTGTCGCTATGGATGGGCAGGGCGCCGGGCTGATCGCCGTGGCGGACACACTCAAAGAGCACGCCGCCGAGGCCGTGGCGACCCTACACCGCATGGGCCTGGAGGTGGCAATGATCACCGGCGACAACCGGCGCACGGCGGAGGCGATCGCGCGGCAGGTTGGTATCGACCGGGTGCTCGCCGAGGTGTTGCCCCAGGACAAAGCTGCCGAGGTCAAGCGCCTGCAGGCCCAGGGCCGCCGGGTGGCGATGGTTGGCGACGGGATCAACGATGCGCCCGCCCTCGCTCAGGCTGAGGTCGGTCTGGCGATTGGCTCCGGCACTGATGTGGCCAAGGAAACCGGCGATGTCATCCTCATCCGCGACGACATCCGCGATGTGGTGGTGGCGCTGGAGGTGGCCCGTGCCACGATGCGTAAGGTCAAGCAGAACCTCTTCTGGGCCTTCGCCTACAACATCCTCGGCATCCCGATCGGCGCGGGCCTCTTCTACCCCTTCTTCGCCCTGGTGGTCAGCCCCGAGTTGGCGGCGGCCTTCATGGCGATCAGCTCGGTCTCGGTCACGCTGAATACGCTGCTGCTCAAACGCTTCGTGCCCTCGCTCCGACGCGGTTCGGGACACGGCGGGGAAGAGCAACTGGCTAAGGCCACGCAGCCGCGACCGGCGACGAGCCGCTAATTCCTCCATCAGTCCTGCCGGCGAGTGGGTCGTCAGACGTGCTCGCCGGCAGGAGGAAGGCAAGCACTACCAATGGAACACGAACAGGTTACACGGGAGATCGCAAGGCGCAGCGCACGCATCTACCTGCCCATCTCGGTCGGCGCCGCGCTCCTCTTCCTGCTGGTCGCCAGTTTGACCGGCGATTACACACTGACTGCGCGCATCGGTGGGGCGGTGTGGGTTGGCCTGCTCACGCTCATTGTCACCACGCCCCTGGTCACGACCTGGGTGAAGGAGCGGAGTTCCTGAGCACGGCGCATGCTAACCGGCTGGGTGGGCACTCAGCGGGGCTTCAGGGCCGACTCAGCGCTCGTTCAAGGAGAGATGCGACGCTAGAGCTGGCCCATCCGCGCACAACGGGGTGCGTCGGCGGCCGGTCGGGCAGGCGGAGTGGGCCACGGAACGCCTGCCCAGACCCGCAACGGATGAAGGGAGATGACCATGGCCACGCAACGGATGACCGTTCCGATCTACAACCTCAGCTGCGCCGGCGGCGGCGCCCTGGTGATTGAGCGCACCCTGGCCAGGACACCGGGCGTCGCCAGAGTCTACGTCAACCCCGCCACTGAGATGGCGTATGTCGAGTTCGACCCGGAGGCCCTGACCCCAACTGCTGTTACGGCGGCCGTGGCAGCGGCCGGCTTTGGTCCGCCCGCAGTGAAATCGCCGTCGGCACCGCGTCGCGCGGCTCCTGCACCCAACGCTTCTACGACAACGTCGGCGCTGACCTGGCGTCCCTTCGCGGCAGCGCTGCTCGGCGTAACCGGACTCCTGGCCTTTTACCTGGGTGTCATCACCCTGGCCCAGGGCTGGGGGCACGCCGTACAGCAGCTCAGCGAGGACCGCTGGTTCATCGGCGCGATTGCCCTTGGCTTCGGTGCCCAGGTCGGGCTATTTGTCCATCTGCGCGCCATCCACGCCCAAGCGGCGGCCGGTGGTATGGCGGCCAGCACGGGCACAAGCGGGGCGGCGATGCTTGCCTGCTGCGCACACCACCTGGCTGACATCCTGCCTATCGTCGGACTTTCAGGCGCCGCAGTCCTGCTGAACACCTACAAGACGCCACTGCTCTGGATCGGCATTGTGATGAATGTTGCCGGCGTCATCTACCTCCTGCATAAAGTTGGAGAGGCGCGCCGCATGCGCTGTCACACGGCCTGACACACGATAGCGAGCGACGGGCAGCGCAAAGCATGAAGGAATAGACATATGTTCACCGTCTCCATTGACCCGGTTCTCATCCACCTGGGACCCTTTGCCATCTCCTGGTACGGCCTCGCGGTGGCAGCCGGTATCCTGGTTGGCGGCTGGCTGACGACACGGGAGGCGCAACGACGGGGCTTGTCTGCCGACAGTGCCTGGGACGCGATGACCTGGATTATTGTCGGAGGTCTGATCGGGGCTCGGCTGCTCTTTGTGCTTGACCGCTGGCCCTTCTTTGCCGCGAACCCGGAGCAACTCCTCGCAGTGCAAAAGGGCGGTATCTCGATCATGGGCGCCATCCTCGGCGGCGGGCTCGCTGGTGGCCTGTTCCTCTGGCGGCGTGGATTGCCAATCAGGCGCTTCTTCGATGCCGCTGCGCCAGGTGTAATTCTTGGCATGGCGATCGGGCGCTTCGGCTGCCTCGTCACCGGTGATACGGTAGGCAGGCCAACGGACGGGAGCTGGGGAATCGCGTATACAAACCCGGGCGCTCACGCTCCGCAACTTGGCGTCGCGTTCCAGCCGTCATTTCTGTACGAACAAGTGTGGGACGTCTTGATCTTTCTCCTGCTGTGGAGCCTACGCGGGCGCATCAAAACCGACGGGTACCTGTTTGCACTCTTCCTCGGGCTTTATGCTGCCGGTAAGTTCGTGATCACGTTCACACGCATCGATCCTGTCTGGCTCTGGGGGCTTCAGCAGTCGCACTTTGTCGCACTCGGTCTAGGGCTTGTGGCGCTTGTCTGGGCCTGGGCAAGCGCTCAGCAACTTCGTGGGCGTATGCCGCAGCTGCGGCGTGCATGAGCAGCAGGAACGCCGACCAGCTGCAGTTCGATAGGGCGAACAGGTAAGGGGGGCTGGACAGTACGATGTCCCGCTCCTCTTACTGTTCCATTGGAATAGGAAGAGAACAATGAAAAATCATCAATTTATTGCTCCCGATACACCAGAAAGTGTGGCATATAGCGCAAATACCACTCTTTTTGGAGCAAATGACACACTATGCGTCTATTTCTTGATGCGACATTTCTCACGGACTTGTGGGCTTGAGCGAACTATAGTCAGTCAGATAAAGAATCTGGAAGGCCGCAAGTTCTGCCGCTTTCTGATGCGCTCACCGAGCGCCAACTTCCAGATTCTTTATCTGAAGGTCTATAGAATGTGTTCCGCAGAGGCTGGAGAGACTTGAGTCTGGAGTGATCCAATGAAACGCATAGTGATCTTCGTACTAATCGGCATCCTGCTCCTTGGAGGAGCGGCGATACTCTTCGCACGCGGCGGTAGTGGAACAGCGAGTGTTCACGAGGGTATGGTGCGGGGCACGGTCTGGGTGGCAAATGAGGAGGGGAACAGCCTCACCGCTATCGATGCGGCCACACAGCGGGTCGTGACCACCCTGACTGGAGTTGCCGGCCCCCACAACATCCAGGTGGCGCCCGACGGTCGCAGCGTCTGGGCAATCAGCGGTCACGACAACCAGGCTATCGCTATCGACACAAGTACCTACAAGCTCCTCGGCACGGCCCCGACCGGGCATCACCCGGCCCATATCATCCTTTCGCCCGATGGGCGCACCGCCTACGTGACCAACGCCGAGGACAATACGGTCAGCGCTATCGACACCGCGAATTTCCAGACGAAGGCAACGATCACAGTTGGGGACTATCCCCACGGCCTGCGCCCCAGCCCGGACGGACGCTGGGTCTATGTTGCAAACATGCAGGACACTACGGTCAGCGTGATCGACACCACGAGCAACCAGCGCGTGGCCGACATTGAGGTCGGCCTGAGCCCGGTGCAGGTTGCCTTTAGCCCCGATGGCGCGACGGCTTACGTCTCACTCAACGCCGAGAACGCGGTTGGCCGGATCGATGTTGCAGGCCGCACGCTCACTGGGAAGGTACAGGTTGGCGTTGGACCCGTGCAAGTCTTCGTCTCGCCCAACAACGAAACGCTTCTGGTTGCGAACCAGGGCACGCCCGAGCAGCCCAGTACTACCGTTTCGTTTGTTGAGACTGCCGGCCTAAGCGTGGTGAAGACGGTCGAAACAGGCCAGGGCGCACATGGTGTGACGATCGACCCTACCGGACGCCATGCCTACGTCACGAATATCTACGGCGACGACCTCGCCGTGCTGGATCTGGCCGAGCGGCGCGTCGTAGCAACCCTTCCGATGGGTGCGGCACCGAACGGGGTCAGCTTCACACCTAACGCACCTGCCTCCGCGGGGACCACTGAGATCGCCCTCTTGGTGCCTAGCCAGACGGATATAGACGCCCACGGCGAGGAGAGCACCCACGGCGAAGAGGACGCTCATACTGACCAACCGTGACCGATGTCCGCGACATTGCCCACCATCGCGTAGGCGAAATGGCGGGTTCGCTTCCGCTGAAGGCCACGCTACAATAACGATGTTCGCGCATCTGCAACTACAAGGAGGCTCCGCATATGTACGTGTTCAAGGTGGAGGATATGACCTGTGGCGGCTGTGCCGCCTCCGTCCGCAAAGCCGTTTCGAGCATCGCCGGCGTGAGCGCCGTAACCGCTGACCCCCAGACCAAGGATGTCGTGGTCGAGGCCGCCCCCGAGGTGACCCGTGAGGCCGTCATCGCCGCGATCAACACTGCCGGATACCGCCAGATTAGCGTTGTTGAGACGGCCGGCTAAGCGAAACGTCGCTAGCTGGAGCACAACGGGGGCGATGCCACGACATCGCCCCCGTTGTGCTGACTGGAGCTCCAGCAGGCAGTAGCCCCCACCCGTGGTAGGCGATCTGGCGGGTATCAGCGGCCGCTTGTCCCACATACCATAGAGACAGAGACAGGTACGCGAAAACACGAGGAGTGATATGGCACAGCAGCAACTCACCTTGCCCGTCACCGGGATGACCTGTGCGAGCTGCTCGATCCGCGTCGAGAAGGCGCTGCGCAAGACCCCCGGCGTGGAGAGCGCCGAGGTCAACCTGGCTACCGAGCAGGCCACCGTTACCTTTGACCCCCAGCAGGTTCAGCCTCAGCAGCTCGTCGCCGCCGTCGAACAGAGCGGCTACGGCGTCATCAGCGAGCAGCTGGAGCTGCCGATCACCGGGATGACTTGTGCTTCCTGCTCGACCCGCGTCGAGAAGGCCCTGCGCAAGAGCCCCGGTGTGCTGGAGGCCAGCGTCAATCTGGTCACCGAGCGGGCGACCGTTACCATTGCCCCCGGTGTTGCCGACCGGGCCAGCCTCACCGCGGCGGTTGAGGCCGCCGGCTATGGGGTGATCGCGCCAGCCGCCGACGAGGGCGAGGCCACCGAGGGCGAGGACGCTGAGACCCTGGCCCGCCGCTCCGAGCTCGCCGATAAGCGCCGCAAGCTCGTCGTCGCCGTGGTGCTCGGCCTGCCGATCTTCGTGCTGGCCATGGCCCGCGACTTCGGGCTGATCGCGCCCTGGCTTACCGGCCAGGCCGCCGAGATGATGCGCCAGATGCCCGGTGCGTCGATGGCCGAGATGATGAAGCACATCCCCGCCCGCGATGACCTGCTCAACTGGCTGTTCCTCGCCCTCGCCACCCCGGTGCAGTTCTACGCCGGCCGCGACTTCTACGTCCACGCCTGGAAAGCGCTGAAGGCCCGCACGGCGAACATGGACACCCTGATCGCCCTGGGCACCTCGGCCGCGTACTTCTACAGCCTCTGGCTGCTCATCGCCGGCCTGCCCGGCCACGTCTACTTCGAGACGGCGGCGGTGATCATCGCCCTGGTGCTGGTGGGCAAGTTTATGGAGGCCCGGGCCAAGAGCCAGACCAGTGCGGCGATCAAGGCGCTGATGGGCCTCCAGGCCAGGACCGCCCGGGTGCTGCGCGGCGGCGTCGAGACCGACATTCCCCTGGCCCAGGTGCGGGTCGGCGACATCGTGCTCGTACGCCCTGGCGAGAAGGTGCCGGTGGACGGCGTGCTTACCCAGGGCGGGTCGGCCGTGGACGAGAGCATGCTCACCGGCGAGAGCATGCCGGTGCAGAAGCAGGTGGGCGACAGCGTGATCGGTGCGACCCTGAACCGCACCGGCAGCTTTCAGTTCCGCGCCACCCGCGTCGGTAAAGACACCGCGCTGGCCCAGATCGTCCGCCTGGTACAGGAGGCGCAGGGCTCCAAAGCGCCCGTGCAGCGCCTGGTGGATCAGGTCTCGGCGGTGTTCGTGCCGATTGTGATTGTGATCGCCGTGGTCACCTTCCTCGTCTGGTGGCTGGTCACCGGCGACGCGGTCCAGGCGATGATCTTCGCCGTGGCCGTGCTGGTGATCGCCTGTCCCTGCGCCCTCGGCCTCGCCACACCCACGGCAATCATGGTCGGGACGGGCACGGGCGCTCAGCACGGTATCCTGATCAAGAACGCTGAGGCATTGGAGCGGGCGGGCAAGATTGCCACGGTGGTCTTCGACAAGACGGGCACAATCACTCAGGGCCAGCCGGCGGTGACCGACATCGTGACCGACGGGGACGCGGGCGAGTTGCTGCGGCTGGCGGGCAGCGTGGAGCGGGGCTCCGAGCACCCGCTGGGCGAGGCGGTGGTGCGGGCGGCTCACGAGCGCGGCCTGAACCTGGCCCAGCCGGAGGGCTTCGCGGCCATCGCCGGCCACGGCGTGCAGGCCACAGTCGACGGCAGGGCCGTGCTGATTGGCTCGCCCCGGCTGATGCGTGAGCAGGGCGTGCCCCTGGGTGGGTACGAGGCCGCTGTCGAGCGGCTGCAGGGCGAGGCGAAGACGGCGGTGGTCGTCGCGGCCGGCGGGCAGGCCCTGGGCGTGTTCGGCATCGCCGACCCGGTCAAGCCCACCTCCGCTGAGGCGCTGGCCGCGCTAAAGCACCAGGGCGTCCAGGTGCTCATGCTCACCGGCGACAATCGACGCACGGCCGAGGCGATTGGTCGGCAGGTAGGTCTCGCGCCCGAGCAGGTGATCGCCGAGGTGCTACCCGAGATGAAGGCCGCCGAGGTCAAGCGGGTGCAGGGCGAGGGCCGGGTCGTGGCGATGGTCGGCGATGGGATTAACGACGCGCCCGCGCTGGCCCAGGCCGATGTGGGCATCGCGATGGGCACCGGCACCGACGTGGCGATGGAGACAGCCGATGTGACCCTGCTGCGGGGCGACCTGCGCGCGGTGCCGCAGGCGATCCAGCTGAGCCGGCGCACGATGCGGACGATCCGCTGGAACCTGTTCTGGGCCTTCATCTACAACGTGATCGGCATCCCGCTGGCGGCGGGCGTCTTCTACCCGCTCCTGGGCTGGCAGCTCAGCCCAATCTACGCCGCGGCAGCGATGGCCTTCTCGTCGGTGTTCGTCGTCTCGAACTCACTGCGGCTGCGGGGGCTTCGTCTCGAAGGCCCTCAGCAGGTGAAGCCGCTTGAGGGTCGCCCGGTCAGAGCACGAACGGCGTAGTTGCTCGGGTGAGGATCACCGTCGCGGGGGGAGTGGTCGGCGTTGACCACTCCCCTCCTGATTCTTGCGGCGATCTTGAGCAACGCGCACATCGCGTCTTGACGTTTGCGACGTATGCTGAAGTCAGGCAATCGGAGCCACACCGGAAGGTGTATGCAAGCCCTTGGTAGAACCGGAAGAGGCATACAATGCACACACAATCGCTGTCGGCACGCCCGTTTTCGCGCTCACTCGTCGTCGGCCTTGCCGTCGCCGTGCTTATCGCCGCAGCACTCCTCGCCCTCTCGCTCTTCCTGGCGCGTCAGTCACCCGTCGTGTCGTCGCCCACCGCTGATGTCGCCCAGACCAGCGAGGGCGGCGAGGTGACGGTCAAGGCCACCTGGCTGGCAAACCAGGCCACCCCGACGTTCGCAGTCGTCCTCGACACTCACAGCGTGGCCCTGGACGGCTACGACCTGGCCAAGCTGGCGACTCTTCGCGTTGACGGTCGCGAGGTAGCCCCAACAAGCTGGCAGGCGCCTGCGGGGGGGCATCACCGCTCTGGCACGCTGGTTTTCCCCAGCACGGCTGCGGACGGCACGCCGTTGATCACCGTGCAGACCCAGGCGGTTGACCTGGTGATCCGCGGTGTCGGCGGAGTGCCGGAACGCACCCTCACGTGGGGGCTCTAAGCGCTGTCTTCAGGCTGCTCAGGCAGCCCCCGCATACGTCGCAGATTCTCTGTGCGGGCAGACACAAGCTTGACCAGATCTTGAACATTCGTCCCCCACGTTCTTGAACTTCGGTTGGTACACTGGCCGGCAGAACCCGCTGACAATACGAGAGGAAGCGACACCGATGCTGCGACGAACACTAACCCGCCGTGACGTCCTGCGCCTCGCCGGCGCCGGAACGCTGGTGATAGGCGCGGGTGGGATCCTCGGCGCTTGCGCCGCGCCGGCCCAGCCTGCCAACAACGCAACGACTGCCCCTACCGCTGCCCCTACCGCAGCTGTCACGCCGCAGCCGACGGCAAATCCCGCCTTCGCCCCCGACCTGGACGTGACCCTACGCGCGGCCCCGTCTGAAGTGCAGCTCCTCCCTGGCGCACTCACCAGGGTCTGGACCTATCAGGCTCAGGTCAACGCCGGCGACGCGGCGGCGGTGCAGGCCATCCCCGGCAGCTACCTGGGACCGATCATCCGCGCCCGCACCGGCCAGAAGGTGCGTGTGACCTTCGAGAACGCCCTGCCCGATCCGAGTCAGTCTTCAATCATCCACTGGCACGGCCTGCATACGCCCGCGCCGGTTGACGGCCACACGAGCAGCGTGGTGCCGCCCGGCGAGCGCTATGTCTACGAGTTCACCGTCGCCGACCGTGCCGGCACCTACTGGTTCCACCCCCATCCCCACGGCCAGATCGGCACCCAGGTGATCATGGGCCTGGCCGGGCTCTTCCTGGTTGGTGATGCCGAGGAGGACGCGGCCAGCTTGCCGACCGGCGCCTACGATCTGCCGGTCGTCATTCAAGATCGCACCTTTGACGAACAGAACCAGTTCGTCTACAGCCCGGACCCGATGGCGCAGATGATGGGCTTCCTGGGCGAGCGCATCCTGGTGAATGGCGCCCCCGACCTCACCCTCGACGTCGCCACCCGCGCCTACCGGCTGCGCCTGCTGAACGGCTCCAACAGCCGCATCTACAAGCTGGCCTGGGATACCGGCACGCCGCTGACGGTGATCGGCACCGACGGCGGGCTGCTGGAGCAGCCTGTTACCCGTCAATTCGTGATGCTGGCTCCCGGCGAGCGGATCGAGCTCTGGGCCGACCTCCGCGATGTGCCGGTCGGCACCACGCTCACTCTGGTGAGCCAGGCCTTCGAGGGCGCCGAGGGTGTGGGGAACGCGGGCGGCATGGGTGGGATG